>NZ_JBQFYZ010000018.1:0-67548 GCF_056541905.1 Ruegeria sp. AF5
CTACACCAACGCAGCCGCCCGGATCTTTCATTTGATGGCATCAAAAGGCATCCTGGCCCGCACACAGGCCTGGCGCAGCAGGTAATCCACAAAAAAAACTCAAGAACCCGCCGGTCACATATCTCCGGCGGTTTCCTTCTCCCCAAGAACCCGCTCCGCAAAGTCCATAAACGCCCGTATGATCTTGACATCGCGACGCTGGGAAAGTGAGATCATGCTTTCACCCATTTGCAATTTCACACCCTTCAATTTGATTTGCCGCAGTCGATCATCGTGCCCATATTCCGCCTGAGATACAAAACCGATACCTGCACCCGAGGCAACAAGTTCGCGAACGGCTTCTCGGCCTTCAGCTACAATCGCCGGGTTTAACCTGATACCTTGTTTCTCGGCTGCTTCTTCCAGTTTCTCGCGTGTTTTTGACCCGTGCTCTCTGAAAATCAGGGGCAACTCGGCCAGCTCCTTCAGGGTCAGGGTGGGTTTTGATGCCAAAAGCACGCCCTGGCCAGCAAAGGCCACGATTTCAGTGGACCCCAAATTCAATACGTCCATGTCCTTGCCGGGAGACAGGCTGCCAACAACACCGATCTCTGCATTGTAAGACCGAAGCTCTTCCAGGATTTCTTCGGTGTTGCCGGATCGCACAGTGATCGTGATTTTAGGGTATTTCTTTTGGAACGGCGCCAGAAAAGATGTCATGTGATGCGCTGAATCGGCAATGATCCTTAATTCTCCATCGATCGCGGCTTTGGTTTCAGAGAGGTAATCCTCAATCTGATCTTCGATCTCGAAATACTGTTTGGTGAATCGGTAAAGCTGTTCGCCTTCGGGCGTCAGGTTCACGCGTTTTCGCTCACGCTGGAACAACAACAGGTCGTGATCCTGTTCCAGTTTTCGGACCTGCTCGGAAATCGCTGGCTGGGTCAGATACAAAGCCTCTGCCGCACGGGAAAATCCCCCATGTTTGGCCACGTAATGAAAGGCTTTCAACTGGCTGTGTCGCATTACAGTTCCCTGAAGATGTATGCATAGGCTGCGCCTATGATTAGATTGATAATTGCAATTTCACATATAGCAAGCGTTGCTGCAATTGTGTTCCTGAAAACGCTGTTCTGGAGCCTGGTAATGACGCCATCCAAACCAAAATTAGAGCAACCGCGCCTTGGTGAACCCTACCTTTTGACGCCCGGTCCTTTGACAACGTCCTACGCGGTCAAAGAGGCAATGTTACGTGACTGGGGTAGCTGGGACGATGATTTCCGCGCCATGACGCGGGAGGTGCGGTCAAGCCTGCTGAACCTGCTTGGCGAGGGTGCCGACGCGTTCGATTGCGTACCGATGCAAGGCAGCGGATCGTTTTCCGTCGAGGCGATGCTGGCATCCTTTATTCCGCGAGACGGAAAGGCGTTGGTATTGGCAAATGGTGCCTACGGGCAGCGTTCAGCACAAACGTTGCAGTACCTGGGTCGTGATCATGTTGTGTTGGACAAAGGCGATTACCTGCCGCCGAGGGGTGATGAGGTTGCGCGCATTCTCGCGGATGACCCGGACATCACGCATGTCGTCGCCATTCACTGCGAAACCAGCTCGGGCATTCTGAACCCGGTCGAAGAGATTTCGGAGGTCACATATGCCGCCGGGCGCAAGCTCTTGATTGACTCGATGTCCGCCTTTGGAGCGATTGAGCTCAAACCAACTGAAATTCGTTACGAGGCCATGGTGTCTTCGGCGAACAAATGCATCGAGGGCGTTCCGGGTTTCGGGTTCATCGTGGCGCGCAAGACCGAGCTGGAAGCCGCAAAAGGCAACAGTCATTCGCTGTCTCTGGATGTGTATGCGCAGTGGGCGCATATGAACAAAACGGGACAGTGGCGGTTTACCCCGCCGACGCATGTGGTTGCGGCCTTCATCGAGGCACTTCGGGCGCACACTGCCGAAGGCGGTGTTGCAGGTCGAGGCGCCCGCTATACCCGCAACCGGGACGTCATGGTCGCGGGCATGCGGGAACTGGGTTTCGAAACACTGCTGGATAATCGTTGGTTGAGCCCGATCATCGTTACCTTCTTCTGCCCGGCTGATGAGAATTTCGTTTTTGATCAGTTCTATAACCGGATGAAAGAAAAAGGGTTCATTATCTACCCGGGCAAGCTGACTGTCGTCGACAGTTTCCGCGTCGGTTGCATCGGCCAGATGGACGAAGATGTCATGCGTAAAGTTGTGATCGCTGCAAAAGAATCTCTGGAAGAAATGGGCGTGACAAGCGCTGCGCCTCCTCTCCGGGCACTGGAAGAACGCGCCAAGTTGGCCGCATAAAAATCAAGGAAAACACAGATGACCATTCAAACCCCTGTCGAAGCAAATGAGCGCGTCTACCCAACGCCGAAGGTGCCCGCAATTGCCATCTGCCTTGATGGATGTGAACCTGAATACCTCGACGTGGCGATTGCGAAAGGGCTGATGCCCAACCTCAAACGGATGCGGGAGGAAGGTACAGACCGTCTGGCGCATTCTGTTATTCCGTCGTTCACCAACCCCAACAATCTTTCGATTGCCACCGGGCGTCCGCCGATCGTGCATGGAATCTGCGGCAACTACCTTATTGATCCCGACACCGGTGAAGAGGTTATGATGAACGATGTCCGCTTCCTGCGCGCGCCGACCATCTTCTCACAGTTCTATGATGCAGGTTTCCGCGTGGCGATGGTAACCGCCAAGGACAAGCTTCGCGCGCTGCTTGGTGCCGGGCTGAAGTTTGACGAGGGCAGGGCGGTTGCATTCTCTTCTGAGCGTTCGGGCGAAACAACGCTTGAGGAACATGGCATCGACAACGCCAGCAAGTGGCTGGGCATGGATGTGCCCGAGGTTTACTCGGCCGAGCTGTCGGAATTCGTTTTTGCTGCTGGCGTCAAGCTGCTGAAAGAGTTCAAGCCCGACGTCATGTATTTGTCGACTACCGACTATATCCAGCACAAGTTTGCACCCGATCAAAAGGGCGCACTTGATTTCTACGCCATGTTCGACCGCTATCTGGGCGAGTTGGACGCATTGGGGGCCGCCATCGTGGTGACGGCTGATCACGGCATGAAGCCTAAGCACCTGGCAGATGGATCCCCTTCGGTCGTCTATGTGCAGGACCTGATGGACGAATGGCTGGGCAAGGACGCGGCACGGGTCATCCTTCCGATCACTGACCCCTATGTCGTGCATCATGGTGCACTGGGTTCGTTCGCGACCGCTTATCTGCCGGATGGCGCGGATCAGAGTGACATCATTGCCAAACTCAAGGCGACCGACGGTATCACCCATGTGCTGACCAAGGCTCAGGCCATTGAACGGTTCGAATTGCCCGGTGATCGGATTGGCGACATTGTGATGGTTTCTGGCGAAAACATTTGCATCGGAACGTCCGAGCATCGCCACGATCTGGCAGCGCTCAAAGAGCCCCTGCGCAGCCATGGTGGTTTGACGGAACAAGAAGTTCCCTTCATCGTGAACCGTGTCATCGACCTGCCAAACCAACCCGTGCTGCGCAACTTTGATGCCTTTTTCTACGCAACTACAGCGGCGGCACAGTAAGCCATGAAAGACCAGACCATGTCGAAAATCGAAGTTCGTAACGAAGGAATGCGGATCGGTGGCGAGATCGTCTTTACCGAGAAAACCATTCCTGTTCTTTACCCGTACACCAACGAGGTCGTGGGCCATGTTCCCGCTGGCACCGCAGAACACGCACGCAGGGCTTTCGAAATCGCGGCGAATTACAAACCTAAACTGACCCGGTACGAGCGCAGCCAGATTTTGCAGCGCGCAGGCGAGCTGATCGGCGAGAAACGCGATTACCTTGCAAAATGGCTGACGTTGGAGCTGGGCATCTGCCACCAGCATGCGATCTACGAAACCAAACGCGCACAGGATGTTTATCAGTTTGCGGCGGCTGAGGCACTAAAGGACGATGGCGAGATCTTTTCCTGCGATCTGACCCACAATGGCAAAGCCCGCAAGATTTTCACCACCCGAGAGCCGGTGAAATCAATCAGTGCGATCACTCCGTTCAATCACCCTTTGAATATGGTCAGCCACAAAATCGCGCCATCGATTGCGACCAACAATTGCATGGTTTGCAAACCTACCGAACTGACGCCGCTGACTGCGCTGACATTGGCCGACATACTTTATGAAGCAGGCCTGCCGCACGAGATGTTCCAGGTGGTGACCGGCTGGCCGGCTGACATTGGCGATGAGATGATCACCAATGAACATATCGACATCATTACCTTCACCGGGGGTGTGCCGGTGGGCAAGTTGATCGCTGAGAAAGGCGTCTACAAGCGGCAGGCGCTGGAACTTGGGGGTAACGATCCTCTGATCGTTCTGAATGACCTCAGCGATGCGGATTTGGACAAAGCTGCAACAATCGCAGTGGCGGGGGCGACCGGAAACTCCGGTCAGCGGTGTACGGCAGTCAAGCGCATCCTCGTGCAGGAAAGTGTGGCCGACAAATTTGTGCCGCTGGTTCTGGAGAAGGCCAAGAAGATCAAATTCGGCGATCCGCAAGACCCCGAAACCGAGCTGGGGTGTGTGATCCACGACAAAGCCGCGGAGATATTCGAGAACCGCGTTCTGCAGGCTGAGAAAGAGGGTGCAGAAATCTTGTATCACCCGGGCCGTCAGGGCGCATTGCTGCCGCCTATCGTTGTCGACAAGGTTCCCCATGACAGCGAGCTGGTGATGGAAGAAACTTTCGGTCCTATCGTGCCGATCGTGCGCGTACCAGACAACGACGAAGAGGTGATGGCGATCTCGAATTCGACCGAGTTCGGCCTGTCTTCTGGGGTCTGCACCAATGACCTGAACAGGGCCATCGCCTTTATCAACGGGTTGAATGTCGGCACCTGCAACATCTGGGAACAGCCGGGTTACCGCATTGAAATGTCACCCTTTGGCGGCATCAAGGACAGCGGAAACGGCGTGAAGGAGGGTGTTATCGAGGCGATGAAGTTTTTCACCAACGTCAAAACCTATTCGCTGCCCTGGCCCAACTAAACCTTGCGCCCTTTCCCCACAGACGGGAAGGGCGCCTCATATCCTCCCTGATACTGGCGGGCCTTTTGGGGCCCGCATCTTTTGATGACAGAAATGAGGAGCGGACATGCCACAGATTGTCCACACGGAAGGGGAATCAAACACATCCGAAGCGCGCAAGGCATGGTTGCGAAAGTCCATGGGACCGAAGTCGGCACCTCTGCTCAAACGCGATGCGGATGTGTTTCTGCATCAATCTCTGTCATCACCCTGCGTCAGCACTATTGCAAAGGCCGAGGGGATCTGGATCGAGGATATGGAGGGTCGCCGGTACATGGATTTCCATGGCAACTCGGTGCACCACATAGGCTATGGGCACCCGCGTCTGATAGCCGCCATCAAAGCGCAGCTTGATGATCTTCCTTTTGCACCCCGCCGCTTTACCAATGACCCGGCAGTGGATTTGGCAGAAAAACTGGCAGATATCGTGCCTGGCGATCTGGGGAAGATGCTCTTTACCACTGGCGGCTCTGACGCCAACGAGGTTGCCCTCAAAATCGCGCGTGCCGCGACCGGTCGGTTCAAAACAATCAGCTTCTGGGATGCCTTCCACGGTGCGGGCTTCGGCGCCGCAAGCGTCGGTGGCGAGGCGACGTTCCGCAGTCATATCGCGGGCCCCCTCTTGTCGGGGACTGAACATGTCGCGCCTTTCGCCTGCTACCGGTGCCCATACAATCACGCGGGACCGGAAACCTGCGGGTTGGCCTGCGCGAAAATGGTCGAATATGTTCTGGAGCGTGAAGGAGATGTGGCGGCGGTCATAGCCGAACCCATGCGTGCGGTGCCCTATGTGCCACCGCCGGGGTTTTGGAAATCCGTGCGCGAGGCGTGCAATCGTCACGGCGCGCTTTTGATCATGGATGAAATCCCGACCGGCCTTGGCAAAACCGGCAGGATGTTCGCCTTTGAACATGACGAGATCATTCCCGACATTGTGACGCTTGGAAAAGCGCTTGGCGGTGGTATCCTGCCCATTGCCGCATGTGTTACTCGCAAACAATTGGATGTTTGCGGGGATTTTGCCATTGGTCATTACACACACGAAAAGAACCCGGTCACCGCGCGGGCCGCTTTGACAACACTTCAGATCATCGAAGATGAGGGGTTGGTTCATCGGTCGGCCATGCTGGGTGAGCACGCAATTGGTCGTCTGATGGACGAACTTCAGAACGTACCCACCGTCGGAGACATCCGGGGAAGGGGTTTGATGTTCGGGGTCGAAATCGTTGATGATCGCGTTGAAAAGATACCGGGCAATGCGCGTGCCGAACGGATTTACTACGCCTGTCTGGAGGCCGGATTGAGCTATAAGATCAGTCAGGGATGCGTTCTGACACTGTCGCCGCCGCTGACCATCTCGCAATCGGATCTGGACCACGCAATCGACATTGTGATCGCTGCTATCAAGGCCGAGAGTTGACACGTCGGATCAGTCAAAACTCGCCAGTTCGTAAAAAGAGGCTGGCCGAGACAGCGACGAAGACCCCAAAGTGCGACGTAAGACAACGAGTCCGATGGCGCACGGCGTACAATAGAATTTGGATTTGGCCCATGGCGTTGTAATATCCAACTGCACTCAGGCTTAAAACGCTGACGAAAGTAACGGGAAAGGCAAAATCTTCAATTCGGCCTCTGGTACAAATGAGACTGAACAAACTGACGGGATTACAGGAACTCAAAATCAACAGAGCGGAGTCTTTCATGGTATCGAATGTAGTTCAGAAGCTGAAAGACCTTTTGTTGCTGTGCTCTACAGATCGCAGTCCGTGGTCTTTGCAAAAAACTGAGAAACAAGATGCCGTTCAGCAGGCGACTACTTTTTACCTGCCATAGGATATTCAATCTCCCTTTGCCGCGAGATCCTTGAATACAGATTTCACCAACTTGCCCCTGCCTTCACCCATTCAGCTTCTTTGACAGAACTGGGAGCGCAGAAGTTCAGTTGGCGATCAAACGGTTCGCTAAGTTCTATGACCTGCCGCCACGACGCTTGTCGGGAACGCGAATTGAAAATGTAGCATCTGACTCTGCAGGGGCAGTGCCTTCGAGCTGTACGGGTGTTCAGCGCAAACCCGCCACCGAGTTACCAAGGTGGCGGGTCAGGTTATCGTTGCGACATTTCTTTTGGATCAGAGCTTAATGCGGAAGGCTGCGAAACCGTCGGCGCCTTCCCCGGCGTCCTCGATTGCCACACCTTTGACGTCGCCCATATAGTCGCGGGCTTTTGGACCCGTCTCGAACAACACCGTGGTGTCCGCCAGCGGCGAAAACGACCAATTGGCATCCGCTTTGGGATCGATTGTGCCCTGTTCGACAATGTAGCGCACAATGACGTCGCGGTTGGTGTCCGGTGCTTCGAACACGATCGTGTCGCCCATTGCGCCCGGGAACGCGCCACCACCGGATGCACGGTAATTGTTGGTGGCAATGATGAACTCCATGTCATCCGTAACAGGCGCGCCATTGAAGGCAAGGTTCACGATCCGTGCTGCGTCGGGGTTCACCTCTTCGCCCTTTGGTCCAAAGCGCGACGGTTGCGACAGGTCGATCTGATAGGTCACACCGTCCATCACGTCGAAATTGTACGATGGGAACTCGGGGTTCAGAAGGATCGCATCCTTGGACCCAGCTTCGACCTGATTGAACATACCGGCCGAGCGTTCCAGCCAGCCACGCACCTGCGCCCCGTTCACGCGAACAGCGCGGACCGTGTTTGGATAGAGGTACAGATCGGCCACGTTCTTGATGGCAACGTCCCCGACCGGGACATCGGTGTAATACTCCGGACCCCCTCGGCCACCAGCCTTGAACGGTGCTGCCGCAGACAGGATTGGCAGCCCTTCATGCTCGGTGCCTTTCAGCATGTCTTCGACATACCATTTCTGCGCGATTGAGACGATCTGCACAGACGGATCATCCGCGACCAACGCAAAATAGCTGTGCAGCGGGGCCGAGGTCTTGCCGACCGCGCGCCGAACATAGGCCAGCGTTTCGTCATGAGCTTTCGCAACCGATTCCAGAACCTTCTGATCATCTTCGACCAGAGCGGTGATTGATCGATCTTCGTTACGTTTGGAAATCGGTCGCGCCTCGGAAGTTGTGGTAACGACGCGCCATTCATTGCCGTCCCGTTCCAAAAGCAGGTCCAGCAGGCCAAGATGCGACCCCCAGAAACCGCCCATGACGGCAGGTTTGCCCATCAGCGTGCCTTTTTCCACGTCGATCCCGGGGCGGTCAGCAAATGTCGGTGACGGGAAAACCAGGTGATTGTGGCCGGTGACCAGCGCGTCGATCCCGTCGACCCCTGCCAGAACCACCGATGCGTTTTCCATGCCGTCCTCA
Source organism: Ruegeria sp. AF5 (assembly GCF_056541905.1). Lineage (NCBI taxonomy): Bacteria > Pseudomonadati > Pseudomonadota > Alphaproteobacteria > Rhodobacterales > Roseobacteraceae > Ruegeria > Ruegeria sp. AF5. The sequence continues at coordinate 8,425 of NZ_JBQFYZ010000018.1, forward strand.
TGATCGGCCCCCCCGATCCCCGAATGCGACAGGGCGATGATCAGGTCACATCCCTGTTCCTTCATCTCGGGCACATAGGCCTGAGCCGTCTCGACGATATCGCGGGCCTGAACATTGCCCTCCAGGTGCCTGCGGTCCCAGTTCACGATTTGTGGCGGGGTAAAACCGATGACACCGATCCTGATCGGATGTTTGGTGCCGTCGCCCATCTCGATTTCACGGTCGAGAATGGCATAGGCCTGAACAAGGGTCTTGTCGTCACGCGGGTTTGCACCTTTTTCCTTGGCGACGTTTGCCAGAACAACAGGGAACTCGGCACCGGCCAAAGCCTTGTCCAAGAACTCCAGACCGTAGTTGAACTCGTGATTGCCCAGCGTCGCGGCATCATACCCGACCGTATTGAAGGCCGTGATGATGGGATGGCTGTCGCCGTCCTTCATGCCGCGCTCGTAAGCGATGTAGTCGCCCATCGGATTGCCTTGCAGAAAATCGCCGTTGTCCACCAAGATCGAGTTTGTCGCCTCAGATCGGACTTCGTTGATGATCGAAGCTGTGCGGGACAGGCCCACCGTGTCGCGGGGTTTGTCCGCATAATAATCATAAGGAAACACATGGACATGGATATCGGTGGTTTCCATGATGCGCAGATGCGCCTGACTATTGGCCGCCGCCACCGAAAACGGGTGCAGGGTAATTGCCGCCGCACCAGCGGTTGTCGTGGCAAGGAAGCGGCGTCGCGAAATTGAAGAACGGCTTGAGAAAGACATGGGTCACCTTTCAGGTTTGTGGTCAACGCGTCTTTTTGCCTGTAATTCGCAACATCCATATGAAACCGGTTGCCAGCGCTTTAGACGCGTCATGTGTAGGCGCAATGCTAGGTACAATAGCCCAACTTCCTGTACTTGATAAGACATGGTAGAAGGGGAACCCGTGCCCTGCGATTGCCAAGACAATGCCTCACAATCAGTGCTTTGCGACATATCCAACCCGCATCATGTTGGCTGCCATTCACTGACCCCAACCGTGTGGCTGGGACAGCCCGGTTATCGACGTCCCGCCCCCAGGACAATGAGCTCTTTCGGGAAACTGGTCAGTGATAGGCATCCGTCTTCTGTGACCAAGACGTCATCTTCAATACGGACACCGAAATTGCCTAGGTCATACAGACCCGGTTCGTTGGTCCAGACCATGCCTGCGCGCATTACCTGGTTGTTTCCGCGCATGATATATGGAGCCTCGTGCACATCCCGACCCAATCCGTGGCCTGTCTTGGTGCGGATGCGATTGGCGAAAGGGGATGCTTCAAGAACGCCGATGACAGCATCATCGATATCATGGGCCGTCACACCGGGGCGACACACGTTCAGACCCATCTGATTTGCTCGCAATACAGTTTCGTAGACAGCCTTGCCCTCATCTGAGACTTCGCCAACGAAAAAGGTTCGCGTGATATCCGCGACAAATCCATCCTTGCGCGCGCCAAAGTCAAAGAGCAGCGCATCGCCGGTTTGAATCCGATAATCCATACGCGCTTTCCCATGTGGTCGGGCCGAGTTGTCGGCAGCGACCACAATCGGTGTAAAGGCCAGTGAATCGGCGCCTTCGGCAAACATTGCCTGGATCAAATCCTGTTCGATCTGTTTCTCGGTCTGACCTGCGTGTACCGTTCCGATAACCCGCTCAAGCGCACGTTCCGAGATGGTGATCGCAGCTTGCATGGAGGCCACATCCTTGCTGGACTTGATCAGTCGCAGGTTCGAGATTTGGTGTTCCGCATCAGTTATTTGTAACCCAGGCATAGCTTCGGTCAGCGCGTCAGAGACAAAAACACGCATGACCTGCCCTTCAACTGCAAGGGACGCGATGCTCAGGTGGTTCGCCAAAGCGGTGAAAGCCCCTTTGTAACCCGCCTCATCCCGCCAATCGAATACCGCTCCTTCGAACCTTAATTGATCCCACGAGCCAAGTTCCAGATTTGGAACAACGGCAGCGGGTTCTCCTGATGCGGGGATCACAACCACGATGGGGCGTTCGTTGGTCATGAAAGACTTGCCCATGGCTCGGTCGAAATTCGGACCCGGCACCAATGCCACGGCATCGACAGAGATTTCACGGGCCAACCGGCTATATTCTGATAAATCTGGCATCCTTACCAACCCTTATTGTGACCAAAACCACCCGTTTCGGCGATCTCGGCAGATCTTATTATTCTTACGCCACACGCGAACCGTCATTGGTTTGGTATTCTGACAGTTGGAAACGTTGCCATTCGTTTCGCCGCACAGCAGTATACAGCCCGGCCAATAGTTCGTTTCGTGTTTCAGATTGCAGTCGTCACTTTTGTCAGCCACCCCTTTGCAGGCTCACTCAATCGCGGTGAAAGCATCTGTCTGATTTGACGATGATATTGATTTAACCAGTGCCGTTCGGCCTGAGTCAGGTTTTCAACAATCAGCATGTCAGTCTGAATTGGCACAAAAGTCATATTGCGGAAGGCGAGGAAACCGTTGTCTTCTGTGACGACCTCAAAGACATTTTCTATGCGGATGCCGAAGCTGGCGGCTTTGTAAAACCCCGGTTCAATCGACATGACCATGCCCGGTTCCAGATCAATCGGGTTATAGGGTTTTCCTATTCTCTGCGGGTGTTCGTGCACTGACAGTCGATGGCCGATGCCGTGACCGGTCCCATGGTCATAGTCCAGCCCGAGGTCCCACAACGGGCGACGACAGATCCCGTCGATATGGTGTCCTTGGGTACCAGGTGGGAACCGTAAGGTGGCCAAGGCATAGAAGGCCTTGAAGACTGCCGTGTATGCCTCATCATACCCTTCCGGTCGTGATCCAAAAGCGTAGCACCGGGTGGTGTCGGTTGTGCCAGTCTCGTATTGTCCGCCGCTGTCCATAAGATAGGTTTGATCCGGTCGGATAGGATCATTCCGATCCGCGGTTGCGCTATAGTGGCACATCGCCGCGTTCACGCCTGCTGCTGAGATCGCGTGAAAACTGTCATCAAGGAAACCTTGTTGTGCGCAACGCAGCGCCCTCAGTTTTTGCTCTGCTTCACGCTCGGTCAGGGGGTCACTACTTTCGGCGCGAACGGGAACGGTGTTTGCAAGCCAGGCCCCAAATTCTGCCCACGCAATTCCGTCGATGAAATGGCAGGTTCGAAGACCCTCCAGTTCTATCGTGTTTTTCAATGCCTTAGTCAGGGTAATCACACTGCGTTCAGAACCAAGCTTCGCGCCGGCTTCTTCAATGGTTTGCCTTACCGCGACAGGTGAGAAATCCGGATCAGCCAAAACAAACTGACCTGGCTGAAAGCTGGCCTTGAGCGTGGGTAAAAACTCAGCCTGAGGAACTATCTGAAGATTAGAAGGCAGTGCCCCCTCTACGAAATCATCCAGCTTTTTCGGATCGACAAACCAAACCAGCGCCCCATCGCGATGTGCGAGAAGAAAGGAATTAACTACCGGATTATAGTTAACATCCGCCCCGCGGATGTTCAGTAACCAGGCGATATTGTCAGGTTGTGTTTCGACGACAAAGTCGGCCTGTCGCTCAACCAGATAGTTTGCCAGACTAGTGCATTTTTCAGCACAGTTTTTCCCGGCAATTTGCGACGGTAAAACTGTCACACGACCGCAGGGTGGTGCTGGTTGATCTGTCCAAACCGCGTCGACTGGATTGACTTGTTGCGGCACCATCGTTGCGCCTACTTCCTTGCAAGCTGCGTCAAACCGGTCAAACCACGACGGGGGTATGTGCATCGGGTCAAATCCGAGCCGCCAACCAATACGCATTTCTTTTCTCAGCCACTTTTCGGGCGTCTCGCCATGAAGGTGGTGATGAGAGAACAACGCGCCTTTGCACTCTTGCGCAGCCTGCAAGCTGTATCGACCATCGACAAAAAGAGCGACGATCTCGGGTGTTACAAAAGCAAGTCCGGCAGATCCGGTGAACCCGGTCAGATACGCCAGACGTTCGTCATGCGGTGCGACGTATTCACCTTGATGAGCATCAAATCGCGGTAGTACAAAGGCATCCAGGTCCTGCACAATCAGTTGGTCACGGAACAGCGAAATTCTCTCGCTCGGACATAAGTGAAACCTATCCAGCATTTGCTTTGATCTCTTCCGCGTGGTGGCAGGCGACTTCTCCAAAACCCCCAAATTGTCTGAGTGCGGGAACGTCGCGCTGACACAGGCTTGTGGCAAAGCGGCAGCGCACGTGGAACGGGCATCCGGGCGGTACGTTCATAGGTGATGGCAATTCACCTTCCAGTCGAATGACGTTCCCCTTGTCATCCGGATCAAGCGAAGGCGCGGCGCTGAGCAGAGCTTGGGAGTAAGGATGTGAGGGATCGGAGAACAAGGTTTCACTGTCGCCGATCTCCACAATCCGGCCCAGATAAATCACAGCCACCCGGTTCGAGACGTGACGTACAAGTCGCAAGTCGTGTGCGACGAACAGAATTGTGAGGTTCAGTTTGTCCTGCAATTCAAGCAGAAGATTGACCACTTGTGCCTGTACTGAAACGTCCAGCGCGGAAACCAGTTCGTCGGCAATCAAAACTTCCGGCTCGACTGCCAGTGCGCGAGCGATCGCAATTCGTTGCCTCTGGCCCCCCGAAAACTCGTGCGGTAATTTGTTTGCGGCGTCCTGTGGCAGGCATACCAGATCCAACAGTTCCATAACACGCGAGGGGATTTCACTCTCGGGGCGCATCTTGTGAACACTAAGAGCCTCGGACAGAATCTGACCAGTCGTCATGCGGGGGTTCAGGGACGAATAAGGATCCTGAAACATCATCTGAACGCGACGATTATAATCGCGCTCGTTACGATATTTCGGGTCAAAGATATCTTTTCCAGTGAAACGGATACTGCCGGTCTGAGGCTGGTGGAGCCTAACTATGCAACGTGCAAGTGTGGACTTACCGCAGCCGGACTCACCGACAACTCCCAGTGTTTCTCCTCGCTTGAGCTCGAGGCTAACACCGTTCAGCGCGTTGACAACCCGCCCGGGTCGCTGGCTGATCAGGTCAAGAACCGACCGTGACAAATGAAATTGAAGACCCACATCATTTATCTCCATGACCGTATCTGTCATGCGACGTCTCCCTGAGCTGCGGGCACATGATTGAAGCACGCCACATGACGGCCTTCGGATATCGCCGACAAAGGCGGACGCGCGTTCAGGCACGCGTCGATGGTGCTCTGACACCTTGGGGCAAAGGCGCATCCGACCGGCAACTTCTCAAGACTCGGAGGCGTGCCCGGCACCGAATAGAGTGGTGTACGCGGCGGCACATTCTGAGGGACAGACCGCATCAGCCCTACGGTATAAGGGTGGCGTGGTGCATTCAAAACCTGACGCACAGCCCCCTGTTCAACCACCCGCCCGGCATACATGACCGCCAAGGATTCACAGGTCTGAGCGACCACACCTAAATCATGCGTGACAAGAACCACGCCCATTTGAAGCTCATCGGCCAAGGACAGGATCAGATCAAGAATCTGTGCCTGAATTGTTACGTCCAATGCGGTGGTTGGTTCATCGGCAAGCAACAGTTTCGGATTTGCTGCCAGAGCAATCGCGATCATAACGCGCTGCCGCATACCACCAGAAAACTGATGTGGGTATTCGTCCAAACGTGACGCAGCAGATGGAATCCCTACATGATCCAGCATCTCAACCGCCCGATCACGGCGCGCTGCGCGACTGAGGTCGGTATGCGCTTTCAACGTCTCGGTCAGCTGCATGCCAACCGTCAACAACGGGTTAAGCGATGTCATCGGCTCTTGAAAGATCATCGCAATTTCGCCACCGCGAATGCGCCTCAGTTTTCGTTCGGAAAGCGAAACAAGGTTTTGCCCCTGCCAATTCACGACTCCTGTGACTTCACCATAGCGCCGCGACAGTCCCAGAACCGAACGCAAAGTGACACTCTTGCCAGAACCGCTTTCACCGACCAATCCCAGCACTTCGCCACGTCGAACGGAAAAACTTACGTCTCGCACAGCTGGCAGAGGGGTCCCTTCCTTCCAGAAGGTTGTACTCAGGTTTTTGACTTCGAGGATAGGTTGCTGATTGCCTGTCATTGTCAACTCCTTACCCACGTGGCCTGAGCAGGTCTGCTAACCCATCGCCAACAAGGGAAAATCCAAGACCTGTGATAACGATCGCGATGCCGGGCATCAGGCTCAACCACCAGGCCGTTGTGATAAAATTGCGTCCTTCCGCGATCAGGACACCCCATTCCGCCTGCGGTGGCTGTGCGCCAAGACCCAGATAACCCAGCGACGAACCCAGCAGAATTGCCAGTGCCATGTCCGTCATCCAGTAAACGATAACCGGCGTGATCGCGTTCGGCAGAAGGTGGCGAAAGATAATGCGCCTGTCAGAGTATCCCATGACGATGCCAGCAGCAGCATAGTCGTTTCCCATCTGCGCGATGACCTCGGCCCGCATTAACCGGGCATAGTAGACCCAACCAACAACCGTTATCGCAATGTACATATTGACCAAACCCGGCCCAAGCACGGCGACGACCGCGATAACAAGAACCAGAAATGGGAACGTGATGATCGCGTCTACAACACGCCCGAAGATCATATCGGCAATTCCGCGGTAGTAGCCGACAAGCGCGCCAATCACGACGCCAATGATCAGGGCAAAGACTGTGGCAAGGACAGCCATCTGCATGTTTACCGAATAGGCTGAAATAACGCGGCTCAGACTGTCGCGCCCCAGCAGGTCGGTGCCGAAGGGATGGGCCCAGCTTGGTGGCTGGCGAACCGCGTTATAATCAATGAAATTGGGATCATAGGGGGCGAAAGCATTTGGCATGATCGCAAGCAAAGTCGACATTCCAATGATGCAAAGGCCTATTATGAAACCCGGTTTTCGTAGCGCCGCTGGCATGCGCGTCCTTGGCGGCTCACCCGCCCCAACAGGAGAAGTGGCAGTGTTGGTCATGTCAATCGCATCCTCGGGTCCAACGAGCTTTGAAACAGGTCCGTAAGCAGGAATACGACCGAGACCAGAACGGCAAAGGTCAACGTCAATCCCTGGATAAGCGGGTAGTCGCGCGCGAAAATCGCCTCAAGCATCAAGCGTCCGACACCAGGCACGGCAAAAACTGTTTCGGTAACCAGTGTTCCGCTCATGAGGTTGCCGATGGACAGACCCAAAAGTGTAACGGTCGAAATCAGCGCGTTACGCAGCACATGGCGTCCCAAAATCAGCCTGTCAGGCAAACCCTTGGCTCGGGCAAACTGAACGTATTCAGCATCCAGAACCTCGATGATTGCAGCACGCAGATTTCGCATGATGATCGCCGACGTATATAACGCCACCGCTACGGCAGGCAGGAACAGATGATATAGCCTGTCGCCAAAGGTGTCGCCGTAGCCGCCGACTGGAAACCACCTGAGCTGTGCGGCAAGAAAGGTTAGCAGAATCAGACCGATGTAAAACACAGGCATCGACAACCCCACCTGGAAAACCGTGCGGATCACTGCGTCGGGCCACCGTCCGCGGTTCAGAGCTGCAACAAACGCCAGTGGTCCTGCAATCAACAAAGACATGAGGACAGCATAGATCGTCAGAAAAGCCGTGGTCGGAAGTCGGTTGATGATGACTTCAGTTACCGGTGCGCGCATCAGGATTGACCGGCCCAAATCGCCTTGCAGCGTATTTGTCAGAAACAGCCAGAACTGTACCAAAAGCGGCTCGTTCAGTCCCAACCGTTCGCGGATAGCATCAAGATCCGCATCCGATGCCCGATCTCCTGCGATGGCGATGGCCGGGTCCCCCGGCAAGAGACGAACCAGAACAAAGATAATGATCATCACGAGGATGAATGTCGGGATCATCAACAGCAAGCGTTTGAACGTGTATTGAAGGGTTGCCATCAAGGCCTCCGTCAAAAGAACCGCCGGCAGGTACTGCCGGCGGCATATAAGCGATCAGCGGCTGACGGTCGCCTGATCGAAGACGTTATTTCCCAGTGGTGTCTGAACGTAACCGTCCACGCTGGTCGAAACGGCCACCGCAAAAGGCGTCTCATACATGAAAAGCAAGGGAGCAGCATCTGCATATATTTCCTGCATTTCAGCATACTGGGCCGCTCTTTTTTCGGCGTCGATTTCGGTTGCCGAAGCTTCAAACAGAGCGTTAAATTCCGCATTTTCCCAACCAGTACCGACCGCATTGGCCGTAGGTGTATGACCCAACCAGCCCACGACCTGGCTGGGGTCGTTTACGTCGTTCACCCAGCCATAGGTGTGGATGTCAAACTCACCCGAGCGGTTCTTGGCGCCACGTGTCGGTCCATCCACCTGTTCGACTGACAGGTTTATCCCCAACGGAGCCCACATTTGCTGAAGAGCCGCAAATATTGTGCTGTCATCCGCAGAGCCAGCCAAAGTCGTAAAGGTGATTTCGGTTCCTGGCGCTACGCCGGCCTCGGCGATCAGGGCTTTCGCCTTGTCAAGGTCGTAGGCATACAACGGATCAAGATTTGCGGAAAGTTGGGTCGCCGCCGCCATCAAAGGCGACGTCATTGGCTTGCCGGCGCCTTGCAGCACAAGCCCGATCAGTGCCTCTTTGTTGGTGGCATAGTTGAGTGCCTGCCGAACCCGAGCGTCTGACAACGGGTTAGGCGATCCGTCAGCACGGGTTTCACGCGTGTTGATCGGCGAATATATGATCCGTGTGGACGGATAGAGGTTCATGTTGATCGCTTGGTCAGCTTCAAGCTCCGGCACACGTGAAAAGGGAATGAACTCGGCGGCATCCACCTCACCGGCCTGAAGCTTCAGAATCCGGGTTGCGTCATCGGGAATGATCTCGAAATGCACGCCGTCCAGGTAGGGCAGCGCTTTGCCGTCGGATCCTTTGCGCCAATAATTCTTGTTGGCACAGAACTCCATGGAAGTTCCCTGCTCAAATCCACACAGATAGAAGGGGCCGGACCCGACACCGGGGCCTTTGGCTGCAAAGATTGCGGCGGACTTTTCCTGGTCTGTTGAACCTTCGGCCGCCTCAAAGACGGCTTTGGAGACAATGCCGGTTGTGAAAGTGGCAAGCATAGAGAGGATTGTCGGGTCAGCCGCTTTCAGGCTGATCGAGATGACGTTTCCTTCCGCGCTTACACTGTCGATGGATCCGAGAAGCCCAGCCCATGGGCTCAGATCGGGATTGCGGGCGCGATCCAGCGAAAAGACAACGTCTTCTCCGGTCAAAGGTGTTCCATCCGAAAACGAGACGCCGCTGCGCAAGGTAAGCGATACAGACTGTCCATCGTCGGAGATACTGTATTCTTCGGCCAGTCCTGGGATGACAGAGTTCCCATCTTCACTGGGGCGCAAAAGCGTGTCGAAAAGGCTGCCAACCATCCAGATGTCAGGGTTTCGATCTGCATAAATAGGGTCAATCAGGTTTGATCCGTCATATCTGGCGAAATTCAGAATGCCACCACGCTCTTGTGCAAACAAAGGTAGGGCCATTGCAGTGGCCACGACGGCAGTCGCTGCCATCAAATTACGTTTCATTGATGAGTTCCTCCCAAAGCGATTCTCCATCGCGTGAAGGTGTTATACATTAATTTCATTGCTGCTAAAACTTTTTTTAGTAATGTGTAAATTGTGTATTGCGCTCACAGGAGCATTGATTGAGAATTTCAGGGCGCGCCACAACGTTCGGGGCAGCACTTTCAAGTGCGGCCCCGCGATAGAATTCGGAGAACTTTCGGTGAGCTGTTCAGCCGGTGCGATTACTTGGACGTATTTTTGATCGGCGTCGTATCCACCCACAATTCAACCGCTTCGGTATCTCCTAGAACGATCGAATAATGCGGCTTGGACGCGTCGTGATGTATCGTGTCACCGCTCGACATGATGTGGACTTCGTCACCCAGATGATATTCCAACTGACCCGAAATCAGATAACAAAAGGTCTCGCCTTCGTGACACATTTTCTCGGACATGTGACCCGCAGGGCGATGAACAATACAAGGATACAAAAGCGCGCCCGAAAACCCCGGACCCAACTTTTCATAGAACCGCCCGTTGACTCCCAAAGCATAGGTTTGACGTCGATCTTTGCGAACGTATTCGGTGTACTCCTCGGGAACGCTGACTAGCTGTTCAATGCTGGTCTTCAAAGATGCAGCAATTGCCATAAGCGAAGACAGGGACGGGGCGCTGATGCCGCGTTCAACCTGCGATATGAACCCTGTCGTCAAATCAGCTTCATCCGCAACTTCGACAAGTGTTTTGCCAAGCGCTTTCCGGCGGCGTCGAATTGCTTTCCCCAGTTGAGACGGGTGATTTTTCTGATCCATCATTTCTTCTCTAGTGGTAGAGCTCGACAGCTCTCAAAGGCCTTGTTTCAGCAAATCCTGTACCAGTGTCCGAAGGGGACAGCGATTCGCTTACCTAGGCGAACTTCATAACCGGTACGGTTATCATTGGCTAAGTTTCTACTAAAAGCGTTTTTGACCCTGAAAAGCAAATTTGGTTCGGTCCTTCGTGTCGCTACAAGTTTCTGAATGAGAGGCGTTGTCTTGGCGAACACGTGTGAGGAACCTAGCCAAATCAGCCCGCCGCTATGACAGACTCAGATCTGACAGGGGACCTTGTTGCAGTCGACTTACTTCACCGCGCGCACAGAAGGAAATCAGTGATTTTGACGCCTTCATTCAAGAATGGGCGTAGAAACGCCCGAGTACCTGTTGTGTTGACATACGTTTCGCCCAAGCGCCAGGAATTCTGCACTTAGCGTTCCTTCAAATGTGCCCCGTGCGAAGACCAACGGTGAATAATCGCAACCCGTGTGTTGAGGTCGCCAGATCAACTCTCGGACCGCATTCAGCTATGATATCTGTTCGATCACGACAGGAAACTGTGCCTCAGGTAGAACAGCACAGCATTTTAACCGCCGTTTTGGGGACGTTGCGGCCCCTCAAAGAGCCTACCGTGAAACCAGTTCGAATCCCATTTGTCCGAACCATTTTTCATTTCCACATGCCAGTCATTCATCAAGAGATTGCAACTTATCCATCTGCACTATTCGTTCGCAACTGCCTGAACATGGGCTGCGAAAGCAGGATTGAACATCAGTGCCTTGCACCTGTCGAAGCGACCCGTAGCATAGGCCCAGAAATCTTCGGCCGGGTTATCATCGGCATGTTGGATCAAGCCCCAGAGTGTCCACAGAAGATCGCACATCGCCTTGTAGATCACCATTCGCCCGAATTGAGCCGCTGTTGGTGCCGCGCCAAAATAGGACGTCAGCATCTCGATTTCCTGCTTCTCGGTCAGCCCGGCTTCGACTGATAAATCGCCGAGGTCCCAAAGAGCATCATTCATCCCGGAATATTCGAAATCCACGATCCACATACGGTCACCGTTGTCGAGAAAGTTCTCGCAAAGCGGATCGCAATGGCTGGGAACCAGCGCGCCCGGCTTGTCTTGCAGCAGCTGTTTGATCGGCGCCGCTTCGGCGACGATTTCAGTATAGCCTTCGGGCAGGGAAATATCCTTTGTTGCCAGGACTTTCAGATATTCATCGATCATCGAAAAGAGTTCGAACCGGAACTCGAAAGGGCGGGGTGACTCGTGTAGTTGCCGCAGGGCATGGCCGGCACGCGCAGCCGCTCCGGTGCGCGTTGCGAAAAGCTCGGGTGTCATGGTGACGATATCGTCAATGCAGTCACTGATCATCACACCGGTATCTGCATCCGCCCAAAGCACAGCGGGACCGATACCAGCTTCGGCTGCGACCCTGGCATTGTGAATCTCAACGCCACGATCGATATAATCCGCGGTTCCGTCTCCGGGGATGCGAACGATCATGGTGTGTCCGCAGGTTTCCACTCTGTAGACCAGGTTGGTCAACCCACCCAGCCGCTTGATTTCGCTGTTTTGTGCTGAGGTGTCCTCAAAGCCTTTCAGGTTGCGAAGTTCACTCAGGACACGGTCAGTGTTTCCGTCAGTCATTTTCTGCCCTCCCCCTCAGGCTTTTAGCCGTTCATTGGCCGGGTCGAACAGAGGCCCGTCCACCCGGCAGATTTGTTTGCGGTCACCGAACAGTTCGAGTTCGAATTCCGTCTGGTCCGTCATCGCCACCGGAAGATAGCCGTAGATGATCGTTTTCCCGACGTGGTACCCATAACCACCGCTGCTGGCGCGCGAAACGGTTACGCCATTGTGCAGGATGGTTTCTCCCCCGGTCATCGGCAGTTTTTCTTCGGTCACGAAGGTACAGAGTATCTGTGCCGTGCCATTGGATTTCTGGTCCTCCAGCACATCGCGCCCTAGGAAACTTTCCTTCGATTTCAGGTGGACGCGAGAGCCCAGGCCCGCTTCTACAGGTGTATAGTCCGGGGTGATGTCGGTGCTCCAGTAAAGATACCCCTTTTCCAGGCGCAGCGAGTCAATGGCCCGGTAGCCGATATCGCGGATGCCATGGGCGTGCCCGGCCTTCCAAAGCTGATCATAGACATGAAGTGCAAATTCGGTTGGGATGTGCAGTTCCCAGCCCAACTCGCCGGTATAGCCTATGCGCACTGCACGCACTCTTGCTGCTCCGACTGTAATGTCGCGCGCTGTTGCAAAGGGAAACGCAGCGTTTGAGATATCCTCTTCGGTTACCGTCTGCAGGACGTCGCGCGCTTTTGGCCCGCACATGTTGATCACCGCGCGGGAAGAGGTAACCTCGATTAAATGTGCTGATCCGTCTTCCGGCAGATGACGTCGGATCCAGTCGGAATCGTGAACCCCGAATCCAGCGCCGGTCACGATATAGAAATGGTCGCGCCCCAGGCGGGTGATGGTGACATCCGCCTCGACGCCGCCTTTGTCGTTACAAAGTTGGGTATAGATTACGCTGCCATCCGGCTTGTCCATGTTTGAGACCGCCAGGTGTTGCAACACACCCAACGCGCCAGAGCCGATCAGCTCGAACTTGGAAAAGCTCGACTGGTCGATCAGAACGACACTTTCGCGGGCAGCGCGGTGTTCTTCGGCTGCGAAGACATGCCAACCGGGATTGAGGAAATCGAGCTGATCCACTGGGGCGACCCCAGCTGGGGCAAACCACAAAGGCCGTTCCCACCCGTTCTTCGATCCATAAACCGCCCCGTGTTCATTCAATCGGTTATATAGTGGAGACAAGCGCAAATTACGTGCGGTCTCGGCCTCCTGGCCCGGATAGCGCATTTTGTAGTGATGTGCATAATGTTCGACGGCTCGGGGATACATAAAGGCCTTGGTCGCATGATGTGGGCTGAACCGCCGCACGTCCAATGGCCAAAGATCCAGGCTTGGGCGCCCGTTCAGAATCCATTCGGCGATCATTTCCCCCGCGCCCCCGCCAGCCGCAATGCCGTAGAGGAACCCGGTCGAAAGCATCAGGTTCTTGATCTCAGGGGCCCAGCCCATGACAAAATCACCATCGGCGGAATAGGGGATCGGTCCATTGATGATTTGCCGGATTCCGACCTGGTTCACGACAGGGGTGACGACACCGGCAAGTTCAGCCAGCGGCGCGAAACGGTCAAGATTGTCAGGCAGCAACTGGCGCACAAACTCTCCGGGAATACCCCGTTCTCCAAATGGCAATGTGTCGTCTTCGTAACCTCCGATGACCAGACGCCCGCCAGCATCGGGCTTGTAATAGACCAGACGCTCGGGGTCGCGCAGTGTGGGCAGGCCCTTGACCAATTCCGGCTCTGGCAACGGTTCTGTTACGACATATTGGTGCTCGACAGCGCAGGCTGGCACCACGACGCCCAGTTTTGCCGCCAGTTCACGGCTCCACATGCCCGAGGCCAGCACAACGGTTTCCGCCTCATAGTCGCCGTTGGTTGTCATCACTTTGGTTATGCGACCATTGCGGATTTCGAAATCCTCAACCTTCACCCCCTGCCTGATCTGTGCGCCGTGGTTACGCGCACCGGCTGCAATCGCCAGACACAGGCCAGCGGGGTCAACGTGGCCGTCCGACGGAATATAGGCGGCCCCCTCTAACCCGTCGGCATCGATATAGGGAAACAGGGCCTTCGCTTCGGCGGGTGAGATGATTTCCATCTCCAGGTCAAAACTGCGTGCCATCGTCGCCAAGCGTTTTGCCTCCAGCAACCGTTCGTTGGTTGCCGCCAGCCGCAAGCTGCCGACTTTCTTCCAGTCGAATTCCATACCGGTCTCGTCGGCCAGCCGGTCATAGAGCGCGACCGAACGTTTCAGCATCCGGGTTGTATTGCGGGAAGATCGCAATTGCCCAACCAGCCCGGCGGCATGCCATGTTGCCCCCTCTGTCAGAGATGCCTTTTCCAGAAGGACGACATCCGTCTCACCTGCCTGGGCCAGATGATAAGCGATTGAGCATCCGATGATGCCGCCGCCAATAATAAGGTGTTTTGCAGAATGGGTTGTCATGGCCTCGCCCCTGTCGACAAATTGGGTGCCAGATCACCGTATCGGCCAATATAAATCAACAAAAAATAAACAAGAGTGTTGAAATCTGTTGATTTAAGGGGGTAACTACAATTTATCCTGTTAAAGTCCAACATCCGAGTGACTGAATGTCAAAATACGAAAAGGACATCCTGAACGCGGTTAACATGCATGGCCGAATCTCGGTCATGGACCTGGCGCAGAGGCTTAACGTTTCCGATCAGACAATCCGTCGAATTGTAAAGCCGTTGGTGGATGCGGGGCAAATCGACAAGGTTCACGGCGCGTTGATCAGCACCCAAAAGGTTCTGGATCCCCCATTCATCGCGCGTATGACAACCAACCGCGCAGCGAAAGTCGCCATTGCTAAGTCAATATTGAACCTTGTGCCAGATAACGCGTCCATTGCTATCGATACGGGATCTACGTCGGGTTTTGTGGCCCAAGCCCTCAAGGCGCGCAGAGATCTTACCGTGGTGACGAATTCAGCGTTCATCGCAACAACTTTGGCCATGGGGAACGGCAACAGGGTCTTTATGGCGGGCACACAGCTTCGAAATCATGACGGGGCAGCGTTCGACCGCGCGGCCTTTGACGTTATTGCAAATATGTCGGTGGAGTACTCAATCCTGTCGGCGTCACGTGTGCATCCGAAACAGGGTTTTTTGGTGTTCGAACAATGCGAAGTCGATATTGCGGTCGCAATGAAGGCGATCAGCGAACGATGTTTCATGGCAGTGGACTCGACCAAGTTCCAGGCATCCGAACCCAAACCGGCCTTGCGTCTTCCGGCTCTTTCGGCGAGTGACTTCCTGATAACCGAGCGGAAGCCTGCGCCAAAATTTGAAGGCGTCATAGGTCGGGCAAAGACAGTAATCGCCGCAGATCAGTTTCAAGCTTTTGATGAGTGATTGGCCTTTGGGAACGGACGTTTTTTCCTATTGTTTACCAAAAAGCTGTGTGGAGTGACGGGATTGCGTCGCTTGTATAACGCGTGGGCCGCATCAATATTGTCGGCGACATCTGACATACTCCGGCACTCCAAAATGGCAACTGTCCTGATATCCGCGTCAACGAAATTCCGATATGTTCCGTCCAGCGTAGGCTGACTTCCTTGGCTGTGAAATAGGCCAGCGACAGATCGTCAGGGCGATCCTCGGCCATCACCTTGATCAGGCACGCTGCCTGTTCTCGTTTCTTCGATGACTATAGGTTGCCCGCACCGTCACTGATCCTTCGCTACTGAAGTGGCCCGTCGTTGTGATTGGGAAAACGGAGGAAACACGATGGGAAACAAGTGACAGAACCTGCGACGCCAAGTCAGTGTCGCGCCTGAATAACGTCGGGCTCAGAGGCCAGTGCAGTCACTCAACCATGCCTATCCGTTCGATCTGATGCATTAACGTACCACAGCTGATCAGGGCCTGCCCCGTTGCCAGGATCATCTGGGGCAGGATCATCCATTCCAGCGTCCAGGCAACGCCGGAACGTTCCTGCTCGTGCACCAGCGCCTGATGCATGCCCGACAGTTGGGTTGCGTTGAAACGAGCAAGTGCGACCAGCAGTTCCGCGCGGACCGGGTTGCACTTGTGAGGCATCGCCGATGATCCGCCGCCACCTGTCAGCGAAACCTCGTCCACCCCTTGCTGGGCCATGAGCGACACGTCCTGACCAATCTTCCCCAGCGATCCGGTTATCAATGAAAGCCATGAGGCAAATTCTGCAAGATTGTCTCGGCGGGTATGCCAGTTTGCATCGCAGCTGGCCAGGCCAAGCCTGTCGGCCATATGATCTGCGATTGTCTGTCCGGATCCGAGCATCCCAACGCGGTCGCCAACGGCGCCGCCAAGTTGCAGCACAAGCAATTTGGGCTGCAATTCGGTCAGGCGTTTCTGGTGATCGGCCAAGGGCAACCGCCAGTTTTGTAGGCGCGTGGCAACTGTAATCTGCAATGCCGCCTGCATTCGGGTTCGCCCCATCATCACGCATTCGCCATATGCCTGTTCCAGCGCCACAAGCGCATCTATCAGGTTTGAAAGGCGGGCCGAAAACACCTCCAGAATGTCCTTGATTGACATGACCAGAGCGGTGTCGACAACATCCTGCGACGTCATCCCCTTATGCAGCGCCACGTGGCAATGATCAGGCAATGCCGCTTTGAGCGACCGCACCAGCGCGGGCACCACCACGCCATCCAATGCCGTCCCGTCGCGCAGCGCCTGCATGTCGGGACGGTGTTGTCGGATAAGTTTTGCCGCGGTTTCCGCCACCTCTGGTGGTACGGTGCCGACCGCCGCCAAAGCCTCTGAATATGCGGCCTCGACGGCCAGCATGTGTCTCAGCTGAGCCTCTGCACCCAGCAACTCTGAGGTCTGTGGGTCCTCAAACAGCCCGCTGAGCCAGGGATGAGTGGAAAGCTGTTCCATCTTATGTGTGGCCTTTGAAATGAAGCGAGCGGATATCAATCGTCATGGCATCATTCCTCCCTGCGCTCAAAGAGCCAAAATCTCGCGGGCCTGTTGCCAGGTGGCGACCGGACGTTCGTGCTTTGCGCATAGCTCGGTCACGCGATTGACCAGCGCAGCGTTCGAAGGCGCTAGTGTATTCCGATCCAGCCGGACATTGTCTTCCAAACCTGTCCGCGTGTGTCCGCCCGCAGCAATGGCCCATTCATTTACCACAATCTGGTTTGGACCGATCCCGGCGGCACACCATTCGGCATCCGGTGCGCGATCCTGCATGGATTTTACGTAGAAGTCGAACACGGCCCTGTCGACCGGCATCGCGTTTTTGACACCCATGACAAATTGAACATACAGCTTGCCATACAGCTTGCCTTCCTTGTGCAATCTGATCGCTTGCAGGATGTGGGACAGGTCAAACGCCTCGATCTCGGGTGTAACTTTGTATTTTTGCATCTCGGCTGATAGCCAGTCCACCAGGTCGGGTGGATTTTCATAAACCCGGGTGGGAAAGTTGTTCGACCCAACAGACAGCGAAGCCATGTCAGGTGACAGGGGCAGCATTCCGCCCCTTGCCTGACCGGCGCCTGACCGCCCACCGGTAGAGAACTGGATAATCATTCCGGGGCAGTGTTTTTGCAAACCCTCTTTGAGGAGGGCGAATTTCTCGGGGTCGCTGCTGGGTGTCTGATCATCGTTGCGAACATGGGCGTGGACAATGCTGGCCCCGGCCTCGAACGCCTCTTGCGTGCTTTCGACCTGTTCCGCAACCGAGATCGGCACCGCGGGGTTGTTCTTTTTGGTGGGCAGGGAACCAGCGATGGCCACGCAAATGATGCAGGGTTTGGTCATGGTGACTTCCTGAATTAAGTGCCGCCTTGGCAAGGCAGCACCAAGTAATCAGATATCAAAAAAGACGGTCTCATCTTCGCCTTGTATCTCGATATCGAAGCGATAGACAACTTGACCGTCCCGATTGGTGCGTTTGGCCAGCAGCGTTGCGCGGCGGCGTTCCCATTCGATGAGATTAAGGACCGGGTCCTTGCTATTGGCCTCTTCCTCGTCCTCGAAATAGATACGCGTATTCAGGCCGACATTGATGCCCCGGGCAACAATCCAAAGGTTGATATGAGGGGCCTGCTGGCCCACGTTTCGTCCCGGTGTCGGACCGGGTTTGACTGTGTCGAACGCCCATTCGCCGGTTTCAAAGTTGGTGATGACGCGTCCCCAGCCGCGAAAGCCGTCTTCGACATCGCCGCCGCCCTCAGGATGGGCATAGACGCCCTTGGCATTTGCTTGCCAAGCCTCAAGCAGAACATCCTTGATGGGAGATCCTGCCCCGTCCACGACCAGTCCTTCGACCCTGATACGCTCACCCTCGGCATTTGGTCCGGCTATGTCCCAGCCCAATTCCTGCCTGTAGATTTCAAATCCGGCAGCCCCGGGCGCCAGACCGATATGGACGTAAGGCCCGGCTGTTTGCGAGGGGGTTTCCTTCAGATAATTCAGCTGTTGCATCTTCAGTTCCCCTCCAGACGGTTTTCAAACAGGGTCGAGCGCCGACCGCGCAAGACCACGTCAAATTTATAGGCGATGGTATCCAGAGGGATCGTTGAATTCATATCGAGCCGCGAAATCAGGCGGCTGATCGCATCGGCATCAGGAATAGTTTTCACGATCGGGCACCTGTCGATCAACGGGTCACCTTCGAAATAGCATTGTGTGATCAGGCGCTGTGCAAAACCTGTTCCGAATATCGACATGTGGATATGGGCGGGACGCCAGCTGTTCACCCAATTGCGCCAGGGGTAGGCACCGGGTTTCACGGTGCGGAAGAAATAATAACCGTTTTCATCTGTCAGGGTGCGGCCGCAACCACCGAAATTGGGATCGATCGGTGCCAGATAGGTATCTTTCTTGTGTCGATAGCGCCCACCCGCATTCGCCTGCCAGATTTCCACCAGCGTGTTTGGCACCGGACGTCCGTTTTCATCCAGCACCCTGCCGTGCAGAATGATGCGCTCGCCAATCGGGCTTTCGCCGGGTTGCGCATAGTTCGAGATCAGGTCGTTATCCAGAGGGTCAACATCGTTGTGGCCAAAAACCGGGCCGGTGACCTCACTGATCGAATTTTGCAGCGAGATCAGTGAATATTGCGGTGAACGGGTCACGCTGGTCTTGTAGTCGGGTGTCAGCGCAGGTGGGTGCCACTCGCGGTCACGCTGGTAGAATTCACCTTGTTTCAACATTGTCGGATCACACTTCCTTTTTGTCTGACTGGGGTTCCTACGCGTTTCCCATTAAGTCCTGTTCCATTTCATCATAGGTCTGTTTTGCCAGTTTGAGGGCCTGATTGGCGCGTGGCACGCCCGCGTAAATTGCGACGTGCTGAAACGCTTCAAGTACATCCTGCTTGCTGGCGCCGGTACGGGCTGTGGCGCGGATGTGCATCGGGATTTCTTCGAAATTGCCCAACGCAGCCAGCAAAGCCAGCGTCAGCATGGATCTCTCACGGTCGCTGATCCCGTCCGAGGCCCAGACGGTGCCCCACGCGCCTTCGGTGATAAGCGTCTGAAATGGACCGTCCAAATCAGACTTGGCGTCTTCGGCGCGATCCACATGGGCATCGCCCAGAATTCTGCGCCGCACTCGCATACCGGACTCGTATTTGTCACTCATTGCGGTTCTCCATCAGGAAGGCGGACAAGTGTTCAGCATAGGTAGCGGGGGCTTCCACACATGGCAGGTGCCCGGTGTTGGGTATTTCGGCATAGCGCGCACCCGGGATCATAGCACAGGTCTGCCGGACCAGTTCGGACGGGCAGGCGCGGTCATCTGATCCGGCAATGGCCAGAACCGGCAATCGCAGCACCCGGGTCATGGGTTCAAGATCCGCATCTGCAATCGCGTTGCAGCATCCCAGGTACCCAGAAACAGGGGTACGTACCAGCATGTTGCGCCAAAGCAGCACGTTATCGGTTGCCCTGAAACCCGCCGCAAACCAACGGTCCAGAATTGCGTCTGCGACAGGCTCGATGCCGGATGACCGGATCGCGCCCATCCGGTCACGCCACATCTGCGCCGTCCCCATTTTCGTGGCGGTGTTAGACAGAACAAGGGCGCGGATCTGGTCCGGTCTGCGCGAAGCCAGCGCCTGACCGATCATGCCGCCAATAGACAGGCCGACAAACACCGTGTCGCGAACCCCGATATGGTCAAGCAAAGCCTCGGCGTCATCCGCCAGCCCAGCCATGCTGTAAAGCGCCTGAGGGCATTCCGACAGGCCGTGACCACGCAGATCGAACCGGATCAGGCGCAGCCCCTTGGGCAGCAACGGCAAAACCTTGTCCCAAAGGCGCAGGTCAGTTCCCAGCGAGTTGGCAAACACCACAGGCGTGCCATCTGGATCGCCATCCTCACGCCAATGCAGGTGAATGTTATCCAGCGCCGCAATCTGCATCAGTAGGGCAGCCCGACGTAGTTTTGTGCAAACACCGATTGGGCCTCTTTGTTTTCGCACAGGAAATCAATGTCAGCCTTCTGCATTTTCAGGTCAAAGCCGTTCTGTTCCGGAAAACGGTGCAACAGATTGGTCGTGGACCAGCTGAACCGCTCGGCCTTCCAGATCCGGGCCAGCGCTTTTTCGGAATAGCGGTCGATGCCTTCGCTGTCGCGGTCTTCATAGAATTGCAGCAGTGCGTTGTGCAGATAGTGGATGTCGCTTGCCGCCGTGTTAAGCCCCTTGGCCCCTGTGGGGGGCACGATATGCGCGGCATCCCCACACAGGAACAAACGGCCCCAGCGCATTGGTTCGGTCACGAAAGACCGCAGCGCCGCAATTGATTTTTCGACCGATGGCCCGGTAATCAGTGTCTCAGCATATTGCGCGGGGATCCTGCGTTTCAGCTCCTGCCAGAAGGCTTGATCAGTCCAGTCATCGGCACTGTCAGACAGCGAGCATTGAATGTAGTATCGGCTGAGGTTCTCATTGCGCATGGAACAAAGCGCAAAACCGCGTTCCGATCCGGCATATATCAGTTCGTTATGGACCGGGGGTGTTTCGGACAAAACGCCCAGCCAGCCAAACGGATAGACCTTTTCATATTCCCGGCGCACGGTCAGCGGGATGGTTTGACGCGACACCCCATGAAATCCGTCGCAACCGGCGACAAAATCGCAATCAATCCGGTGTCCGGTCCCATCCGCTTGATACGTCACATAGGGTGCATCGCTGTCAGCCCCGTGAATCTGAACATCATCGGCGTTGAAAACGATCTTACCGCCCATTGCCTCGCGCGCATCATACAGGTCACGGGTTACTTCAGTTTGTCCGTAAACAACCACATGACTGCCTGTCAGCTTTTTAAAGTTGATGCCGAATTCGATATCGCCATACGAGATCACTGTGCCGTCATGGACAAAGCATTCCTTGTCCATCCGCTCTGCCACACCGGCTTCGCGCATCAGTTCCACAAAACCGGTTTCCAGAATACCAGCGCGAATGCGGCCCAGAACATATTCCCTGGTTTTGCGCTCTAATACGATGGTGTCTATGCCCTTGCGGTGCAACAACTGGCTGAGCAAAAGACCTGAGGGTCCACCGCCGATGATCGCGACCTGAACGCGCATGTTGGCTCTCCTGATTTCGCGTATCTAATAATTGAACGCCATATCTCGATATGTAAAATGAGTTCTGCTTGGACTTAGTTGCCGGAATTGGAAAGTAATGATAGATCGCCGCATCAAAGTTAGGCATATTCAATGTTTTATTGAGATATGTCGCGAGAAAAGCCTGAAAGTTGCGGCAGAGAAGCTGTTTCTCACGCAACCGGCGATATCCAAGACACTTAAGGAGCTTGAGGATATTCTGGGCACTGTGCTGTTGTCCCGTAACCGGTCCGGTGTTTCTCTGACGCGGCAGGGTGAAGTGTTTCTGCATTTCGCCGAAATGTCGCTGGCCGCTTTGCAGCAAGGTTTTTCTGGTGTGGAACAGATCGAGGCGCGGGGCAGGGCCAGCCTTCGGGTCGGGGTGCTGCCTTCGGTTGCGGCCCGTTTGATGCCAGCCGTTGCCGCCGAGTTTTCCGAACTTGCGGGCAATGCCCGACTGAGCGTTTTCGACGGCCCACATGGCCATTTGATGGAGCGTCTTCGTCTGGGCGACCTGGAGCTTGTTATCGGGCGTTTGGGTCGCACTGAAACTATGCAGGGCATTTCCTTTACCCAGCTTTACGAGGAGAAGGTCGTCTTTGTCGTGCGCGCGGATCACCCGCTGCTGAAAGCCCCCGATCTCAGGCGGATTACCGAGTGGCAAGTGCTTTATCCGCCTGAAGGATCGGCAATTCGGCCCTTGGTGGATCGCCTCATGATCGCGCATGGGATTGGTGAAATCGAAGATCGTCTGGAAACTGTCTCGGGTGCTTTCGGGCGAGTGTATACCCGGCAGACCGACGCGATCTGGATCATCTCGGCGGGGGTGGTTGCCAATGAAACCAGCGATGGCCACCTTGTGGCGTTGCCGTTTGATACGTCGATAACGCGCGGACCCGTTGGGCTGATGCGTCGGCCAGACCAGGTCCTGTCACCTCAGGCGCAGGTTTTCGGGTTGGCTGTGGACAATGCAATTGCAAGGTTGGGCTTGTCGCCTGATGGTGCGACCTCTGATAACTAAGGCTGGTCCATTCTGCCGGGGTGGCGCGAGGACAGGAGCACAAGATGGATGACAAGGAACGCAGAATCCGTGAGGCGATTATCGAGAAATGCCTTTTTCTGAATTCCAGTGGTCTTAGCCAGGGAACATCCGGCAATATCTCGGCCCGATACGAGAACCGGATGCTGATCACACCTTCGGCGACGCCATATGACAAGCTGACCCCCGAGATGATCGTCTCAATGCCATTTGATGGAGACTATGGGAGTTGGGATGGCCCGCTCAAACCTTCGTCCGAATGGCGGTTCCACTTCGACATTCTCAAGACCCGCCCCGATATGGGCGCTGTTGTCCATGCACATCCGACCTATTGCACGGCGCTGGCGATTGCACACAAAGAGATCCCGGCAGCGCATTACATGGTCGCGGCCTTCGGTGGTACTAATGTTCGCTGCGCACCCTATGCGCGCTTTGGAACGCCCGAGCTGTCGGAGCTGGCGATCGAAGCGCTGCAAGACCGAACCGCCTGTTTGCTTGGCAATCATGGGTCCATTGCCATGGGTGAGGACCTGGACAAGGCCATGTGGCGCGCGGTTGAGCTGGAAACCATTGCCCGGCAATATTACCTTTCCTTGGCCCTCGGTCCGGTAATCCTGACCGATGAACAGATTTCTGAAACGCTATCCGGTTTCGCTTCTTACGGCATTCATGACGACTACAAGGACGTCGCAGAAGGTACTGCCGGGAAGCAAAATGAGCCTGAACAGACCTGACGACCAAGGTGGTTGCGCTGGGGGTCGATATATTGGGCTCAAGTCCAAAACGCCGCGACTTGATCAGGAGGTTTTCGGCTGTTCGGCGTTGGCGTCACGCGTCTTACCGTTCGCGCGGATACGGCAGCCTATTGATTTATTGCCGCGCGTAAAGAAAATGTAAGGTCAAAGCAAAAGAATTCCGTAAGCGGGTAGGTATGGCAAAAATAAGAAATATGGAGGAGTTTGCGGCCCTCAGCGGGATTTCTCGGCCAACGGTTTCCAAATATTTCCACGACCCGGAAAGCGTTCGTTCCTCTACGCGGGCGCGTATCGAAGAAGCTTTGGAAAAGTTCGATTACCGCCCCAACATCTATGCGGTGAACCAGAACCGAAAGCTGACCAAGAATATCGGCATCGTTGTTCCCTATCTAGCCGATCCATTTTTTGCCGAGATGGCCAGATACCTTGAGCAGAGCTGTATTGCTGCCGGGTATCGTCCATCTCTTTTCAGCTCGCATGGTGAACAGAAGCTGGAGAATGAAATTCTCGATAGTTTGCGCTCTCTGAAACCGGCGGGAGTGCTGTTTGCCCCATTAGGGCGTGCCTCGGACCGCGCTTACATCGAGAAGTTTTGCGCCGAGGTGCCTACTGTTCTGTTTGACAGCAACCTTGAAGGGTTGGGCGCCGCATTTATTGGATCGGACAATTTCAGTTTTGTGTCCCAAACCGTGGAATACATGACCCGGACGGGTGAACCTCCGTCTTTCTTTGAAATGCGCACGCCAGCAAACCCAAACGCCAACAAGCGACGCAAGGCATATATAGAGGTTATGGAACGTCTGGGGTTCGAGCCCGATGTCATTAAAATTGATGGCGAAGGCTGGGCGTTTGAAGAGATTGGGCATCAAGGTGCTTTGAGAGTGTTGGAGAAAGGCGCTCTCAGGACGAACTCGGTTTTGTGCAGCAATGACCGTCTTGCGATCGGATTTCTGGCAGCCTGTTATGAGCAGGGGATTCGGGTTGGGCGAAAGGAAGATTGCTCACTCCGCGTCGCATCAAATGACGACCACCCCTTTGCAAGATTTACTTGTCCATCGCTGACAACAGCTGCGCATGATTATGACAACGTGGCTGGGCGCAGTGTGGATACCTTGTTTGAACTCATTGAAAGCGGGGGAAAATTTGACGATCGGACGGAAACTCTGTTTCCGGCACGGCTTGTCTTGAGGGAATCTGCATGAACTAAATTTAACGCGCGTAAAGTTTATATTGACGCCGCGACAATTTATAAACTAGGGTCTCTGTACAGCATCCAAGCTCAGGGAGGACAGGGATGTATTTGAAGAACGCACTTCGTGCGGCGACTGCGTTGACTTTCGTCGTTACGGCAGCAGCCCAAGCGGAAACCATCACGATCGCGACCGTCAACAATGGTGACATGATCCGGATGCAGGGCTACACAGACAACTTCACCAATGCGACAGGCATTGATGTCGAATGGGTGACGTTGGAAGAAAACGTTTTGCGTCAGCGCGTCACGACCGACATCACCACCAAAGGCGGTCAGTTCGACATCATGACCATCGGCATGTACGAAACCCCGATCTGGGGTGCGAACGGCTGGCTGGTACCGCTGGACGGTTTGTCCGATGAATATGATGTTGGTGATCTGCTGCCTGCGATGGCAGGCGGGTTGAGCCATGATGGCACGCTTTATGCTGCGCCTTTTTATGGCGAAAGCTCGATGATCATGTACCGCACCGACCTGATGGAAAAGGCCGGTCTGGAAATGCCAGAAGCACCAACATGGCAATTCATCCGTGAAGCTGCGGCTGCCATGACTGATCGCGACAACGACATCAACGGCATCTGCCTGCGCGGTAAGGCGGGCTGGGGTGAAGGTGGTGCCTTTATCACTGTAACCGGCAATTCCTTCGGTGCGCGCTGGTTTGATGAAAACTGGAAGCCCCAGTTCGATCAGCCTGAGTGGAAAGAGGCGCTGACGTTCTTCGTCGACATGATGAGTGAATCCGGCCCGGCTGGCTATGCCACTAACGGTTTCAACGAGAACCTGTCTTTGTTCCAGCAAGGAAAGTGCGGCATGTGGATTGACGCCACCGTTGCCGCGTCTTTTGTGACAAATCCGGAAGACTCAACCGTAGCTGACAAAGTTGGCTTCGCACTTGCACCAAATTCGGAAGGCGTCGACAAGCACGCCAATTGGCTTTGGGCTTGGGCGCTGGCGATCCCGGCGGGAACTCAGCGGGAAGATGCGGCCAAGCAGTTCATCGAATGGGCAACCTCGAAAGACTACATCGAGCTGGTGGCTGAAAACGAAGGGTGGGCCAATGTGCCTCCGGGCGCGCGGACCTCGCTTTATGAGAATGACAACTACAAGGCAGTCCCATTCGCAAAAATGACTCTGGAATCGATCCTGAAGGCTGACCCGCAGAATTGCTGTGTGCAGCCGACGCCCTATACCGGTGTCCAATTCGTGGCCATTCCGGAATTTGCAGGGATTGCCACACAGGTAAGTCAGGAATTCTCGGCCGTTTATGCCGGGCAGCAAACAGTGGATGAGGCGCTTGCCAAAGCGCAGGCCTTCACAGCAGAAGAGATGGAAGCCGCAGGGTACTGAGGCAACCTTCCCAGCGGGGGGCAGATCTTCTGTCCCCTGCTCCCACTTCCACAATTCGTGTTTTTCTCGCAGGCTGTCTTACGCCTGAACAGAGAGGTCTTGCGCAATGGCAACTCAACATTCCAGATCAGTTGCACGCCTGATGATGGCACCCGCAGTGGTGCTGCTGCTTGGCTGGATGCTCGTGCCGCTGACGATGACCCTGTATTTTTCCTTCAAGAAGTATCTTCCCCTGCGGGGCGGTGATCTCGGATGGGTGGGTTTCGACAACTATATCCGATTTGTTTCGTCCAGTTCGTTCTGGCCTGCGGTACAGGCAACGCTTGTCATTGTTCTCGGCGTGTTGGCGATTACGGTCATTCTGGGCATCCTGCTGGCGATGCTTTTAGATCAACCGATGTGGGGCCAGGGGGTGGTGCGCATCCTAGTCATTGCGCCATTCTTCGTTATGCCGACTGTGTCAGCTCTGGTCTGGAAAAACATGTTCATGGACCCGGTCAACGGGTTGCTGGCCCATCTGTGGCGCTTTTTCGGGGCTGAACCGGTCTCGTGGTTGTCCGAAGCTTCAATGACCTCAATTGTCATGATTGTGTCGTGGCAATGGCTGCCATTTGCGACACTGATCCTTTTGACCGCAATTCAGTCGCTGGACAGTGAGCAACTGGAAGCTGCTGAAATGGACGGTGCGCCGCCGCTCAAGCGGTTCTACCACATCATTCTGCCGCACCTGAGCCGTGCAATCACAATCGTAATTCTGATCCAGACAATCTTTCTGCTTTCGATCTTTGCCGAGATTTTCGTCACCACCGGTGGCGCGTTCGGCACCCGTACACTCACCTACCTGATCTTCCAGCGCGTTTTGGAAAGCCAGAATGTCGGTCTCGGATCAGCCGGAGGTGTCTATGCGATCATTCTCGCCAATATCGTTGCGGTCTTCCTGATGCGCATCGTCGGCAAGAACCTGGACGCGTGAAGAGGTAAAACCATGGCCCGCACCGTTACAATCCAACGCAAGTCGCTGAACACTGCCCTGGCCTGGGCCGTCGGTCTGCTGATCTTTTTCCCGATCCTCTGGACCATCCTGACCAGCTTCAAAACCGAAGCACAGGCCATCGCAAGCCCGCCACTGTTCCTGAACTTCGACTGGACGCTCGAGAACTATGCTGTCGTGCAGGAACGCTCGAACTACATGCGTTTCCTTTGGAACTCAGTCATCATCGCAGGCGGGTCAACCCTGTTGGGTGTGATCATTGCCGTACCGGCAGCATGGGCAATGGCGTTTGTTCCTTCGAAACGTACAAAGGACATTCTGCTTTGGATGCTCTCTACCAAGATGTTGCCCGCAGTCGGGGTCCTTTACCCGATCTACCTGCTGTTCATCCGTCTGGGGCTGCTTGATACACGAGGTGGACTGGTTGTCGTGTTGATGCTGATCAACTTGCCGATCATCGTCTGGATGCTCTACACCTACTTTCGCGAAATTCCCGGTGAAATCCTTGAAGCCGCGCGGATGGACGGGGCAACGCTGAAAGAGGAAATCCTGCACATCCTGACACCCATGGCTGTACCGGGCATCGCTTCGACTGTTTTGCTGAACTTCATTCTTGCCTGGAACGAGGCATTCTGGACCCTCAACCTGACAGCCGTTGACGCGGCCCCGCTGACCGCATTTATCGCCAGCTATTCCAGCCCCGAGGGCCTGTTCTTTGCCAAGCTCAGCGCGGCTTCGACAATGGCCATTGCACCGATCCTGATCCTTGGCTGGTTTAGCCAGAAACAACTTGTCCGCGGCCTGACTTTTGGCGCTGTGAAATAAGGAAAACTTCTCATGGGACGTATTCAACTCAGGTCCGTGACCAAAAGCTTTGGCGACGTGCAGGTTATCCCGCCATTGGATCTGACCATCGAAGACGGAGAGTTCACGGTGTTCGTCGGGCCATCGGGTTGCGGAAAGTCCACTTTGCTGCGCCTGATTGCAGGGTTGGAGGACATCACCTCTGGCTCCATCGACATTGATGGGGCCGATGCAACAAACGTACCACCTGCAAAACGCGGTCTGGCGATGGTTTTCCAGTCTTATGCCTTATATCCGCACATGTCCGTTCGCAAGAACATCGCCTTTCCCTTGCGCATGGCGAAACTGGATCAGGCCGAAATCGACAAACGTGTGGAAGGGGCCGCGCAGGTTCTGAACCTGACCGACTATCTGGATCGCCGCCCCGGCCAACTGTCTGGTGGCCAGCGCCAGCGTGTGGCCATCGGGCGTGCCATTGTCCGCGAACCCGCAGCGTTTCTGTTCGATGAACCGCTGTCCAACCTGGACGCCGCGCTGCGCGTTGGCATGCGTTTGGAGATCAGCGAGTTGCACGAGCGGTTGGCGACAACCATGATCTATGTGACCCATGATCAGGTCGAAGCGATGACGATGGCCGACAAGATCGTCGTGCTTCAGGCTGGTGTGATCGAGCAGGTCGGAAGCCCGCTGGACCTATATCGAACGCCGCGAAACCTTTTTGTCGCCGGGTTCATCGGTTCGCCCAGGATGAACTTTATCGAAGGCGAAGAGGCTGCAAAACAAGGCGCACATACAATCGGTATTCGCCCCGAACATATTGCTGTGTCCGAGAGCGCAGGAACCTGGAGCGGTGTCGTGGGCGTGTCCGAGCATCTTGGATCAGATACGTTTTTCCACATACATGAAACCGGTCTGGCGGAAACAATCACGGTGCGAGCAGACGGAGAGGTTGGATTTAGGCATGGCGACCGCATCTACCTGTCACCACGTGCCGACGTGCTTCATCGTTTTGACGCGCAAGGGCTGCGGATCGAATGAAGCGACTGGACGGAAAAACCGCGCTTATCACTGGTGCTGCGCGTGGAATCGGGCTGGCCTTCGCAAAAGCTTACGTCGCCGAAGGTGCGCGTGTGGCCATTGCCGACATAGATTTCGCGCGGGCGCAATCCGCAGCCTCGGAAATCGGTGACGCTGCAATGGCGGTCGAAATGAATGTTGTTGATCAGGACAGCATCGACATTGCTGTTGCGCGCGCAGTGGATCAGTTCGGCCAGATTGACATTCTGATCAACAATGCTGCCGTTTTCTCAGCAGCGCCAATCATCGAAATCGACCGCTCCGATTACCAGCGCGTTTTTGATATCAATGTTTCGGGCACCTTGTTTACAATGCAGACCGTTGCGCGGCACATGATCGACGCCAATGTCAAAGGCCGGATCATAAATCTGGCCTCACAGGCTGGTCGGCGTGGCGAACCTTTGGTCGCCGTTTACTGCGCCAGCAAGGCTGCCGTAATATCTTTGACGCAGTCAGCGGGGCTCAATCTGATCGCTCACGGGATAAATGTGAATGCGATCTCGCCCGGTGTTGTTGATGGAGAGCATTGGGACGGCGTCGACGCCTTCTTTGCGAAGTACGAAAATAAAAAACCGGGGCAGAAGAAGCGTGAAGTTGCATCAGCGGTACCGTTCGGCCGTATGGGACGGGCCGAGGATTTAACCGGGATAGCGGTGTTTTTGGCGTCTGATGAAGCGGAATACATCGTGGCCCAGACTTACAATGTCGATGGCGGAAACTGGATGAGCTGATGACCCCTTTGGCGGACATAACACCGGTAGAGCTGTGCCTCGAACGCCTCGGATCGCTTCCTGCGGATGTCAAAATACCCGGATACCGGCGTGAAGACCTGACCCCTGGAATTGTTCATATTGGGCTTGGGAATTTTCACCGTGCGCATCAGGCATGGTACATACACAGGCTGATGCAAAAAGGGTTGGCCCTCGACTGGGCGATCATCGGGGCGGGCGTTCGGGCCTATGACGCGGACATGCGCGAAAAGCTGATTGGGCAAGACTGTCTGACAACTTTGATCGAGCTTGACCCGTCCGGTGTTTCTGCCGAAGTCATCGGCCCGTTGATCGACTATCTGCCCATTGAACCCCGAAATGCACCTCTGATCAGGAAAATGTCCGATCCCGCCATTCGGATCGTGTCCCTTACCGTTACTGAAGGCGGCTATTTTCTGGATGCCAAGTCGGGTGTTTTCGACGTGGACCACGATGACATTCGACACGACGTGCAAAACCCGCAACAGCCTCGCACGGTCTTTGGTGCCATAGTGGCAGCACTTGGCAATCGCCGTGCCGCCGGGCATCTGCCCTTTACGGCATTAAGTTGTGACAATCTTCAGGGCAACGGAACCATCCTGCGCAATTGCGTTGTTGAACTGGCACGCCTTACGGACCCTGATCTTGCGGATTGGATCGATCAGAACGGGGCGTTCCCGAATTCGATGGTGGATTGCATTGTTCCCGCAACCACTGATCATGTCCGAACCCAGACCCGCGCCCTTGGAATTGAAGACAGCGTTCCGGTGTCCCACGAGAATTTCCGCCAATGGGTTATTGAAGACGATTTCTGTGCCGGGCGGCCGATGTTGGAGAATGTCGGCGTTACGATCACCAAAGACGTACACGCATATGAAACCCTGAAATTGCGTATTCTGAACGGCGGGCACCAGATTCTGGCGAATGTGGGCGAGGTTCTGAACATCCCCACAATCGCGGACTGCATGAACGACCGGGAAATTTCGGCATTCTTCCTGAAAGTACAGACCGAAGAAATTCTTCCTCATGCCATTGCAGTTCCCGGGATGACACCGGAACAGTATCTGGATCTGGTCAAACGCAGGTTTTCGAACACGGCTATTCACGACACCACGCGGCGCGTGGCCTTTGATGGGTCTGCACGACACCCCGGATTCTTGCTCCCGTCGCTTCGCGATGCACTGGCCTCGGGTACGTCTGTCACCGGGCTGGGGCTGGTTGAAGCTTTCTGGTGCCGGATGTGCGCCGGTCTGCGTGAGGACGGATCAGAGATTGCGCCCAATGACCCCATCTGGAGCGATTTGCAGAGTGCGGCCCTTACCGCCAGGGAACAGCCCGAAAAGTGGCTTGAGGCAGCAAACCTGTACGGAAGTACTGGTCGTGAAGCCCAGTTCGCAGAAGCCTTCATACGCTGGTTGCCACGGATTTGGCAGCACGGATGCCGGACGACGATCAAACGCTATCTGAATGCGCTTTCCTGACGGATGTGATCTCGGTTCAGGTGGTTTCCATTATAGAACTGGTCGCAGGCTTTGAATTTCCGGTTGTCCGATCGAAAACTGCCATAGGCGTCAATCTTTGGATTTCCGCACGATATATACGCCTGCGAGGCAGAGAACGAAACCAAAGGCGATGCGCCAGGTGACCGGCTCGCCCAGGATCATCCAGGCCAGTGCAATTGCCAAAGGTGTGACAAGGTAAAGCAATGTGGACACGCGGGTCGCGTCGCCGCGCTGAACAAGTGCGACATAGAGGCTGATCGAGATCAGGGAATTTGCGATGACCAGATACGCAAGGGAAAGGATCAGGTTTGGATGCCAGGTGACTTCCATCGTTTCAGTCGCCATTGCGATGGGAAGCAGCACGGCAAATCCGATCACATATTGAACAGCACCACCCAACACTGGGTCGCTGCGCCGCCCGTGACGTTTTTCCAGCAAAGTGGCGGCGGTCAGGCCGACCAATGCACTAACCGCAAGCAGCCCGGCGGAAAGAGGCACTGCGCTGGTCTTGTCAAAGACGCTGATTGCAACCCCCGCAAAACCCAGCGCCAGGCCGACCCACATCACGGGCCGTCCACGCGCTTCTCCGACCAACGGAGAGAAGGCGGCGACAAGTGCGGGTTGCAAGGCCATCACGATGGCAGTGGTGCCGGCACCCAACCCCTGTTTCATCGCCTGATAGGCCAGACCGAAGTAAACACACTGAATAAGAAACCCACTTGCCGCCATCGCGGCCCAGTGCGCCGGATCACGCGGCAGGGCAGGGCGGAACACCGCCAGCAGCGGCAGAAGACACAGAACAGCCAGACCATAACGGATCGCAAGCATGGTCATAGGTTCCACATAGGGCAGCCCCAGCTTGGCAAAGCTGTAGCCACCCGCCCAGAACAGCACGAACAGAACCGGTGCACCCAACCAGAATATCGATACCGCGCGGGCCGAGGTCATCATCTATTCCAGCTTCGAAGATAATCGCCCAAGCATATCAAGGCATTGGGCCATCTGGTCGACCGAGACGTATTCATCAGGTTTATGCGCCTGATCGATTGATCCGGGGCCGCAGACAACGACGCTCATCCCCAACTGCTGGAATATCCCGGCCTCGGTGCCGAAAGGTACAACGTCGGCGCCATTTGCCCCTGTCAGTTCCATCACAAGGTCACGCGCCTCGTTCTCGTCCATTGGCTCCAGCCCGTCGACCTCACCGATTACTTCGGTCTTGATACCGGCACCGGGATGAACAGTCTGCATTGCCGGGATCAGGGTTTGCGCGCAAAACCGGTGCAGTTCGTCTTTGACGTAATCCGCATCCGCCTTTTGCACTGGTCGCATCTCCCAATCGACCCGCGCCTTACCGGGGATCACATTATGGGCCACCCCGCCCACCAACGTACCGGTATTGATTGTTGTCCATGGCGGGTCGAACGGGCTGTTTGCCGGTGCTCGCCCTTGCAAATCAGCCTTCAGCGCCAGCAGTTTCGACACGTATTGCACCGCGTATTCGACTGCGTTAACGCCGCGCTCGGGGGCCGAGCCATGGCCTTCGAACCCGGTAAAATGCGCTGTATATTCATAGCAACCCTTATGGCCTTCGATGATGCGCATCGAGGTGGGCTCGCCGATGATGACCACAGCGGGTTTGATCGCTTTCTCCCGCAGGGTCTTGGCCAAAGCCTGCGCGCCAAAACAGCCGATTTCTTCATCATAGGTAAAGGCAAAATGCACCGGGCGCTGAAGGTCCAGCTTTGCGTAATACGGGGCCATGACGACTGCCGCCGCTATAAACCCTTTCATATCGCAGGTTCCGCGCCCAAACCACTTGCCGTCCCGCTCCTCCATCACGAACGGGTCCGAGGACCAGTCCTGATCGGCGACAGGCACTACATCGGAATGGCCTGACAGAACGATACCACCGTCGCGCTTTGGGCCCAATGTGGCAAAAAGATTGGCTTTGGTGCCGGTTTCATCATGCCATATTTCAACCTCTGCACCGCAATCGCTCAACCGGTCCGCGAGGTGTTTGATCATGTCCAGGTTGCTGTCTGACGAAACCGTGGGGAAGCTGATCAGTTCGCCCAGCAGGGTCTTGGCGTCTTCGAGGGTGCTCAAGGCTTAGTCTTTCACAAAGAGCTTTCGCTCGATATTGCACAGGGCTTCGGCGGGGCCGTTTTCAGTGATAAGAATGGTTTCCGTGGTCTCAAGCCCCCAGCTGTCCATCCATAGCGCAGGCATGAAATGGAAAACCATGCCCGGTTGCAGAATGGTCTCGTCTTCGGCGCGGATCGACGCTGTCCGTTCGCCCCAATCTGGCGGATAGCTCAGGCCGATAGGGTATCCCATGCGCCCCTCCCGTTCGAGTCCGTGACGGGCAAGAACCTTAAGAAAAGCGGTTGCAATGTCGCTTGTCCGATTGCCAGCCCGGGCAGCCTCCAGACCCGCCGCTATCCCTTCGATCTGCGCGCGTTCCGCGTCCCGCATTTCTGGCGGCGGAGTGCCAAGAAATACCGTGCGGCAAAGCGGAGCGTGGTACCGCCGATAGCAGCCTGATAGTTCGAAAAATGTTGCCTCACCTTCTTTCATCGGCGCGCCATTCCATGTCAGGTGCGCGGCAGTGGCATCCAGCCCTGAGGGTGTCAAAGGGACAATGGCCGGGTAATCCCCCCAATCATCCTCAACCCCGGTAATCCCGGCGTGAAAGATATCTGCGACAAGGTTGTTCTTGCGCACGCCCACTGCGGCGCGATCAATGGCCGTTTGGATAACTTTTTCTGAAATCCGGGCCGCCTTGCGAATAAAAACAACCTCTTCTTCCGACTTGATCAGGCGCTGCCAGTTAACCAGTGCCGTCGCATCCACCAGCGTTGCTTCGGGCAATTCCTTGCCCAAAACCTCGTGTGCCTTTGCGGAATAGTAATAGTTCTCCATCTCAACGCCGATACGGGTCGCGTCCAGCCCAAGCGCGCGAATGTGGCCAGCCAGATCCTGCATGGGATGGCGTATGGTTGATTGAACGTAGTGGTCTGCATAGCCGCGAATGTTGTCCTTGGACATCCAGCATGTGCGCAACCCACCCAATGCATCCATCTGGCGTCCCCACCAAATCGGCTCTCCTTCCATGCCGAGCAATACGCCCTGATGCACATAAAAGGACCAACCATCATAGCCAGTCAGCCAAGCCTGGTTCGACGGGTCGGTGACAAACAGCAGTTCTAACCCCGCTTTTTCCATAGCGCTTCGGGTTTTGGCGATCCTGCGGTCATATTCCGCTTGGCTGAAAGGGGCGTGTTCAATCGGCATGGCATCCTCGGCGGCTGGATATGACATGTAATTGAGCGCAATCTTACCAATTTGTACACAGATGAACTTGTGAGTGATACCTGAACCGCGACTCCTGTTAGAAGCCAATTGGTTGTTTGATGATACGATCACGGTATGGGCACAGGGTATTCGCACTCAGCATCGAAGGACACCGTAGAATAGAGCGTTGGACGCACGCAAGGGTCCCAGTTCGGCGGACGGCACGATTCCGAAAACCGCGCCAAAAACCATGAACCCCCGAGGGTCGCGAAAAGCTCCTCGGACATCATCTGATCACGGGTCTCTCGGCTGCTTGTGCGGTTTTATGCTGCGCCAGAGCGAGGATCGGCGTTTCTCCGCTGGATATGATTGCAATACGGCAACGGTGGCGCCTGATCTCGTAGGTGGCATGGTGCGTGGAGTAGGTGTCCTGAGGCACAGTGAAGGCTCGCTGCCAAACCCCAGATGTCCAAGGACTCAACCAATGTTACACACTGCGCCCACCTGTCGAGAGGCGTCCCCTTGTTTCGATGCATGTCGATCCAGCGCGCTCGACACCAACGGCATTCTCAATTCAACGGGTGCCGCGTCCCCTGTGGTGAACGAGGCAGAGTGCCAGAACTTGCGCAAGTCCATCGGTCAAGGGAAAGCGCGCAATCTTTGGGAAATGGTTGCTTGGGGTTTGTTGGTGATTGTCCAAATCGCTGCGTACGCCGTCATGTTTTACGGTGTGTTGGTTATGCAAATCTCGCTGCTTCCCTACGTATTTCTGGTCGCACTGACCGTGTTACTTTGGCTGGGTTACGATTGCATTCGCGATATGCGCAAGGATACTTCATCCGCTACCAGTCAGAGATAGATATCCATTCTTACCTGAATGACTTTGGGGCAACGACAGTCGATATCTGCGGCCATACTGCCGGACCTTGTGGAATGTAAGTGTCGCCCTTCGCGATTTTCCTGGGGCAGGGCGCTTTCGATTTCAAGACACTTCCTGGCAACGGGCATCTTTCACGAAAGTCAGTGACAGAGCCGGTTGACAACAGGTTTTGTATTTTGGATACATTTGTCAGGGATATCGCAACGACCCGTATTGTCACTGAACGCTCTGACGACAAAGAGCCCTGCGATTGTCTTGCAAAGTCCATTTCTGGGAGAAAATCATGAAACTCAATCTTCTGGCCGCAACCACGGCAATCGCCCTGTCGGGTGCCGTGGCACAGGCGAATACCCTTGTGTATTGTTCCGAAGGTTCGCCCGAGGGGTTTGACCCTGCTCTGTTTACCGCAGGAACAACCTTTGATGCCTCATCGCATCCTATTTATAACCGGTTGCTGGAATTCGAAACCGGTACGACCAATGTGATCCCCGGCTTGGCTGAAAGTGTCGAGGCCAGTGATGATGGCCTGGAATACACGTTCAAGCTGCGCCAGGGTGTCAAATTCCATTCGAATGACGAATTCACCCCGACCCGCGACTTCAATGCCGATGACGTAATCTTCTCGTTCATGCGCCAAAAGGACGAGAACCACCCCTATAACCAAGTGTCTGGCGGCACGTGGGAATACTTCCAGGGCATGGGGATGCCGGATCTGGTCTCTTCTATCGAAAAGATTGATGACTACACGGTGAAATTCACCCTGTCCAAGCCAGAGGCGCCCTTTGTTGCGAATATGGCGATGGACTTTGCATCGATCATGTCAGCCGAATACGGCGATGCTATGCTGGCTGCCGGCACGCCTGAAAAACTGAATACCGCGCCCATCGGGACCGGGCCTTTCTCGTTCGTGGCCTACCAGAAAGACGCGGTGATCCGCTATGCGGCTAATGGCGATTATTGGAAAGAACCGGCGCAGGTCGAAAACCTGATCTTTGCCATTACGCCGGACGCGTCTGTTCGCTATCAGAAGCTGAAAGCTGGCGAGTGCCATGTGATGCCTTACCCGAACCCGGCTGACATTCAGGCGATGAAGGATGATGCAGACATCAACATGATGGAGCAGGAAGGGCTGAACGTCGGGTATCTGGCTTACAACACCACGATGGCGCCGTTCGACAACCCCAAGGTTCGCAAAGCGTTGAACATGGCGATCGACAAGCAGGCGATCATCGACGTGGTTTTCCAGGGCTCGGGCCAGGCTGCCAAGAACCCGATCCCGCCAACCATGTGGGGTTATAACGACGCCATCGCGGACGATCCATACGATCCCGAAGCGGCCAAGGCTATGCTTGATGCCGAAGGTGTCACAGACCTGTCGATGAAGATCTGGGCGATGCCGGTTCAGCGCCCCTACAACCCCAATGCCCGCCGCATGGCCGAGCTGATCCAGGCTGATTTTGCCAAGGTTGGTGTGGGCGTCGAAATCGTCTCGTACGAATGGGGCGAATACCTGTCACGCTCGAAAGAACTGAACCGCGATGGTGCTGTTTTGCTGGGCTGGACCGGTGATAACGGCGATCCGGACAACTTCCTGGCCGTTCTGCTGGGCTGCGACGGGGTCGAGGCATCAAACCGTGCGCAATGGTGCCACCAGCCGTTCGAGGATCTGATCCTGAAAGCCAAGCAAAGCACCGATCAGGCTGAGCGGACCAAGCTGTATGAAGAAGCGCAGGTCGTGTTCAAAGAGCAGGCCCCATGGGCAACCATTGCTCACTCGGTTGTATTCATGCCGATGAGCAACAAGGTGCAAGGCTACAAAGTGCACCCGCTGGGCGGCCACATCTTCTATGGTGTGAGCGTCGAGTAAGCCACCACTCACTCACCGGAGCCGCCTGTTTGGCGGCTCCGGCTTTCTTATTGAGGAGGTCGGCCTGAATGCCGGATCTGTCCGAATATCGTCAACTGGCACGGGACATGTCAGTCGACGCTGTTGCTCTTGTACCTGGCCCGAATTTCACCCGCGCTTTGGGAAAAGCATTCATGAGCCACGAACGGCCCTTCGTGGTTGTTGTCCCGGCTGAGGGACAGGCTGCAGCGATTGTGCCCAATCTGGAACTGGCCTCATGGGATCTTGTCGGATTCGAGGGCGCTGTTTTCGATTGGCGCGATCAGACCGGTTATGACGATGCGTTTACCGCATGGGCCGCACAAATGCCGATCCGCTCGCTTGCGGTGGAAGGTCAGGTGATGCGGGTTTTCGTCTCTGCGGCGTTTACCCGTGCTTTGCCGGGCTTACGGATCGTCGACGGTGAACGCGAAATCTCGGGCCTGCGCATAATCAAGACCGATGAAGACATTGCTGCGATGCAGGCGGCCATCGATATCTCGGAACGTGCTCTGGGTCGTGTGATTGCAGATGTGCGTGTCGGTCAGACTGAAAAACAGGTCGAGCAGGCCCTGATACAGGCGCTGTTTGCAGAAGGGGCCGAGTCACTGGCTTTTTCGCCCATCGTGGCGGCTGGCGACAATTCGGCACGACCGCATGGGAAAGCGCGCAGCGACTACCAGATCAGGGCAGGCGACGCGTTACTGTTCGATTTCGGTGCCCGCATAGATGGTTTCGCCGCCGACATTACGCGAACCTTCTTTGTTCAGGACGTGTCGGACGAGGGCAGGGAAGTCTACGACACCGTTCTGCGCGCCAACAAAGCCGGGTTCGAAGCCTGCCGCCCGGGTGTAACGGCCCATGACATCGACGATGCGGTCATAAGCGTGCTCGAGGCCTCGCCATTTGCGGATCGTATTCGCACCAAAACGGGTCACGGGTTGGGTCGGGATGTGCATGAGGCACCTTATATCATGCGCGGAAACCACCAGAAAATTCTGCCGGGTATGGTCTGGACGAATGAACCAGGTCTGTATGCGCTCGAAAGTTTTGGCGTTCGCATCGAAGATGATGTGCTTGTCACTGAGGATGGCTGCCGGTCGCTGACCCATTTCCCCAAAGAGCTTACAATCATAGGTCGCTGATGTTTGGTTACTTACTCACCCGCATTGGCCTGTTCGTCCCGACCTTTCTGGGCGTGACGTTGATTTCATTCATGTTTATCCGGGTGCTGCCGGGTGATCCGATCATCGTCATGGCCGGCGAGCGCGGCATGACTGAAGAACGCTACCAGGAAATGGTGGAAAAGCTGGGTTTCGACAAACCGGTGTTGCAGCAATACTGGGAATACCTTGCCGGAGTTTTGCAGGGCGATCTCGGCGAAAGCTTTGTCACAAAAAAACCGGTCTGGGAGGAGTTCTTTTCGCTGTTCCCCGCGACAATGGAACTTTCGCTCTGCGCCATGATCTTCGCCATCGCATTGGGTCTGCCTGCCGGTGTGATTGCGGCGGTGAACCGGGGGAAGTTTTTTGACAGGGCACTGATGTCTTCGGCATTGGTCGGGTATTCGATGCCCATCTTCTGGTGGGCGCTGCTGCTGATCATCGTGTTTTCGGGCAATCTTGGCTGGACACCGGTGTCCGGTCGGATCGACCTGCTTTATTACTTCCCAAGTGTCACTGGCTTTATGCTGATCGACAGTCTTTTGTCCGGGCAGGAAGGCGCATTCGGGTCGGCCGTTCGTCATCTGATCCTTCCGACGATTGTGCTGGGTACTATTCCGCTGGCAGTGATCGCGCGTCAGACCCGGTCGGCGATGCTGGAGGTTCTGGGCGAGGATTACATCCGCACTGCACGTGCAAAAGGGTTGTCGCCGACCCGGGTAAACGGGCTGCATGCGCTACGTAACGCGCTGATACCGGTTGTCACGGTGATCGGGTTGTCGGTTGGTACGTTGCTGGCGGGGGCAATTCTTACTGAAACCATCTTCAGCTGGCCGGGCATCGGCAAGTGGATGGTCGATAGTATTTTCCGCAGGGATTACCCGGTGGTGCAAGGGGGTTTGCTGATGATCGCGGTGATCGTGATGCTGGTGAACCTGCTGGTCGATGTTTTGTACGGCATCATCAACCCCAAAATCCGGAGACGATGATGACCGAGCTTTCGTCGAACCAGCCAATGGCCGAAAATCGTCCCAGCGCACTGCGAGAGTTCTGGTACTATTTCAGCGAAAACCGCGGTGCCGTGATCGGGTTGTGGGTTTTTGCCGCCTTTGTGTTCTGTGCGGCCTTTGCCCCTTTGTTGGCCCCCTATGATCCGACCGAACAGTTCCGCGACCATATCCTGCAACCCCCTGCCTGGCAGGAAGGCGGAAGCTGGGCCTTCCCGTTGGGCACCGATCCTTTGGGCAGGGATATGCTGTCGCGGCTGATCATGGGTTCACGCTATTCCTTCTTTGTGGGGATCGTTGTGGTCTGTGTTGCCGTAACGGGCGGCGTAATGGTCGGCCTTCTGTCGGGTTTTGCGCCCAAATGGGTTGATACGTTGATTATGCGGGTGATGGACATCGTCCTGGCTTTCCCGTCTCTGCTGCTTGCCCTTGTTCTGGTCGCCATTCTGGGCCCATCACTGACCAATGCGATGATCGCTATCGCCATCGTGTTTCAACCGCATTACGTGCGCCTGACCCGCGCGTCGGTTCTGGCGGAACGGCAGAAAGACTATGTGACCTCGGCCCGTGTGGCCGGTGCGGGCAAGTCGCGGCTGATGTTCATCACGGTATTGCCCAATTGCCTGGCTCCGATCATCGTGCAGGCGGCCCTGTCTTTTTCGACTGCTATTCTGGACGCGGCGGCCCTTGGGTTTCTGGGCATGGGCGCGCAGCCTCCCACGCCGGAATGGGGCACCATGCTGGCTGAAGCGCGCGAGTTCATCCTGCGCGCATGGTGGGTTGTCACCTTCCCCGGTCTCGCAATCCTGGTCACCGTACTTGCCATCAACCTGATGGGCGACGGGTTGCGCGACGCGCTGGACCCGAAACTGAAGCGGAGCTGATCGCATGAGCCTTTTGCAGATCCGTAATCTGACTGTCGAGTTCGCCACATCTTCGGGCAGTTTCCGCGCCGTGGACGGTGTCGATCTGTCGGTCGACAAAGGCGAATTGCTGGCCATCGTTGGCGAAAGCGGTTCGGGCAAGTCTGTGTCGATGCTGGCACTGATGGGCTTGCTGCCCTGGACCGCCACGATCACCGCCGATGAGATGAGCTTTGAAGGCCGCGACCTGTCCGGTATCTCGGCCCGTGAACGGCGCAAGATCATAGGCAAGGACATGGCGATGATCTTTCAGGAGCCGATGTCTTCGCTGAACCCCTGTTTTACTGTCGGGTTCCAGATCAAAGAGGCATTGCGCATCCACCTTGGCCTGAACCGAAAAGAGCGTCACGAGCGTGCGGTCGAATTGTTCGATCAGGTTGGCATTCCCGCGCCTGAAAGCCGCCTGAATACTTTTCCGCATCAGATGTCAGGGGGTATGAACCAACGGGTTGTGATCGCGATGGCCATTGCCTGCAAGCCCAAGCTGCTGATCGCGGATGAACCGACCACGGCACTGGACGTGACCATTCAGGCGCAGATTCTGGATCTGCTGATCCGGTTGCGTGATGAGCATGACATGGGCCTTGTTCTGATCACCCATGACATGGGCGTCGTTGCGGAAACCGCCGAGCGGGTTCAGGTGCAATATGCCGGGCAAAAGGTTGAAGAACAGCCTGTCAGAGATTTGTTCCGAACCCCGCGTCATCCCTATACCACGGCTCTGTTAAGTGCTTTGCCGGAACGGGCGACGTCCAAGATTCTGCCGACGATTCCAGGTGTTGTTCCGGGGCAATTCGACAGGCCAAAAGGTTGCCTATTCAGTCCACGGTGCCGCTTTGCCGATGCGACCTGCGCCCAGACCCCGCCGACCCCTCATGCCGAGGCATTTGGCAAGGCGCGCTGTCACCATGTTGAAAAGATTGCCGCCGGAGAGCTGGTATGACCACACCTATCGTTCAGGCCAACGCCCTGACCCGGTTTTACACGGTCAAAGGCGGGTTGCTGTCCAAGCCCGCAACCGTAAAGGCACTGTCGGGGGTGGATTTCGACCTGCAACCGGGAAAAACACTGGCCATTGTCGGAGAGTCAGGCTGTGGCAAGTCTACGCTGGCCAGACTGATCACAATGATCGAAGAACCAACCTCGGGCAGCCTGACGATCAACGGGGTCGACATTACCCCTTCGCAATGGAGCAAGATGCGAGAGACGGTGCAGATCGT
Organism: Ruegeria sp. AF5; assembly: GCF_056541905.1. NCBI lineage: Bacteria > Pseudomonadati > Pseudomonadota > Alphaproteobacteria > Rhodobacterales > Roseobacteraceae > Ruegeria > Ruegeria sp. AF5. The sequence continues at coordinate 49,889 of NZ_JBQFYZ010000018.1, forward strand.
TTTTCAAGACCCCTATAGCTCGTTGAATCCGCGTCAGCGCATCGGGCAGATCCTGCAGGAACCGCTGATTATCAACCGGCCACAGATGACAGCCGCCGATCGCGAAAAGCACGCTCGCAAGATGATCGAGATGGTGGGCCTGCGCCCGGAACATTATGACCGCTATCCGCATATGTTCTCGGGTGGGCAGCGCCAGCGGATCGCCATTGCGCGGGCGCTTATGCTGGATCCCAAGGTGCTGGTTCTGGATGAACCTGTCTCGGCGCTGGATGTTTCGATTCAATCGCAGATCCTGAACCTGCTGGTCGATCTTCAGGAACGGCTGAACCTGGCCTACCTGTTCATTTCACATGACTTGTCGGTTGTCCGGCATTTCGCCGATGACGTGATTGTCATGTATTTGGGGCGCGCGGTTGAAAAAGGCCCGAAAGAGCAGCTGTTCGCGGCACCCCGACATCCGTACTCCAAGGCGTTGCTGTCCACGACGCCCCGTGCCGACCCGGATGCCCGGAAAGAGCGGATCAAGCTGGAAGGCGAATTGCCGTCACCGATGAATATCCCGAAAGGGTGCGCTTTTGCGCAACGATGCTGGCTTGCGACGGACCAGTGCAGGCAAACATTGCCTGAATTGGATGACGAAACCCATCAGGTCGCGTGTCTGCATCCTCTTTTCTGAAGAACCAGATGGCAGACGAAAACGCCCGGGCCATAGGACCGGGCGTCAGGAAGTCCGCACGTCCTTGAAGGCGTCAGAGCCCCCATTTCTCGCGGTTTGCTTCAAAGAAGCCTTCCGCTTTTTTCACTTCGATCCAGTTGTTCACATAGTTGATCCAGATCTGATCGCCTTGTGGCAGGATCATCGCAATCGGCGAAGGTGACCGGGGACCGGCGTTTTTCACGCGGATAACAGGAAACTTCTCCTCAAGGGTCGAGCCCTCGATGTTCGACGTTATGAATACATCAGCACGACCGGCGATTACTTCCTGATACCCGCGGGCCGGGGCCTCTACCACCTTGATCTCGGCGTTTGGGAACCATTCGCGGACCCGTTTTTCGAATGTGGTGCCCAAAGTTGTCGCGACTTTCACACCGGTCTGGTTGATCGAGTCATACCCGTCGAATTTGTTAGCCTTGTCCTTGGTGGTGTAGGGAAAAAGTTCGACCGAAATATAGCTGTCCGAAAAACCCGCAACTTTCATGCGCGGTGGCGAAATCGATGCCGACCCGGTCAAGTGGTACTTGCCCGCGACCACACCATTCACCAGTGTTTTCCAGTCGGTGGGGACAAATTCGACCTCAACTCCAAGATCGGCGGCCAATGCATTCATGATGTCGATGTCGTATCCTTTGTAGCTGTTGGTTGCCGGGTCGCGCAGTGTCATCGGGTTCCAGTCACCTGTGGTCCCAACCTTGAGAACGCCGGAATCCAGCACCTCGTTCAGCGCAGATTGCGCCTGTGCGGAACCGGACAATACAAGCCCCAACACGGCAACCGCCGCGGCTTTCCAAAAAACGCTCATAGGTATCTCCCGTTGGTGGCGTTACGACCTTGTGATTGCAATCCTCATTGATTTCAGTCCAAAGGGAAAGATAACCTCAAGAAAATATTACTATGGGGCAAAAACGGGGGCAGTTCAGCTTATGGCAGGCGCCGCAATCGAGCTTGTGGGCGTGAATAAGTGGTATGACACATTTCACGTTCTCAAGGGCATCAACCTGACGGTCAGCAGCGGCGAAAAGGTGGTGATTTGCGGGCCTTCGGGGTCAGGCAAATCCACGGTCGTTCGGTGTATCAACCGGTTGGAAAAACACCAGAAAGGTATCATTCGGGTAGATGGGGTTGAGCTGTCGGATGACGTCAAGTCTACGGCAACCATACGGTCCGATGTCGGAATGGTGTTCCAGCAATTCAATCTGTTTCCGCATTTGACCGTTTTGGAAAACCTGACTTTGGGTCCGATCAAAGCGCGCGGCCTGAGCCGGAAGGACGCAGAGGAAAAAGCGCGCCATTATCTGGATCGTGTACATATCCCCGATCAGGCGGACAAAAAGCCAATGCAGTTGTCTGGTGGCCAGCAACAACGCGTAGCGATTGCACGATCCTTGTGCATGGAACCGCGCGCGCTGTTGTTCGATGAACCCACGTCGGCTCTGGACCCCGAGATGATCTCAGAAGTGTTGGAAGTTATGGTTGAACTGGCAAATGAGGGCATGACCATGGTGGTTGTGACCCACGAGATGGGATTTGCCCGCAAAGTTGCCGACAAGATGATCTTCATGGATGCCGGTGAGATTGTCGAAGAAGGCAAGCCGGAGCATTTCTTTACCAACCCTCAGTCTGACCGCTGTCGCAAATTCCTGTCTCAGATACTGCAGCACTGAGAGGGGCAGATGAAAAAACTTCTACTAATCGTACCTTTGCTGCTGGCAGGCTGTTCTTCCTCCCAGACCTGGGGCTGGTATGTGATCGACCCGACTACAGCATCGGGGTGGATCAATGTGAAATTCCTGATCTCGGGGATGGGTGCAACGATTCAGATTTCACTGATCGCCGCCGTGCTGTCGATCATCATCGGATTGCTGGTGGCCCTGCCGGGATTGTCCGAAAAACGTGGCTGGCGGCTGGTCAACCGTGTTTACGTTGAATTTATTCGCGCAATTCCCCTGCTGCCGATGCTGTTCTGGGTCTTTTATGGCTTGCCCATCGTGTTCAAGTCGATGGGCATGAATGTCCCGATCGATCCCTTTTGGGGTGCAATCATCACCCTGGCGATTTCCGACAGCGCCTTCACTGCGGAAATTTACCGTGCAGGCATTCAATCCATTGCGCGCGGTCAAAGCGAAGCGGCGCAGACCATCGGGCTGAACTATGTGCAGACCATGCGCTACGTGATCCTGCCGCAGGCAATCCGGCGCATTCTGCCGCCCTTGGCAAACCAGTTCATCTACATCGTAAAGATGAGTGCATTCGCCAGCGTCATCGGGATGCAGGAACTGACCCGCCGCGCGAATGAGCTGGTGGTTACGGAATACCGCCCGTTGGAAATCTATACCCTGTTGATCTTTGAATACCTGATCCTGGTTCTGATCATCAGTGCGGGTGTGCGCTGGCTGGAGCGTCGCATGGGCGCGGACGAGCGCGGATAAGGAGAATTGATATGGACTGGAAAGCTTTCATGGCCGAGACCGAGGCCAATATCGGAACTTTTTCGCAGGAAGTGCCCGAAACCGTGCGCGGCTTTGGCATCATGGGCAAGGCCGCCAAGACCAATGGCGCACTAAGTGAGAAAACCAAGGAATTCATGGCCCTTGGCATCGCCATTGCGACCCGCTGCGACAGCTGCATAGGGTTTCACGTGCGTTCCCTTGTCCGGCTGGGTGCAACCCGAGACGAGATGTGCGAGGCATTGGCGATGGCGACCTATATGGGCGGCGGGCCGTCTTATGCTTACAGCGCCAAAGCGCTGAAGGCTTATGATGTGTTTTCCGGGTAATTGCCGCGCATAGCATTAATGCGGGTTATGATCAGGCGTTTGGTTCCGGTTTCATTTGCCCCATGCCTCCCGCGTTTTCTTCTGCGGTTTTGCGAATAATTGCACCGATTTTCAGAAGGTTTTCGCCCAGCGGGTTGGTCTTTCGCCAGATCAGGCCGATGGTTCGGGTTGGTGGGGTGTCCTGAAAGCGGGCGATGGACACGTCGGCAGACCGGGTTTCCAGCCCCACGGCCATTTCCGGTATCAGCGTCACACCGATGCCCGCCCCGACCATCTGTACCAGTGTGGACAGAGAACTGCCCTCCATAATGTGCTGCGGTTCGATATTGCGGATCGAACAGAAGGAAAGCGCCTGATCTCTGAAACAATGCCCTTCTTCCAGCAACAACAGCCGCATCGTTCTGAGCTGTGACGAACTTGGCATTGGCAACCCGGCGTCCCGCGCCGGGCGAACCAGCAGAAAGTCTTCGTTAAACAACGAAAATTCCCGAAGGCTGGGCTCCGATACTGGCAAAGCGACAACGGCAAAATCCAGTCTTGAGTCCAAAATTTCGCCGATCAGGGTTTGGGTGATGGTCTCTTTGGGCTCGATCGTCAGCTGTGGGAATCGTTGCGACAGTGCCTTGATGATTGATGGCAGCAAGTAAGGCGCGACCGTGGGGATGACCCCGATTCTGATGCGACCCGACAAGGGACCAGCGGAAGATTGCACAAGATTCCCCAAATCTTCGACCCGCGTCAGGATTTCGCGGCCATGTTTTAGGACATCTTCGCCAAGCGCGGTCAGGCGCGTCTCGCGCGCTGCGCGTTCGACCAAGGGGCCACCCATGATGGCCTCCAGCTCTTTGATTTGTATGGAAAGCGCGGGTTGCGAAATCGCGCTGGCCGCCGCGGCTTTGCCAAAATGGCGGTAGGTGGCAAGCGCTTCAAAGTAGCGCAGGTGTTTAAGCGTGAGTGACTTCATAGAAAAAACTAATCACAATGATAGTAATTACAAATTTCCAATTATCGAAACTGTGGGATACGAGTCAAGACATCTGAACCCCTCAGTAAATACTCAGGAGATTTACAATGGACGGCAATCCCCACAATCATCAATCCGGCGGCTGCCCAGTCTTGCATGGCGGGAACACGGGCACAGGCAACTCTGTCACCAAATGGTGGCCGGATGCGCTGAACCTGGACATTCTGAGCCAGCACGACACCCGCACCAACCCGATGGACGCGGATTACAACCACCGCGAAGCGGTCAAAGGGCTGGATTTCAATGCTGTTCGTGCTGACGTCGAAGCGTTGCTGACCGACAGTCAGGACTGGTGGCCAGCCGATTGGGGCCACTATGGCGGCCTGATGATCCGACTGGCGTGGCACTCTGCCGGGTCGTACCGCCTGGGGGATGGTCGCGGCGGCGCAGGTTCGGGCAACATCCGTTTTGCACCGCTGAACTCTTGGCCGGACAATGCCAGCCTTGATAAAGCGCGCCGTCTGCTCTGGCCGGTGAAAAAGAAATACGGCAACGCGCTGTCCTGGGCAGACCTGATTGTTTTGTCGGGAACGGTTGCCTACGAATCCATGGGTCTGAAGACCTTTGGCTTTGGCTTTGGCCGCGAAGATATCTGGGGCCCGGAAAAAGACGTCTATTGGGGGTCGGAAAACCAGTGGCTGGCCCCGTCCGAGAACCGCTATGGCGATCTGGAAACTCCCGGAACGCTGGAAAACCCGCTGGGTGCGGTGCATATGGGCCTGATCTATGTGAACCCAGAAGGTGTGAACGGCAACCCGGATCCAGCAAGAACTGCGCTGCACATCCGTGAAACCTTTGCCCGCATGGCGATGAATGACGAAGAGACCGCCGCGTTGACCTGTGGTGGTCACACGGTCGGCAAAGCGCATGGCGCGATGGCGGGTGATCATATCGGCGCCGAACCCGAAGCCTGCCCGGTTTCCGCTCAGGGTCTGGGATGGGACAACCCCGATCAAAACGGCAAGGCAACCAACGCGTTCACGTCTGGTATCGAGGGTGCGTGGACGAAAAACCCGACCAAATTCGATATGGGCTTTTTCGATTACCTGTTCGGCTATGAGTGGGAATTGGGTAAATCGCCCGCGGGTGCACAACAGTGGCAGCCCATCGACATGCCGGAAGAGGAAAAGCCGGTCGACCCGACCGACCCTTCGGTTCGGCGTATGCCGGTCATGACCGATGCGGACATGGCAATGAAGATCGATCCTATTTACAACGCGATCTGTCAGAAGTTCATGGCTGACCCGGATTACTTTGCTGACACTTTTGCCCGCGCGTGGTTCAAGCTGACCCACCGCGATATGGGGCCACGTGTCAACTACTATGGCCCAGACGTCCCGTCAGAAGAGCTGATCTGGCAGGACCCGATCCCTGTCGGTTCGACCGGGTATGACGTCGATGCCGTCAAAGCAAAGATCGCCGACAGTGGTCTGACCGCGGTCGAGATGATCACCACCGCGTGGGACAGTGCCCGTACCTTCCGTGGCTCGGACAAACGCGGCGGAGCAAATGGTGCGCGTATCCGTCTGGCACCGCAGAAAGACTGGGCAGGGAACGAGCCCGAACGTCTGGCAAAAGTGCTGGGCGTGCTGGAGCCGATTGCAGCGGAAACCGGGGCCTCGATCGCCGACGTGATCGTTCTGGCGGGTAACGTTGGTCTGGAACAGTCGATCAAAGCCGCAGGCTTTGACGTGACGGTTCCGTTCTCGGCTGGTCGCGGCGACGCAACGGATGAGCAGACCGATGCCGACAGCTTCTCGGTGCTGGAGCCGCTGGCGGACGGGTTCAGAAACTGGCAGCTGAAGGAATACGCGGTATCACCCGAGGCGATGATGCTGGACCGCGCGCAACTGCTGGGTCTGACCGCAGCCGAAATGACGGTTCTGGTGGGTGGCCTGCGTGTGCTGGGCGCCAATCATGGCGGCTCGGCGCATGGGGTCTTCACGGATCGCGTGGGTCAGTTGACCACCGACTTCTTCGTCAACCTGACGGATATGTCGCTCAGCTGGCACCCGGTTGACGGCGGCACATATGAGCTGCGTGATCGCGCCTCGGGCGAGGTCAGGTTCACCGCTACCAGCGCGGATCTGGTCTTCGGCTCGAACTCGATCCTGCGTGGCTACGCCGAGGTCTATGCCCAGGACGATAATGCCCAGAAGTTCGTGCGGGACTTCGTGGCGGCCTGGACAAAGGTCATGACCAACGACCGGTTCGATCTGGTAGCCTAAGTCAAAAATCGTCAGGCGAGGGAAACCTCGCCTGATATTGTGTTCGGGCAGACATCTGATAGTGCCCGATTATCCCGCGATCACATTCTGTTTTTGAACACCCAGGCCTTCGATGCCCAATTCCATCGTGTCGCCGGGTTTCAGATAGACTTGCGGGTTTTGCCCCATGCCCACACCCGGTGGAGTTCCGGTCGAGATCACATCGCCCGGTTGCAGGGACATGAATTGCGACAGGTGTGAGATCACAGTTGCCACCCCGAAGTGCATCGTCCGGGTCGAGCCGTCCTGATAACGGTGGCCGTTGACCTCAAGATACATCGGCAGATTCTGAGGGTCTGCAACCTCTTCCCGCGTCACCAGCCATGGACCGATGGGGCCGAATGTGTCTGCCGACTTGCCCTTGACCCACTGCCCCGAGCGGTGAAGCTGAAAATCACGTTCCGACAGGTCATTGACCACACAATAGCCTGCGACGTGATCCATCGCTTCGGCCTCGGAGATGTATTTCGCTTCCTTGCCGATCACCACGCCCAATTCGACCTCCCAGTCGGTCTTGACGGACCCGCGCGGGATTTCCACCGTGTCGTTCGGCCCGACAATGGCCGATGTCGCCTTGAAAAAGATCACAGGTTCCTGCGGCAACTCCATACCGCTTTCTGCCGCGTGGTCGGCATAGTTCAGGCCGATGCAAATGAACTTGCCCACTTGGCCGACACACGCCCCTAAACGGGTGTTGCCTTCAACCATCGGCAAATCCTGTGGATCCAGCGCGCGCAGTCGCGCCAAACCTTCGTCGCTGAGAACGTCGCCCGAAATATCGTCGATGACGCCTGACAGGTCGCGAATTGTGCCATCGTCGTGCAGTAGCCCAGGCTTTTCTGCACCCAAGGCGCCAAACCGCAGTAGTTTCATATTGTGATCCCTTTCAGATTAAATCGCCCATCCGCCATCAATGGCAAAGGGCTGACCTGTGGTAAATGCGCTGCTGTCACTCGCAAGGTAGAGCGCCAGTTCGGCAATCTCGTCGGCAGTCCCAATGCGCCCCATCGGCTGGCGGGCGATGAAATCCGTCATCGCCTTTTCGTAGTCGCCCGTCGCCCGCAAACGCTCGTGCAGGCTGGGGCTGTCAACGGTGCCGGGGCAGATAGCATTGCACCGGATGCCCTGCGTAACGAAATCGGCGGCGATCGACTTGGTCAGGCCAATTACGGCAGCCTTTGATGCGCAATATACAAACCGGTTTGGAACGCCCTTCATCGACGATGCGACCGAGGACATATTGATGATCGACCCCCCGCCGTTTTTCAACATCGCGGGCAGGGTCAGACGGATCAGGCGATACATAGCCTTCACATTAAGATCGAAACTGAAATCCCAGTCGTCCTCTTCGCACTCAAGAATGGTGCCGTTTGCCACGTAACCCGCGCAATTGAACAGGATATCCAACGGTGGCAATTCAGCCACGGCACGTTTTACGGCATGCGCGTCTGTCACGTCGAGATGGATTGGAGAGATCCTGTCGATCTCCGAAAGCCCGGCCAAAGTGGTTTCGTTGATGTCGCTTGCAAAGACATGCGCGCCTTCGGCTGCGAACAGTTCGGCCGTGGCACGTCCGATGCCCTGCCCAGCGGCGCTGATGAATGCGGTTTTGCCTTTTAGTCGGTCAGAAGGCTGATGCGATGTCATTCTGGTCCTCATGATTTTCCCGAAGCCGGGTGGTGTGTTGGGGATAACTGCCTTGTTGTTCGCGCCTCAGGGAAAAGATTGGGCAGGTTCAGCGGGCGCAAAGCAGTGCGTGTTTGGGGTTCGGTGCGGCACCGTCAAATCCTGATGTGATAAGCCTTTGCCGCATTCCCTCCGAGGATGGCCGCACGGTCATTGGAGGAAAGTGCGCTTAGCAGTTCGTCGGTTGCATCTATCCATCGTTCATAGCTGCTGGCCAATGTGCAGACCGGCCAGTCGCTGCCCCAGATCAACCGCGATGGTCCGAACGTGTTCAGTAGGTGATCCACATAGGGGTACAGGTCCCGAACCGTCCAGTCAGGTGCAGCTTCGGTGACAAGACCGGACAGTTTGCAGAACGCGTTGGTGTCCCGCGCGATGGCGGCCATGTCTTCGGCCCACCCGTCAAATGCACCGTCCCGGATCAGAGGTTTCGAGCCATGGTCAATCACAACCCGCATGTCCGGGTGCTGTGTCAGAAGGCGACGCAACGGCCCCAGGTGCCGGGGCAGGGTGAGGGCATCGAAAGTCAGATCTTTAGATTGGATGGCCTCAAAGGCAGGTCTCAGGGCTGCGCCGAGCATCCAGTTCGGATCAGCGATATCCTGAATCATTGGCCGCAGACCAACCAAAGCGGGATGAGTGGCTAGTCTGATGATTTGTGCACGCGCATCAGGGGCGTCGAAACCGACCCAGCCAACCACACCTTTGATAAAAGGTGTCTTGTCCGCCAGTGACAACAGGTACTTCGTTTCGGCGACGGTCGACGCTGCCTGAACCAGAATTGTCCCGTCGATGCCCTGTGCTTGCAACAATGGCGCAAGATCACCTGGCCCGAAGTCCCGGTAAATCTGGCCCAAATCCGGTGTCAGCCACCCATAGTCACCACGTGCCAGCGCCCAAAAATGCTGATGGGCGTCGATCTTCATGCAATCACGCCTTTCTTCAGGATGATGTTGCCGTACAGCCTGCGCTCGCCGGTCTGAATGATGGCAAATGCGGATGCCGCGCGTTGGTAGAAGTCGAACCGGTCCAGACCCTGAATTTGCGCGGGGTTGTCAGCCTGCGCGTCGATGATCTTTTGGAAATCTGCGACGGCCTCGGGCACGGCTTCGGGATCACCTACAACCTGCATGGTCAGCGCGGGGTCGGGCACGAATGTATCCAGCGGCATGACAGACAACACCGCGCCAAGCAGGTCGCTTGCTGTTGAACCATCCGCACGGATGCAGTCGGGCCCAAGGCTTGAGCCCGGGAAATTGGCGTCCGCAATAACGATGTCATCGCCATGGCCCATGGCACGCAGGGCGTACAGCAACTCAGGAGACAACAGCGGGTCGAGGTTACGCAGCATTGACAGGTTCCTTGGGCAAAGGGGCATCTGACCGGATCAGGCCTTCGGTACGCAGGTCTGACCAAAGCTGGGCGGGGATAGTCCGCTCCAGCAGGGCGACATTGGCTTGAACCTCGGCCGCATTGACGGCGCCCGGAACAACCGTTTTCACGGCGGGGTGTCCCAGAACAAATTGCAGCGCGGCTGCGATCAGCGGTGTGTCATGGGCCGCACAGACAGTTTCGATCCTGCGCACCCGTTCAAGAATATCCTCAGGCGCATCGGAATAGTTATACTTGGCCCCAGGCACCGGTCCGGTGGCGAGGATACCTGAGTTATACGGCCCGCCCAGAATGATGCCCACATCGCGTTTCTCGCAAAGTGGCAGAAAACTGTCCAAAGCTTCCTGCTCCAAAAGCGTATACCGACCTGCCAGCAGGAACCCGTCGAAATCGCCAAGACCCAGCAGTTTTTCGCAAACCTGCCATTCGTTCACGCCGGCGCCAATCGCAGCGATCTCACCTGCATCGCGCAGTTCAACCAGCGCCTTGTACCCGCCGCCATCGAACAACTCGCGCACTTTGGCGTCTGACATTTCCTGACTGCCCTGACTGAAAGCGCAGACGTCATGCACCAGAAGAATGTCTGCATTGGCAACACCGATCCGGTCTCGGCTTGCCTCGTATGACCGCATGACGCCGTCATAGGTATAGTCGAACACAATGCGTTTCTGCGGAACGTCCACAAACGCTTCGGGCGTCACCTCATGTGGTTCGCAATCCAGCAGCAGACGACCGATTTTGGTTGATAGCTGGATGTTCTCACGCCCAAACCGCCTGATCGCTTCGCCAAAGCGATACTCGGACCGCCCCAACCCGTATTGCGGCGCGGTGTCAAAAAACCGGATGCCCGAGTCAAATGCGGATTGCAAAGCAGCCTGCGCATCAGCTTCCGAGACTTTGCGATAAAGATTGCCCAAGGGCGCGCCGCCAAACCCCATACGGGTCAGCGGTACAGGCCGGGACGTCCTGTTGTTCAGAAGGGCGGTTTGCGAAACGGTCATCCTGCCTCTTGGGTGTTTTGGGGGTTTAAATTGAACAGCTGCGGTCTTTCCTGTTGCAGCCGTTCGATCCGAGGCATCAGTTGCCCCAGGTGATGGCGCATGGCGTCTTGTGCCGCACGTTCGTCATGGGCGCTGATGGCGTCGAATATCGCCCGGTGTTCGGCCAGTGTTTCCGCGATGCGGCCGGGTGTCGGCAACAGCAACATCCGCGCGCGGCTGACCTGTAACGACACGGTCTGTGCCACGTCCGGGAGGCGAAGCATCCCGGTGAATGCCATCAACAGGGCGTGGAATTCCTCATCTGCGTGATAGAACCCGGCAATGTCTTCATCTTCGATCAACAGCTCTTGCAGGCGCACATTGCGGCTCAGCTTTTTGCGCTGATCTTCGGTCAGGTCACGCGCTACCTTGGCCACTGTTGCCAGCTCCAAGGCCTCTCGCAGAAAGGCCCCTTCGCGAATTTCATCCATCGAGAAATAGGACACGCGTGTACCCGATTGCGGCACCACATCCACCAGCCCTTCGGCGGCAAGCCTGGTTATGGCGTCCGCGACAGGTGCGCGGGACACACCCAACTGCGCGCAGATCGGCGCCTTGCGAAGGTTAGCGCCGGGGGGGAAATCCAATGCCAGGATCGCCTGTTTGATGGATTGGTAAACGCGCTGCGCGAGCGACCCCTCAAATGTTGAAATGTCGGGCAGGCGGGTGGCGTCAATGTCATATGGGTGGTTCATAAATCAGAACTATCATACTAACATGCTAGTTGACAATAGCAGATTATCCCCGTAGCTCTGTGGCGAACAAGCGGGGATTCCATGCACCCAGTTTCCAAGAACAAAACCCCAGGCGGCCCGGCCCGTGACACAATCCGGTTGAACCCGGATGACAACGTGATCATCGCGTTGCGCGACCTGAAGGCCGGCGCACAACCGGACGGGCTATCGCTGCAGCTTCCCACGGACATCGCACGCGGGCACAAGATCGCCACCGCCCCGATTGCGGCGGGTGAAAATGTGATCCGCTATGGACAGATCATAGGTCAGGCCAAAGCGGATATCGCCGCGGGCGAGCATGTTCATGTCCATAATCTGGGTATGGGGGCGCATCAGCAGGACTACGCATATGCAAGCGCGAACGCGCCGCTGCCCGAGATTTCAGGCGACCGTATCTTCCAGGGCTTCCACCGCGCCGATGGCAAGGTCGGCACGCGCAACTACATCGGCATTTTGACAACGGTGAATTGCTCTGGCTCCGTGGCGCGATTCATAGCCGAAGCCGCCGAGAAACGGGGCTTGTTGGACGCGTACCCGAATGTGGACGGTATCGTCCCGATCGTTCATGGCACTGGATGCGGCATGTCGGGCAAAGATGAAGGCTATTCCACACTGTTTCGAACGCTGGCGGGATATGCCCAGCACCCGAATTTCGCCGGTATCCTGCTGATCGGTTTGGGGTGCGAAGTGATGCAGGTGGCCGATCTGGTTGGGGGTCGTCCGATTCGTCCTGATGGCGTGCTGCGTTACATGACCATTCAGAGTGAGGGCGGCACACGCCGTACCATTGAACGTGGATTGAACGAGCTGCGCGGGATTGCCGACCTCGCGAACAAGGCCGAACGCAAACCTGCGCCGATCAGTGCGATAACGGTTGGAATGCAATGCGGCGGGTCGGATGGGTATTCCGGGATCACCGCCAATCCTGCTTTGGGTTATGCGTCGGATCTGTTGGTGCGGCATGGCGGTACGACGATCCTGTCCGAAACCTCGGAAATCTATGGCGCGGAACACCTTTTGACCCGGCGGGCCGAGACCGTTGAGGTCGGGGAAAAGCTGATCGAACGCATTCGCTGGTGGGAGGGATATACTCACCGCAACGGCGGCGAGATGAACAACAACCCAAGCCCCGGCAACAAGCGCGGCGGGTTGACGACCATTCTTGAGAAATCGCTTGGCGCCGTCGCCAAAGGCGGCACCGCGCCCTTGCGCGGTGTTTACAAGTTCGGCGAGAAAATCGACAAGGCCGGCTTTGTTTTCATGGACAGCCCCGGTTTTGATCCATGCTCGGTCACGGGGCAGGTGGCGTCAGGTGCGAACCTGATCGTGTTCACCACCGGGCGGGGCTCGGTTTCGGGATATCAACCAACACCCTGCATCAAGCTGGCTACCAACTCCGAAATGTATGCCCGGATGTCGGAAGACATGGATCTGAACTGCGGGGACATCGTCACAGACGGCGTGAGCATTGAGGCAAAAGGCGAAGAGCTGTTCGAAATGCTGATCCGTGTCGCATCGGGTGAACAAACAAAAAGCGAAGAACTTGGCTTTGGTGGGGTCGAATTTGTGCCCTGGCAAATCGGCGCGGTGATGTAGGCGGCACCACCCCTTGGGGAGAGGGGTGTTTGGGAGGATAAATGACAAAACTGGTCGACATGTCGGGGATCGAGAAACACTTTCCCGGAGTCCATGCGCTCAAATCAGTGCAGTTCGATCTGGTGCCCGGCGAAGTTCACGCGCTGATGGGCGAGAACGGCGCGGGAAAAAGCACGCTGATGAAAATCCTCTCGGGGATTTATCAGCGCGACGGTGGCACATTGCAAATCGAAGGGCGTGATGCAAACCCAACCACGCCACGCGAGGCGCAGGCTTTGGGTATCGGCATCATCCATCAGGAACTGAGCCTGATGAATGATCTGACGGTGGCACAGAATATTTTTATCGGCCGCGAACCTCGTAAACGGTTTGGCCGACTGAACGATGCTGCGTTGAATGCACAGACGGCCGAAATTTTTGCGTCCATGAACCTAAACCTCGACCCCAAGGCGCAGGTCGGCAGTCTGACCATTGCGAAACAACAGATGGTCGAGATCGCCAAGGCCCTTTCTTACCGGTCCAGGGTTCTGATCATGGATGAACCGACCGCGGCCCTGAACGATGCTGAAATTGCCGAGCTGTTCGTGATCATCCGCCGCCTGAAGGCCGAAGGCGTGGGCATTGTCTATATCAGCCACAAAATGGATGAGCTGAAGCAGATTGCTGACCGGGTCACGGTGATGCGCGACGGAGAATACGTTGGCACCGTTGACGCGGAAGCAACGCCGATCAGCCAGATTATCGCAATGATGGTAGGCCGCGAAGTCAAGGAAGAGCCGCTGGTCCCCCCCGATCTAAGCGATGCCGAGGTTTCGCTGGAAGTGACCGGGCTGTGTCGGGGTCACGAAATCCGCGATGTCAGCTTCTCGGTGCTGAAGGGTGAGATATTGGGCTTTGCCGGGCTGATGGGGGCCGGACGTACCGAAGTTGCGCGGGCAATCTTCGGGGCTGATCCCAAAGATAGCGGAGAAATCCGGGTGCATGGGCAGGTGGTCTCGATCAGGACACCATCCGATGCCGTCAAGGCGGGCATCGGCTATCTTTCCGAGGATCGCAAGCATTTCGGCCTGGCTACCGGGATGAGCGTTCGCGACAATGTTGCCTTGGCTTCGATGGATATGTTCACCGGACGTGTCGGTGTTCTGAACGATGGTGAAATCAGCACGACGGCCAAGGGTTACATCACGCAGCTGGGCATTCGCACGCCTTCGGACACGCAGGAGGTACGCCTGCTGTCCGGCGGCAATCAGCAGAAAGTTGTCATTGCCAAATGGCTGCTGCGGGATTGCGATATCCTGATTTTCGATGAGCCCACGCGCGGTATCGACGTGGGCGCAAAATCTGAAATCTACAAGCTGCTGGAAGAACTGGCCGGGCAGGGCAAGACGATCATCGTGATTTCGTCGGAACTGCCCGAGATCATGCGCCTAAGCCATCGCATTGCCGTGATGTGCGAAGGCCGACTGACCGGCATTTTGCCGGGCGGCAAAGCCACCACTCAGGAAGACATCATGCATCTGGCGACGCAGCGGGCGGCGGCGATGCAGATAACAGGAACAGCGTAATGACCTCAGCAACGGAAATCGAAAAGAAAAGCCCACTGGCGGGGCTCTCGGAAAGCGGCGCCTACCAAAAGCTGCTGGCCTTCGCCAGCTTGATTGCCTTGCTGATCGGGTTTTCAATCGCGTCGCCGAACTTCATGCAAACTTCAAACATGATCGCCATCTTGCAGGCGACATCGGTCAATGGGGTGCTGGCGGTTGCTGCAACATTGGTCATCATAACTGGCGGGATCGACCTGTCCGTGGGAACTCTGATGACATTCTGTGCCGTTATCGCCGGTGTCGTGCTGACCTATCTCGGAATGCCACTGTTGTTGGGGGTTACGGCAGCGATTGCGGCGGGTGCGCTCTGCGGGCTGTGCTCGGGCACCTTTGTCGCCAAGATGAAAATCCCGCCCTTCATTGCCACGCTGGGTATGATGCTGATCCTAAAAGGGTTGTCGCTGGTGATCTCGGGCACGCGGCCCATCTACTTCAATGACACGCCGGGCTTTGACCAGATTTCGCGCGGGTCGCTGATCGGAGAGGTTTTCCCTGCTTTGCCGATCCCCAATGGCGTGCTGATCCTTTTCCTTGTTGCCATTGCAGCTTCGTACATTCTGGGGCGCACGGTTCTGGGCAGATACACCTTTGCGCTGGGATCAAACGAAGAGGCGGTGCGCCTTTCAGGAGTGAACACTGATCTTTGGAAGATGCGCATTTACGCTCTGGCAGGCGGGATCTGTGGCATTGGCGGTATCCTGATCGCGTCGCGCCTGAATTCGGCACAGCCCGCGCTGGGGCTTGGCTATGAGCTGGAAGCCATCGCTGCAGTCGTGATCGGGGGCACGTCCCTGTCCGGTGGGCGCGGTACGATCCTTGGAACCCTGATCGGTGCCCTGATCATGGCGGTTCTGACTAATGGTTTGCGGGTGCTGTCCGTCGCGCAGGAATGGCAGACCGTTGTCACCGGCGCGATCATCATTCTGGCCGTTTACGCCGATATGGCGCGGCGCAAGAAGACAGGTTGAACAGTCACAAAAATCAGAAACGAAGACCAACTGGAGGAGAAGACATGCTAACACGTCGTTTCATTTTGGGGGCCCTGAGTGCGGCCAGCCTTTCGATACCTGCAACTATGTCATCAGCGGAAGACATATATATTCCGCTGGTGTCCAAAGGGTTTCAGCACCAGTTCTGGCAGGCGGTAAAGTCCGGTGCGGAACAGGCCGCCGAGGAATATGGTGTCACGATCACCTTTGAAGGCCCGGACAACGAAACCATGGTGGATCGTCAGATCGACATGCTGGCGGCAGCCCTGGCCAATAACCCCAAGGCCATCGGTTTTGCCGCTCTGGACAGCCAGGCCGCTATTCCTCTGTTGAAGCAAGCTGATGAAAAGGGCATTCCGATCATTGCCTTTGACAGTGGAGTTGACAGCGACATTCCGGTTTCTACGGCAACAACAGACAATCAGGCCGCGGCTGCGCTGGCTGCGGACAAGATGGCCGAGATGATCGGCGGTAAAGGCAAAGTGGCCGTTGTAGCACATGACCAGACCAGCCGCACAGGCATCGACCGGCGCGACGGCTTCGTCAATCGCATTGCCGAAAAATACCCGGACATCGAAGTTGTCACGGTTCAATACGGTCAGGGTGACCACCTGAAGTCGACCGAGGTGACCAAAGCGATCCTGACGGCGAATCCCGATCTGAATGGCATCTTCGGCACCAACGAAGGCTCGGCCATCGGAGTGGTGAATGGGGTGCAGGAACTAGGGACCGAGGGGCTGGTCATCATCGGGTATGACAGCGGCAAGGCCCAGAAAGATGCGATCAAAAGCGGGCTGATGGCGGGTGCAATCACTCAGAATCCCGTGGGCATCGGGTATGAAACCGTCAAGGCTGCTGTGGCCGCGATGAAGGGCGAAGAAGTTCCTGCCCTGATTGATACCGGGTTTTACTACTACGACGCATCCAACATCGACGATCCAAAGATCGCGGCTGTTCTGTACGACTGATTTTCATTGTCATACTTGTTCCTGGCTCTTGGTTCTCCAAGAGCCAGAAGCTTGTCAGAATCCCTGCATTAGCATGTCGATGCCGGCGGTGATCTGCGCAAAGTGATCATCAAGGTTGTCGACCGGCGATTTTAGAATGCCCACCGGAACGGCAGCCATGAATTGGGTTGCCATTACAAACGGTTTGCCCTGGATATCAAAGACGGGATTGAGCCGGGTGGCTGGGATCGGTGCCGT
Organism: Ruegeria sp. AF5; assembly: GCF_056541905.1. Lineage (NCBI taxonomy): Bacteria > Pseudomonadati > Pseudomonadota > Alphaproteobacteria > Rhodobacterales > Roseobacteraceae > Ruegeria > Ruegeria sp. AF5. Next base: position 66,920 of record NZ_JBQFYZ010000018.1, read on the forward strand.
CGCTTCGGGAAGGAGTGGCACGACGACGCGTGTGTTCAACCCGCTCAGCAGATCGCTCTGGATGTCCAGAAGATACCCGTCACCTGTCGGGTTGGGGAACACGTCGTATTTTGGCATCAGAACTGTCGGTAGGTGTCCAGCGGTAAGCCATTACGCTCGACATACGCGTTGGAACTCTCAAGTGCGGCCTTGTTTTCGGCTTTCCAGCGTTCAGCTTTTGCGCTGGCGACTGCGGCCCGAATGCCGTCTTCGGCTGCGCGGGACAGGTTGATCTTCAGATCCCGCGCCTCGGACAGCATATCGCCATCCAGTGATAGATTTGTCGGTTTGCGAGATGGAGCATTCATTTGACTACCCTCTGAACTGCGCCATTTTACCATCACACTATATGCGCGTCAAACATGCGCATAATGCGTGAAGCGCGGAAGCTCTCTGTTCAACGGCACGTGGCAATCAGGAGGTTTTGGCCTCAAAAGAGCTTTGCGCTCAGTTTTCCAACCCTCCCCAATTATTCTGCGACATTTTGTTTTTGTTTGTGTTTATTGAACTGTTGGTCGAAGAGGTTTTTGAAGGGGCCTTTTTTTTGCATGAGTTGGTCGAGGTTTCCCTGTTCGGCGATAGTGCCGTCC
>NZ_JBQFYZ010000019.1:0-66240 GCF_056541905.1 Ruegeria sp. AF5
CGCTTGCTGCATCATCAGAACGCGGCGTAGATTGAAACTGCGGCGAGCCTGATCCTCCTAAGCCAATCAAACGCTCGTGTTCCAAATCATTCGATGACGGACATGGTGATCCTGGTTCTGTCGTTCGTCGGTATCTACTCGCTGCGGAACTCCGCCACCGATTGTGCCATTGCAGCTGTTTTTGGTGTGATGGGTCTGATCTTGAAACGACAGAACCTTCCGATTGTCCCGATCATTCTGGGCATGGTTCTTGGTGGAATTATGGAAGTGAAGCTGCGCTCGGCCATGGCTCGGGTTCGTGATCCGCTGGACTTTGTTGACCGGCCAATCGCGGCAGGTCTGGCCTTGGCCATCGTCCTGCTGATCGGTTTCCATTTCTGGGGTGTTATTCGCGAACGTCGCGTCGCCCAGCCGGAAATGGAACATGACCACGACATCCACGACAGTCAGCAAAGCTGATCCGCACTCGGAAAAGGAGCGCAAAATGGCACGATTTGACGGAAAAACCGTTCTGATTACCGGGGCCGGTACAGGTATCGGGTCAGCGATTGCACGCAGGCTTAGCGCAGAAGGAGCCAATGTAGCCGTTATGGGGCGACGGGCAGAGCCGTTGGAAGCGGTCGCCGGACCAATCAACGGGTTGGTTGTACAGGCTGATGCAGCAAATGCCGATCAGGTGAAGGCCGCGTTGGAAACGATCAACGCCCGCTTTGGCGCACTGGATGTGCTTGTCTGCAATGCAGGCGGGTTCGGCTTTGGAACGCTGACTGACAATACAAACGATGATTGGAACAAATCTGTTCAAGCCAATCTGAATACGGCGATGGTGACTGCCCGCGCTGCGATGCCAGATCTTATCTCGCAAAATGGCAACATCCTGATGATGGCTTCAATTGCAGGTCTGGCCGCAGATCCAGAGGCTTGCGGTTATGTCACCATGAAACATGCCTTAATTGGTCTGGCGAAATCCATCACCCGCGACTACGGACGAAAGGGAGTGCGTTGCAACACAATCTGTCCTGGATGGGTACGCACCGAGATGGCTGATAGTGAGATGGAGGAGCTTGTTGAACACAGGGGTCTTTCATCGATTGACGAAGCCTATGCCCTGGTGACCCGTGATGTACCACTGGGCAAACCGGCGATGCCGGAAGATATCGCCCATGCCGCTGCGTTCCTGTGTTCTGACGAGGCTGCCCTTATCTCGGGTGCGGTGCTGACCATTGATGGCGGGGCGACCATTGTCGATGTTCCCACAATCGCTTTTGCTGACAAGTAACAAGCCTTTAGAGAGGTTCCCCCATGCTAGATCAATCCCGCATAGACGAACTGCGCCACGCACCGGTTCCTCCGTTTCAACACATTATTGATGGCGAAAAACGCGACGCCTCTGACGGAGAAATGCTGGAGGTGATTTCACCCCTGAATGGTCAAGTCCTGACCACTATGGCGCGTGGAACAGTCGAAGATGCCAATCTCGCCATCGCCGCTGCACGCCGCGCCTTCGATGATGGCCGTTGGTCCGACATGGCCCCGGCGGCGCGAAAGAAAGTGTTGCTGAAATGGGCGGAGCTGATCGAGGAACACGCATTGGAAATTGCGGTTCTGGGCGTCCGAAACAATGGCACCGAAATCAGTATGGCCATCAAAGCTGAGCCTATGTCGGCGGCACACACAATTCGTTACTACGCCGAGGCGATTGACAAAATCTATGGAGAGGTTGCTCCGACTGATCCTTCCGTTCTGGCGTTGGTTCATCGTGAACCGGTAGGTGTTGTCGGCACGATCGTCCCTTGGAACTTCCCGCTGATGATCGGCTCGTGGAAGTTTGCACCGGCACTTGCAGCCGGGAACACCGTTGTGCTGAAGCCCGCAGAAACCGCGTCATTGACGCTGGTGCGACTGGCTGAACTGGCGCTGGAAGCTGGCATGCCTCCGGGGGTGTTCAATGTGGTTACCGGCAAAGGTTCGGTGGTTGGAGAGGCCATCGGGCTGTCGATGGACGTAGATGTCATAGTCTTCACCGGCTCAGGATTTATTGGCCGAAAACTGCTGGAATACTCCGCACGCTCTAATCTGAAGCGCTGTTATCTGGAGCTTGGTGGAAAATCCCCCAATATCGTCTTCGCGGATGCCCCGGATCTGGACGAAGCTGTCAAGGTATCGGCCAATGGTATTTTCCGCAACTCCGGTCAAGTCTGTATCGCGGGATCCCGTCTGTTGGTGGAACGATCAATCCATGACGAGTTTGTAGAAAAACTGGCAACCTTTGTCGAAACTCTCCGGCCCGGTGACCCACTGAATATCGCTTCGACTGCAGGTGCGGTAAACTCATTAAGTCAATTGAACCAGAACCTTGGTTTTGTGGAAGAAGCACGTGGTCTGGGGCGGGGCATCCGCACCGGCGGGATCCGTATTCTGGAAGAAACGGGTGGCTATTTCATGGCCCCGACGGTTGTAACGGGGGTTCACCGCACCGACCGGCTGGCAACGGATGAAGTGTTCGGCCCGGTTCTTGCAGTCATTCCCTTTGACACCGAAGAAGAGGCAATCAAAATTGCCAATGGAACCGATTACGGTCTGGCATCCGCAGTATGGACGTCGAACTTGTCGCGCGCCCACCGCATGATCCGGGCCATTCAGGCAGGGGTTGTCCATGTAAACACCTATGGAGGGGCCGACACAACGGTTCCATTGGGTGGCGTCAAGCAGTCTGGCAACGGTCATGACAAATCGCTGCACGCCTTTGACAAGTATTTCGAGCTGAAAACAGCTTGGATCAAACTTTGAACCTGAAAGGCGGCCTATGACCAATCGAACTATTCTTGTCGTTGGGACCTATGACACCAAAGATGATGAACTGAACTTCATCTCTGACGTGATCCGTGAACAGGGTGGATTGGTGAAAACCATGGACATCAGTGTGCTTGGCGACCCCAGTCACCCCACTGATTACTCCAAGCATCAGGTGGCTGAGGAGGGTGGCCACACAATACAGGAAGCCATTGATGGCGGTGACGAAAACCTTGCGATGCAGATCATGGCCAAAGGTGCAGCCCTGCTGGTTGCACGGCTGCACCATGAGGGCGTGTTCGATGGCGTTTTGGTTTTGGGCGGTTCAATGGGGACCGATCTGGCCCTTGATCTGTGCTGTGCCTTGCCCATTGGTGTGCCCAAATACATCGTCTCAACTGTCTCTTTCTCGCCGATGATCCCGCCCGAGCGGCTGCCGGCAGACGTTCAGATGATCCTTTGGGCTGGTGGTCTTTACGGGCTTAACTCGGTCTGCGAAGCCTCTCTCCGGCAAGCTGCTGGCGCGGTTCTGGGGGCCGCACGCGCTGCCCGTCCGATGAAGAAAGACCGCCCTCTAATCGGGATGACATCCTTCGGCAAAACAGTCTTGCGCTATATGGTGCACCTGAAGCCCGCCCTTGAGGCGCGCGGGTTTGAACTGGCCGTTTTCCATGCTACGGGCATGGGAGGGCGCGCATTTGAAAGCCTTGCTTCAAAAGGTGAATTCGCCGCCGTTTTGGACTTTGCACCGCAAGAAGTCGGCAACCACATGTTGGGATCAGCCATCAGCGCCGGCGAAGATCGCATGACCAATGCGGGCAAGGCCGGTGTGCCGCAGATTGTTTCGATTGGGTGTTATGATCTAGTCGATTTGGTAGGCTGGCATCCCGTTCCTCCAGCGTTGGCGGATCATGACCTTCATAACCACAACCGACTAATTACTGCGGTCAGCATGAGCGCCGAGCAAAGGCGCGAGATGGCACGCACCATGTGCGCAAAACTTTCTGAAGCAACCGGCCCGACTGTTCTGCTTGTGCCGCTCAGAGGCGGTAACGAATGGGACAGGGCCGGGGCGATTTTGGAAGATGTAGAGGGACTTGCAGGATTCATCGAAGAGCTGAGAAAAAACTGTCCGGAAAACGTAACACTTGTGGAAATTGACAGCCACATCAACGATGTCGAGTTTTCAGACAAGACCTTGGAGATTCTGGATACCTGGCGCTCTGATCATGTGATCTGATTGGGTTGCCCGACTATTCAACGTGAACGTCACAATCTGAACGAGCGCCCCAGCAAAAGCTGCGATATCCGCGCTCGGAGAGAGTTCGTTGTTTTGAAGGATCGCAACAAGATTTGCGTAAAACCGCTCTTCAACTTGCTCGACAAAGCTGCGCGCAATGTTACATGCCGCCCCAAACGCTGTTTTAGTCACACCGACAATTGAAAGGACCGCATGACTTTGCCTTGCCCGCCTGCCATTAGGCTGGCGATTGCGCCGTCACGAACTTCCAGTTCAACCTGAATCAAACTGGGCGAAGGGGTGTCCATGAACATGCCCTGTTCAATCAGAAACCCGTGCTGGCGGCGGTGACCCAGGTCGTGCAGGACACAGGCCAGCGGCCCTGCGGCCATTCCCGTCGCGGCCTCTTCATCAATGGCATATCGGGGGGCGAACATGCGTGTAGTAGCGTCGCGCCCGTCCGAGCATTGGGCCGTTGTGAACACATAATATCCTATCAGGTCCAGACGGTCGCTGATCGTTTTGATCTGCTCGAAATCGGGTTTGATCGAAGCCAGAGTTTCCCTGTCGGCTACTCCGATCACGATAAAACTGTTGCCGGTATTGACCAGAGCGGGCGGCATTTCGTGATCCAGATTGCTCGGGGACAACCCCAAAGAGCCCAAAACGTCCTGCAAACTGACACCCTGAGAGGTCCAATCTTCTGGCGTTTCATATCTAGGGGCCAACTGTTCCATAAACGCGGCACCATCCTTGATCAGAATCCGGCGCGGGCCGTCCACAGTTTCTTTTGAAGTTTCAGGATCAGGAATACGGCCAAGTGCATCCAGATGGGAAAAAGCGGCAATGGTCGCATGGCCGCAATGCGCGATCCTGCGGTTCGGGGTGAAAAAGTCCAGTTTGAAACCCTCGGTCGCGGATTGCGAGACAAAAGCGGTTTCGGACAGGCCAACCTGTGACGCGATCTTCAGCATCTGCGCCTCGGTTAACCCGTCGGCATCCAGAACAACCCCAGCAGGGTTGCCCCCTAGCCCGTTGTCCACAAAACCGTGCACGATCTGAACAGTCACGTTTTGGCCGATGGCTTGGCTTACATTCACGGCATTTCTCCCATTTCCTGCGGGCGCTTTTGCCTTAGCGGAGTGATTGTGTCTTCGCCTGAGACATAGTGTGTTTCAATTGTTGGCAGAATAATATTAAGCTTGAATTTATTATTCACTATTTTGGAATAATCACATGGACAAGTTTCGCGCGCTTCTGGTCTTTTCGAAGGTGGCCGACCTGGGTGGCTTTGCTGCTGCTGCGCGCAACCTGAACATGTCGCCACCGGCTGTGACGCGCACCATTTCGGTACTGGAGGGCGAGTTGGGCGCCCGTTTATTCGTAAGAACGACACGATCTGTCATGTTGACCGAGAGCGGGCGCAGATTTCTGGAAGATGCCAAGCGCATTCTCGTTGATCTGGAACAGGCAGAAAACGCTGCGGTCGGGACCTATGCGGAACCCAAAGGGTTGCTCAACCTCACTTCGTCTGTGTTGTTTGGCAGATTGTTCATCACACCAATTCTTGCTGATTTTCTGGGGCACTATCCCAAAATCGAGGCGCGAACGCTGTACGTGGACCGGATCGTGAATTTAATAGACGAAGGTGTGGATGTTGGCGTCAGGATAGGTCCGCTTGCGGATTCCAGCCTTATGGCCGTGCGTTGCGGTTCTGTCAGACAGGTTGTTTTTGCAGCACCCGAATACCTTGAAAGAGCAGGCGAACCCGAAAGCCCGGATGACCTGAACAGACATGCCCTGATCAATTCCCTAGCCCTGTCGCCTTCAGGCCAGTGGCAGTTTGACCACCTGGGCAACCCGAAACTTGTGCGTGTTCATCCACGGATCAGCATGAATACCAACGATGCTGTAATCGAAATGGCACTTCGCGGTCAGGGTCTGGCCCGGCTTTTGTCCTATCAAGTCGCACCATATCTGGCGGACGGACGGCTAAAGGCAGTGTTATCTGATTTTGAACCGGCTCCTGCACCGGTTCACATCGTGCACCACGAAGGGCGGATGGTGTCCGCAAAGATTCGCGCATTTGTCGATTTTGCCGCAAGCCGCCTGAAACGTGAGGCAGCACTGGAATACTGAAGCGTCGAACTTCGACCTGCCACTTTTACCGCAGCTTGGGGAGGTTTCTGTGTCGGCAGGCGGCCGAAGGCGTCACACTTTTCTTAAGGCGTATATGCAATCGTAGGAACGACTTAGGAATAACAGCGAGAGGAACTGAGGAGTTGGTGTCTGACGCCTAAAAACTCGAACTACTCAAATACAAGCCGGTGAGTTTCGATTGAAAGCTGGAATGGCGAAATCATTCCGGCCGGTGAACGCTATCCCAACAACACAATGCGAACGAAACGAACCAAAGGCGCGTATGTCCTTGCTCTGGTGGTTTGAGTTTCATTTGCCCACGAAGGATCACGTCAAATCACCCAGTGGGGCCAAAACTTTCGGTGTGAATATGTTCCTGAAAGATGCCCCGGCGTTCCAGATCGGCCTGGATCTCGGCCATGAAACCGACAGGGCCGCACAGAAAGTAATGCGCGCTGGCATCGTTGATCAGTTGCGCCAGAAGCGCCCCATCGACACGGCCATGCGAGTCATAGTCCACTCCGAACTCATCCTCTGACGTTGGTTGGCTATAGGCCACATGCGACGTGATCCCCGGCCGCCTGGAGGCCATATCGCGAACTTCACCGGCCATAGGATGGTGTTGACCGTCCCGAGCGCCGTGGATGAACCAGACAGGGCGGTTGCCGCGCTCGTCTGCGACCTTATTCAGAATGCTCAACATTGGTGTGATACCAACACCAGCGCTGACCAGAACCAATGGGCACCGGTCGCAAGTCATTGTGAAATCACCCGCAGGCCGACGGCTGTTGATGATTGCGCCTGGCTCCAAATGATTGTGCAGAAACTGCGATGCGATCCCTTTTGGCTCACGCTTGACTGTAATCCGATAGCGATGATTGTTCGGTCCGTTGCTGAGCGAATAGGTCCGGCGCACCGGTTCGGCGATCCCTGGAATTTCAAGCTCGATTGGCAGGTATTGCCCGGGCTCGAACCCAGCCAAGTGGCCACCGTCGCGGGCTTCGAAAACAAACGAGGTGACATCGACGCTTTCACGGATCTTTTCGATCAGGCGGAGCGACCGGACAGAATCTGCATCCGAAGTCCATCTGAGGCTGACTGCCGCGCGGATTTCCACGACCTCGTCAATCTCCAGTGTCACCAGCCGCCGCGCCCCGGGGAAATTTGTGATCTCATCGCTGGCCCAGTCGATCGAGGCGACGCCGGTCAGTTGCAGCAAGCTGCCGCTTTCGAAATCGACGAACAGAAATCCCGCCCTTGGGTCGAGCAACAGGTTGCCGATAGTGTTGAAGTGGTTATTGCCGGCATAGTCGGGAAACCGCAGCCGCCGGTTGTCCAGAACCTGCACGAAACCACGGTCGCCACCGCGATGGGACGCATCCATCCCAAAGGTCGGGCTTTCGCCCTCTTCGCGATAGCCGCTGGCGATAAAGAAAGTATCGGCTGTTTCGATCCACCGGAGCTGATCCGACGTCAAGTATTGGCCGCGTGTCATTGGTCCGGGCCTCGAATCTTCAACCCGGTGCCACGCGCGTTCACGGATATACTGCGGGCAGTTGCCAAAGGTCTGGTCCACGTGAAAGTCAAAACCTGTTGGAGTGACGCGTCCGGCGCGGCCATTGATGCGGTTGCGCCGACGCGTGGCCAGTTCAATACCAAGGATGCCAACATCACTTTTGGGGTGAAGGGCACCGTGCAATGCATCGCCTTGGGCTGGCAAGGCAGTAATGGAAAGCGTTTTGTTATCTGGTGCAGAGACGAACCCGTCTGGCCCTTCCAATAACGTAACCCAGGGCCGACCTTGCGCATCGCGCGCAGCCATCACGAGAAACGGCAGGGCGGTATGAAAATCCCGATGCTGTTCGGGCATGTGGTCGCGGACAACTTTCCGTGCCCAGTGTTCGATGTCGCGGACACCCAGCCGCGCCTGCGCCATGTGTTCACCCCGATGAAAAGGGGAAGTGCTGCTGTCGCTGGGTTCGATGGAAATCATGGGGTCTCTCCTGGGGCGGCACGGTTTGGACGCATGCGCCTGGTCCTGACGGCCGGGCGCGCTCTGGTGTCAGGCGGCGAGGCCGACCTTGGTGCTTTGCATGGCCACAAAGCCGGGCAACGCCTCAACCCGGGCCAGCAGGGCGCGGATATTGGGATAATCATCCAGTGAAACGTTTCCCTCAGGCGCATGGGCCGTATAGCTGTAGATCGCGACATCAGCGATGGATGGACTGGTTCCGACCAGCCAGTCGCGTCCGTTCAAATGCGCCTCAAGCCGGTCAAAGGCGGATTTGGCGATGGCCTTGGCACGTTCTGCATCCAGTTGAGCTCCAAAAACGGTGATCAATCGTGCTGCCGCAGGGCCGTGGGCGATGTCGCCGGCGGCCAGCGACAAGAACTTCTGAACGTCCGCCTCGCGCACCGGGTCAGTCGGTAACCAGTCAGGCGCGTATTTCCGCGCAAGGTACACGAGTATAGAATTGGAGTCGGCGATCACAATTTCACCGTCCTCAATCACCGGCACCTGTCCGGCAGGGTTCAGGGAAAGAAACGGCTCTTTCTTGTGTTCGCCAGACAGCAGGTCGACATCGATCAAATCGTGATTGATGCCGCCAAGTTTGGCGAATAGTTCCACCCGGTGTGAATGCCCGGACAATGGATGACGGTGGATTCGGATGGCGTTTGGCATGTCTGCTTCCTTTCGGAGGAGTTTCTTGGGAGTGAGCTGACGATGTGGGTCAGCGATCACTGGCTAGAACATGGCAAAACCATTTCCAGTTATAATCCTGCATTTCATTCAGTAACTATGAACGAATTGGGTATAATAGGGCATACATCAACCTGACGAAGGAGCGCTGCGTTGGATACAATTGACACGATGCGGGCATTTATGGCCGTCGCTCATGACGGCTCGTTCACTGCCGCGGGGCGGAGGCTGGGCCTGTCTACCAAACTGGTCAGCAAGTATGTTGCCCAGTTGGAGGCCAAGCTATCGGCGCAACTGTTCAACCGGACAACCAGAAGCGTTTCGCTGACAGACGTCGGCATCGCGTACCTTGAACGCTGCCGCCCGATCGTGGAACAAATCGACGAGCTGGAAGACCTTGTTCAGGAGCGGCAATCGGCACTGGCCGGGCCAATCCGAATAACCGCACCAACCGGGTTCGGCAGCATCAACCTGACTCAGGCTTTGGCTTCGTTTCTGCGGGCACATCCGAAGGTCGATATCGACCTTAAACTGTCGGACTCGCGCGTGGCGCTTGTTGAAGAGGGGTTCGATCTTGCCATACGGATCGGGGTGTTGCGGGATTCGACCCTGATTGCGCGGAAGCTGTCCGATATGCCGCTGATCGTCTGCGCGTCGCCTGATTATCTGGCGGAAAGGGGGCGTCCGGGTGATCCGATGGCACTGGCCACACATAACTGCCTGATTGACGAAAATCCAGCCGACGCAACAGCATGGAGGTTTCGAGCCGGGACAAGGGATATTGTGGTCAAGGTGGCGGGAATGTTTCATGCCAATGCCCCGGCGGCGATTGCCAACATGGCGATTGCCGGGCTGGGTATTGCGCGTTGCCCGCACTATGTGATTGCCCGCAGTCTGGAAGAGGGTACCCTGGAGCGCCTGTTTCAGGACTATGAAACGGAAAATTTCGGCCTTTATGCGCTCTATCCACCCAATCGTCACCTGACGGCCCGGGTGCGCGCGTTGATTGATTTTCTGGCGCAGCATTTTCGATCAGGCTGACATCCAGCAACTGAAACGGATCCACAGTCCAGCCACAACCGCGGTGGTTGTTCCGCAAAGTCTTGAGAAAGTTAGGCAGAGCTTTCGTTTTGGTGCATGAGATGAAGAGTATTTCCCGCTTTGTCTAAAGCGCGGTAGAGATCCATCCACTTTCCATGGACATGCACACGGACCTATGTGGCGTCCATGCGCCAAGAATTCAGTGTAGGACGCTTCATCGATTGCGCGCGCAGCGATCATCGGCGAAAACCGCGTGACCCACATGTTCTATGTAGCATGGTCCACGCGCAATCCCCGTTCGCCATGATTTCCTCAAGGCCGCGACAGAAAACAGTCTACCTCAGTAGAAATACACGGCTTACAAAGCCACACCTTTGGGAAAGTGGCGGCTTTTCAAGAAGATCACATAGAAACCCATTCGCGGCGGCTTCGAAGGCAAAGAGAAACCGAATACAGACTTTCACCAACCTCGCTCGAAAGCTTGACACCCCCGTCGCTGTTAGTCTGCCTTGGCGGGCAATATCCGGTGCCGCCAGACGCAGGCACCGGGCAGCGATGCCGACGAGGGGCCTACATCAGATCGTTTTCCACGTCTTCTGCAGATATTCCCAATGCGTCCAGACCATTCTCAAGGTGGTCAGACATATGCGGTGTTCCGATCAGGTAATCTGCACAAGGGGTCGATGCCTCGGACTTGGCGGTGGCGATGGCCTCGGCCAGATCTTCCGCAAAAAAGCTCTCGCGCCCGATCCACATGATGGCTACCAGTTCGGCCTGCTCGTCTTCGCTCATGCGGTCGATGAACGCCCGCAATTCGCCTTCGGCCCGGTTCAGTTCGCGGCCCATCATGGCGACCTGGGCGACTTTTCTTGCCGAGATTTCCATCATCTCTTCGACTCCTCGTGTTCGCGGTTGTTACGCCATCACAACCACCGACAGGGGCCCGCGTCTTTGATCTTGAACAAACAGGCTGGTCACTGCCCCACACGCGTTACTGGGTGATCAGGCACCGGTTCCCTGCGAAACGGGCGGAAGGCGGCTTTTTTCAGCCACAACCTGAAGGCCTGCCAGAGGATCAGCGCAAAAGTGCGACGCGAACCGAAAGGGCGACGCAGAAAAGACCAAAGGATCACCCGGCTGGTCAATGGCTGGCGCGGTCCGGTCAGCGTCGCGATCAACCCGCCATCCGCGCGCGTGTAGTCGATCCACACACCGACCCGATCCGGGCTGTAGTCGAAGCGGAACGTATAGCTGCCTTCAATCTTCTGGAAGGGCGAGACATGCATCACCTTTTCGGCCGTCAATCGGTCGGTTGGTCTGATGGTCGAAAAATCCGGCTTATGGCACAGATAACTGTGACGCGTTCCGAAGGTGTTCGTCACCTCGGCCACCACGGCGTAAAGCTGATCATCGCGGTCAAAGCAGAACCAGAAACTGACGGGATTAAATACGTGGCCCAGCACCCTTGGCTGGGTCAGCAGCATGACCTGCGCGGGTTGCGGAATGTCCATCTCGGTAAATCGCGCGCGCAGCCAGGCGGCACCATGGCCTTGACCCGGCTCTCCTCCGTGATCGCGGGTTCGCCAGTTGGTGACATTCGTCCGGTCCATTGAAAACAGAAAAGGCGTGGTCAACCGGGCTTCGGGATCAAACAGGATGTAATCGACAGAATACCGGAAGGCGTTGTCGATTGCCCCCTTGCGGCCGTGATAGGTGTGGCCTGCAACATGATCTATCGTTTTTGCCATCCGATGTCTTCTGGTCCTTGCACACCCGCCAGAGCAGTCGCGATTTCTTTTTTGCCGCTGGTGTTCATATTACGAGACTTGGCCGGGAGCGGATCAAAATGTTCCGATAAAGTGATCCGGCTTGGGACATGCGCCGTATTGTGGTTATGTTTACCCAGATCAATACAGCGACCTTGGACGGACCAGCGGTTGAAACACCCGCCCCTCAATCTTGGCGCATCAACAAACGCATCAAGGGTAGGCGGGTGAACGACATCAACGGCAAGCGCGAGACCAGGGCCGAATGGGTGGACCACGTCAGACGCATCCGGGATGCGCAGGATCAGGCGGCATTTGCCGAGCTGTTCCAGCACTTCGCGCCGCGTATCAAGGCGTTCCTGATGAAGTCAGGGGCGGATGCCGCCATGGCAGAAGAATGCGCACAAGAGGTGATGGCGACCTTGTGGCACAAGGCCCACCTGTTCGACCCGACGCGTGCCACCGTGGCCACATGGGTGTTCACCATCGCACGGAACAAGCGCATTGACGTGCTGCGCAAGCAACGCCGCCCTGAACCCGAAGATCTGGGTTGGGGGCCCGAGGCTGAGCCCGATCAGGATGACGTCATCGCGCTGCAACAGGAAACCGCGCAACTGCGCACCGCCTTGAAAGCGTTGCCGGATGCACAGCGGGACCTGATCGAGAAGGCATATTTCGGCGACCTGAGTCACCGGGAAATCGCATCGCAGACCGGGTTGCCGCTGGGAACGATCAAATCACGGATACGGCTGGCGCTGGACCGCCTGCGCCACGCGATGAACTGAGATGAGTAAGATGAGCAAGTTGATCAAACATCACCTGACAGATGACCTGCTGATGGCCTATGCCGCAGGCGGTCTGCCCGAAGCCTTCGATCTGATGGTCGCCACGCATCTGTCCCTGTGCGACCACTGCCGCGCGCGCGCAGAAAGCTATGACGCCGTTGGCGGGCATGTTCTGGACGAGCAGAGTGAGGGTGTCAGCATGAGTGAAACTTCACTGGCGGCCACGATGGCTTTGATCTCCCAAGGTGCTCCGGCGCCCAAGCCCGTTCGCCCGGGATGTGCAGTTCTGCCGGCCCCGTTGCAGGATTACGTGGGCGGAACAGTCAAGGACATCCGCTGGAGGTCGATAGGTATGGGCGTCAAACAGGCGATCCTGCCGACCACCAAAGACGCCACCGCCCGCTTGCTTTTCATTCCGGCCGGTGCTGCCGTGCCGGATCATGGCCACAACGGCATGGAGCTGACAATGGTTCTGCAAGGGGCTTTCTCGGACGAGGTTGACCATTTTGCCCGTGGCGATGTTGAAATCGCTGACGAGGATCTGGAACACACACCTGTCGCGGATATCTCGGAAGACTGCATATGCCTGGCGGTTACGGATGCGCCGCTGAAATTCAACAAGCTGATGCCGCGCCTTTTCCAGCCCTTTCTGCGTATCTGAACGCTTGCAGGCACTGGTCCATCAGAACCGGCCCGGTGCCGGTTCAGTTCTTCAACAGGATGTTCAGCCTTCGTGACGTGCCAGTGGCACAACCTCTGTTTCAGTATCGGGCGCGATTTCTTCGAAGTCGAAATTATCCAGCCGCTGCGCCCGGCGGCCGGCCTTTTCGGCACTGATCTTGATTTCCGAGATATCCTTGGCCGCCTGCCCGAAGTGACGGTCGAGGTTTGAAACGCGGTCGCCCAGACGGTCCACGTCTTTGTGCAGCAATCCCAGTTCTTTGCGGATCGCACCGGCCTGTTCACGCATGCGCGCATCTTTCAGGATCGCCCGCATCGTGTTCAGCGTGGCCATACAGGTGGTGGGCGAGACGATCCAGACCCTTGCGGCAAACCCTTCGCGCACCACATCGGGCAGGCGGGCGTGTAGCTCGGCATAGATCGCTTCGGACGGGACGAACATCAGGGCTCCGTCAGCGGTTTCCCCGTCGAGGATGTATTTCTCGGAAATCGCCTTGATATGCACTTTCACGGCAGCGCCAAAAGCCCGCAGGCATCTTTCAACATCCGCCTTGGTCTGCGCGGCGGCAAGTGCCTCGAAATCCTCAAGCGGGAATTTCGCGTCAATCACGATCGGGCCGGGCGGGTTCGGCAGATGCACCAGGCAATCCGCGCGCCTGCCGTTCGACAAGGTGGCTTGCAGCGAATAGCTGTCCGCGGGCAGCGCCTTGGACACGATATCGTTCAGCTGAATCTCACCAAACATCCCGCGCCGCTGCTTGTTCGACAGGATATCCTGAAGGCTGAGAACATCGCCCGACAGTTTCGTGATATTGTCCTGCGCCTTGTCGATGGCGGCCAGACGTTCCTGCAGCTGCGTCAGTGATGTCGCCGTCTGTTTTGACGAACCGTGCAGGGTTTCCTTCATCCGTTCCTGCATCTCGGCCAGCGCGCGAGCCGATTTCATCGCGTTATCCGCTAGCCGGTCATTCATCTGCTGCTGAACCGAGGACAAGCGTGCCTCGACCGTCTGGATCACCTGCACCTGCGCGTTGGCCTGTGTGTCCGAAACATGCTGCAAGCCGCCGCGCAACTGTTCCTGCCCCTGCCCCAGCTGCTGCACATGCTGACCCAGAAGCGCCATCTGCCGCGCCAGCGGTTCCGCCATCCGGGCCGAGCGATTGGCGGCACGCAACGACAGGAACAGCAGCAGCAGGATCAGCGCGACTGTTCCGCCCACGATAAGAACAACCGGGTCATCCAGCGCATATTCTGTTCCTGCAATCTTGATCATGTCGCCTCGGATGTTCTTGTTTTGTTTCTGTCTTCTTAAGGCCTGTTTGAGACCAAATCAACTGCGCCCGAACAGGCGTTCGATGTCGCTTAGCTTCAGTTCCACATATGTTGGTCGCCCGTGATTGCACTGGCCGGAATGCGGCGTCGTCTCCATCTCGCGCAGCAGGGCGTTCATTTCCTCGGCCCGCATACGGCGGCCGGACCGAACCGAGCCGTGGCAGGCAACCCGGCTGAGGATCGCCTCGATCCTTGCCTGCACCATCTGGCTTTCGCCCTGATCGGCCAGTTCGTCGAGGATATCCAGTATCATCGCGCGCGCATCGACCTCGCCCAGAATGGCCGGGGTTTCGCGCACGGCAATGGCGCCTCCGCCAAAGGGTTCGATGGTCAGCCCCAAACGGGACAGGTCATCACAGACAGCCATCAGACGGGCGCAGTCACCTTCGGACAACTCAACAATCTCAGGGATCAAAAGCGCCTGCGCCGCAACGCCCGTCTCGGCCATCTGTTTTTTCAGCTTTTCATAGACCAGCCGTTCATGCGCGGCGTGCTGATCAACGATCACCATTCCATCGGCAGTCTGGGCGATGATGTAGTTTTCATGCACCTGTCCGCGCGCGGCGCCCAGTGGAAGATTCTGGGCATCAGGCTCCTGACCCTGCGAAGCGGGTGCAACCGGGATCGGATCGACAATGCTGCCGCTGTAATCATGCGCCAGTTCCGCAAAACCCGGAGCCTGTGCCCGGTACGCAGCCTGGCGCGCTGCAGGCGACGGGCGATCCATCTGATAGACCCGCGCTGGTGCAGACTGCGCGGGTTCCGGTCGCATTGCACCCAGTGTCGCGTTGGCCACGGTCGAGGACGCGCGATGCCCGGCCTCGGCCAAAGCGTGACGCAAACTGGATACGATAAGCCCGCGCGCAACGCCGGGATCGCGGAACCGGACCTCGGACTTGGCAGGGTGAACGTTCACGTCAACCAATGTCGGGTCGCAGTCGATGAACAATGCCGCCGCCGGGTGACGGTCCCGGCTGAGGAAATCGAAATAAGCCGCCCGCAAAGCACCGGTCAGTATCTTGTCCCGCACGGGACGCCCGTTGACAAAAAGGTACTGCGCCACCGCAGCGCCACGGGAATAGGTCGGCAGGGCCGCATAACCAAAAAGCCTGAGACCGTCGCGCGTGGCATCAATCCGCAGCGCATTCTCGGCGAATTCGCGCCCGATCACACGGGCAAGACGGGCGTGCAAGGCGTCAAACAGGTCGCCATTCTCGCGATCCGCGCGGAAGATCACTCGGCCTTCGCCACCGCCCGAGACATCGCGCAGGGTAAATGTGACGGATGGCTCAGCCATCGCCAGCCGCTTCACCATGTCCGTGATCGCCTGCGCCTCGGCCCGGTCGGTGCGCATGAATTTCAGCCGGGCGGGGGTGGCGAAGAACAGATCGCGCAGCTCGACCACCGTGCCCGCGCGCAGGGCGGCAGGCTTGACCGAACCCATCTTGCCACCCGCAACATGGATCTGCGCCGCGTCCGCACCGGGCACGCGACTGGTTATGGTCAGGCGTCCGACAGCCCCCAACGAGGGCAAAGCTTCGCCTCGAAACCCGAAGGTGTGGATATTCAGCAGGTCCGATCCGTCGATCTTTGATGTGGCATGGCGCGACAGGGCAAGCGGCAAATCTTGGGCCGGGATGCCGCACCCATCGTCGGTCACGCGGATCAGTGTCTTTCCCCCGTCGGCGATTTCGACGGCTACACGCGCGGCCCCAGCATCAAGCGCATTCTCGACCAGTTCCTTGACCGCCGAGGCCGGGCGTTCCACCACTTCACCCGCCGCAATACGGTTGATGGCAGCATCGTCAAGCTGTCTGATCACGGGGCGATTTTCGCTGATATTGGGGTTTGTCTGCGCCATACCCCTAGACCTAGCACAACCGCGCACGATTCTGCCACCGGTTTGAGCATGTCTTCTGATCGGAAAGGGGCGCCCGGATGGCCGTGAATGAATCCCCATTCCGTACCATCCGGGCCTACCAGAGTGAGTGGTGTGTTCAGCTAATCAATGGGCAGCCTCTAGCACGAGACTTCCCAAAAATCTGCTTAAGATTAACCTTAACGGCATCTGGGCAGAGTTTGGCCGATGACGCATGGGCATCTGCGGCAGGAAAATGCCGTCTCAGGCTGATGTCTGAACACCAACACGTGTGCGGCATGGGCCAAACATGGCCGCCAGTGCCAGGATCAGCCCGGACATCGTTGCGATCATCCCCGCCGCACTGACCGCATCCGCTGCACCCAGCCACAGGGGTCCGTAGCCTGCCAGCACATACCCTGTCACGGCAGAGGTTATAGCGATCACGACACTCCAGCCAATCTGCGCCTCAAGCCGGTTGGTCAGCATCCGCGCGGCTGCCGGAGGGCAAATAAACATCGCGATCACGATGATCGAGCCCACAGCGTCAAAAGCGGCAACCGCCGCGATGGCTGCAGTGATGACGAGCGCTATACCCAGAAGTCCCGTGCGAATACCAATCGTGCGGGCGAAACCTTCGTCAAAGGTGGAAATTTTCAGCGGCCGCCAGAACAGCCATGTGAACAGCATCACTCCGACCAGTGTCAGCGCTATACGGGGCAGTTCCGGGGGCAATCCGGCAAGGGCCTGAGCGTCCAGCAGCGAGGACCACCCGGTCGCGTCCAGCCAGATCAGGCTTTCGAGATTGCCGTAAAGCGCATGTTCCACATCCAGATGCACGGTTGACGTATCCGTCTGCTCAAGCAGCAGAACGCCTGCCGCGAACATGGTGGTAAAGACCACGCCCATGGCGGCTCCGGGTTCGATCTGCCCCAGCCGGCGAATGGCCTCGATCAGGACAACAGCCAGAACCGCGGCCCCTGCCGCGCCCAACATCATCGGCCAAGTGGATATGGCCCCTGTCAGCAGAAACGCAACAACGATACCCGGCAGCACCACATGGCTGATCGCATCGCCGATCAGCGCCTGTTTTCGCAACACAAGAAAGTTGCCGGGCAAGGCACAGGCGATGGCCGCACATGTTCCGATCAGCAGCGGCGTCAGAGACAGCGGGACGAATTCTTCACCACTCATGCCGGTATCCCCTGCGGCCCGCCAATCTGGCGGTCGATCTCATCAATCTGGTCCCGTGTCAGAACAGACTCGATATCGCGCAATCCGTCATAGAGCGCAGCTGTCGCCTCGTGCGCCTGATCGGCGCGCACGATTTCCCATCGCTTTTCATCCCGCAGGGCCTTGGCCGCGCGGGCCTTGCCGGTGTCCGTCGCGACGCCATCCGCCCGGACCAGCCCGGCACGCCGCAGCAAACGCAGGGTCAGGGGTTCATAGATCTTCTGCCCTTGTGCCAGCGCCAGAAGCCCCTGACGAATATGCACCCGGCGCTGAAACCGCAGATGCCGCAGCACCGCCGCCAGAACGCCGCGCATCGGGGCGAAGAAGAGGGAGGCGAGGAAAAAGGCAAAGCTGACCAGCACGATAATCGGGCCGGTTGGAAGATTGGGCGCAGATGCGGATATGGCAGCGCCGATATATCCGGCCAGACCACCGGCCAACCCGGCCAACAGAACAACGCGTTCCGAGCGGTCAGACCAAAACCGGGCGGTCACTGCCGGAATGATCAGCAAAGCCACGATCAGGATCAGGCCGACGATTTTCAGGCCGACCACGGTCACGGCCATGACCAGCCCCATCATGGCCAGGTCGATACGATGCACTGGCAACCCGCGCGCCGCTGCGTATTCGGGGTCGAATGCGACAAGGGTCATCGGACGGCGGATGATCAGCACCAGAGCCAAGGTCAAGGCGCCACCAAGTGCGATGATTACCGCATCGGCCCACAGCATTCCAGCGGTCGAACCCAACAGGAAACCTTCCAGCCCGGCCTGACGGCCAACCCCCATGGTTTGGATGACCGTCAGCAGCACGATCCCAAAGCCGAAGAACACAGACAGGACCGCACCGATCGCGGCGTCCTCGGCCAGTCGGGTGCGCCGTGTCAGCCAGTTCATGCACAACAGACCAACCCAGGCTGAAATGGCGGACCCCACCAACAGGCCCGGCAGGTTGCGCCCGTCCCCACCCAGCGCGACCAGCACCATGAACGCGATACAGACGCCCGGCAAGGTTGCATGGCTGATTGCGTCGCTGACAAGGGCGCGCTTGCGCAGAAACAGGAAGGTCCCTGTCACGCCCGCCGACACGCCAAGCAATGTCGCACCGATGGCAACCAGCGTGGCATTATAGCCAAGCTGAAGGGTCAGAGCATCCCAAAGCATGAACTATCCCAGCGCGCGTGAAATCTGATCGATCTGGGCCGTTGCCAACCTGCCACCATAGGCCGATTGCAGCGTTTCCGCCGTGAAGGCCTCGGCCACCGGCCCTTCGGCCACCTTGCGAGTGTTGATCAGGAAAACGTGGTCGAAATAGTCGGTCACGGTGGCCAGATCATGATGCACGACAACGACTGTCTTACCGGCCTCTTTCAGGGACTTCAGCACCGCGATGATGGCTTTTTCGGTAGCAGCGTCGACACCGGCAAACGGCTCGTCCAGCAGGTACAGATCAGCATCCTGAGCCAGAGCACGCGCCAGAAACACACGCTGTTGCTGGCCACCGGACAGCTGGCCTATCTGGCGATCCGCGAAATCGCGCATTCCGACACGGTTCAGGCAATCCATCGCACGGGCCTTGTGGCGCGCGCGCAAGCGGCCCAACAGGCCCAGTTCACGCGACAGACCCATCAGAACCACGTCGATCACCCGTGTCGGGAAATCCCAGTCCACGCTGGCACGCTGGGGAACATAGGCAACACGTGCGCGTTGCGAATTCAGCGGCTGACCAAATACGGTCACCTGCCCCGACAATGGCGTAACGATGCCCAGCGCCGCCTTGAGCAGCGTTGACTTTCCAGCACCGTTCGGCCCGATAATGGCGGTCATCGCGCCGGGCGTTACCGTCATATCAACCGAAAAGACCGCTGGCTTCTGCCCGTAGGAAACCGTCAGGCCCCGCACAGCCAGAGGGCTGTCATCCAGATTATGTTCCTGGATCGTCACACCTTCGTTGCTGATCAGCCCCAGCATCACTCAGAACCCCGCTGACAGTTTGCCGTCCATGCCGCGATCGGGAACTTCTCCGCCCAATGCGCCTGCGATGACGGTGATATTGTGATCCAACATCCCGATGTAAGTGCCTTCGTAGGTGCCATCCTCGCCCATGGCGTCCGAGAACAACTCGCCCCCGACCTTCACCTCGTGCCCTTTGGCTGTGGCCCCTTCGATCAGCGCGCGGATCGACCGGTCAGAAACCGAGCTTTCGACGAAGACCGCCGTGATCCGGCGATCAACCAACAGGTCAACCAACTCTCCGATCCGGTTCAGGCCCGCCTCGGATTGGGTCGAGATGCCCTGAATGCCCAGTACCTCGAACCCGAAACTTTCGCCGAAATAGCCAAAGGCGTCGTGGGCGGTGACCAGAACCTTGTTGTGGTCCGGTACCGAAGACAGGGTTTTCTCGGCATAGGCCGTCAGACGGTCTATGTCGGCCAGATGGGCTTGTGCATTGGCCGCAAAAACCTCGGCTGCTTCGGGGCGGGCTTCGGTCAGCGCACGCTGCACTTCCACAACAACTTCGCGCCACAGCGCGGGTGTCATCCAGACATGCGGATCATACTTGTCGGCATAATCATCATGCGCACGCAGCATGGACTTATCTACGCCCTCTGCAACCGCAATGACGGTCCGTTTCCGCTCGAGATCATGAAAGAAGTCTTCCATTTGCGCTTCGAGATACAGGCCGTGCCACAGAACCAGGTCTGCCCGTGTCATCGCAACAATATCGCTGCGCGTCTGGCGATAGGCATGGGGATCAACGCCGGGGCCCATAAGCCCTCTGACCTCAACCAGATCACCGCCGACCTGACGGGCCGCATCTGCAATCATGCCCGTCGTGGCCACCACTTTCAGCGGTGCCCCGGCAAAAGCCATGGCTGGCACCGAAAGGGCCAGAGCCAAAAATGCAAGGCAATGCCGACGAATCATTTCCAACCTCGATTTAGATACGTGTTGGATCAAATATGAGAACCATTCGCAACTAAGTCAACGCTAATGAGAATTATTCGCAAGAAAACCTCAATTATTTGTCCAAATGGTCAAAAATATTCGATCATTGCGCTGGAACACCTTCCATTCCCGGGCCACCCGTGCGATTTTGTCGCAAACCTCCCAAAGGACGTAACCATGGATACGCAGAGCTCAGAAAGCCCCGTGCGCACCGCGCATCTGCCGCAAGTGACCGAACCCCGGAACCCCGGAATGGAACTGGATCTGGACTGGGTGCGCGCCGTTCAGGCCAATACTTCCGCGATTGAACGCCGTGCGGCCACATTGCCGGGCCGCCGTTCGGTCAAGAAGGAATATCAGGCTGCGTGGCTGCTGAAAGCCATCACGATGATCGACCTAACCACGCTGTCGGGCGATGATACGGTGGGCCGTGTGCGCCGCCTGTGTGCAAAGGCCCGTCAGCCGGTTGCGCCTTCGGTTCTTCAGGCGCTGGACATGCCGCCGATCACAACCGGGGCGGTTTGTGTCTATCACGACATGATCGAAACCGCCGTAGACGCTCTGAAAGGCACTGGCATTCCGGTCGCTGCCGTGTCCACCGGCTTTCCCGCAGGCCTGTCCCCGTTCCATCTGCGCGTGGCTGAGATCGAGGAAAGCGTGAAGGCCGGGGCCGAGGAAATCGACATCGTAATCTCGCGCCGTCACGTGCTGTCGGGGGACTGGCAGGCCCTGTATGATGAGATGAAGGCGTTCCGCGTGGCTTGTGGCGATGCCCATGTCAAAGCCATTCTTGCGACCGGAGAATTGGGTAGCCTGCGCAATGTCGCGCGCGCCTCGCTGGTGTGCATGATGGCCGGGGCGGATTTCATCAAGACCTCGACCGGCAAGGAAAGCGTCAACGCCACCCTGCCCGTGTCGTTGGTGATGATCCGCGCGATCCGCGACTATTATGACCGCACCGGATATCGGGTCGGCTACAAGCCTGCGGGTGGTATTTCGAAAGCCAAGGACGCGCTGGTTTATCTGTCGCTGATCAAGGACGAGCTGGGTGATCGCTGGCTGGAACCGGATCTGTTCCGCTTTGGCGCCTCATCGTTGCTGGGCGATATCGAGCGGCAGTTGGAACACTATGTCACCGGGGCTTACTCGGCTGGTTACAGACACTCGATGGGCTGAGCCCGTGGGTATGTCTGGACAGTGAGTATTTGGGAAAAGATGAAGTCATGACAGTCAAAGAGATTTTTGAGACCATGGAATACGGCCCCGCCCCCGAAAGCGCCGCCGAGGCACTGGCCTGGCTGGTCGATCAGGGCGACAAGTTCGGACACTATATCGATGGTGCTTTCACCAAGCCGGGCAAAGGGTTTGACAGCCGCAACCCGGCGACCGGGGAGGTTCTGGCCAAGCTGACGCAGGCCAAGCAGGCCGACGTGGACGCCGCTGTTGCCGCCGCGCGCAAGGCTCAGCCGAAATGGGAGAAACTGGGCGGCGCGGGCCGTGCGCGGTATCTGTATGCAATTGCGCGACTGCTGCAAAAGCATTCGCGTCTGTTTGCGGTGCTGGAAAGCCTCGACAACGGCAAACCGATCCGGGAATCGCGTGACATCGATATTCCGCTGGCGCAGCGGCATTTCTATTACCACGCCGGTATGGCGCAGCTGATGGAAAGCGAGCTGCCCGACGCTGAAGCGTTGGGTGTGTGCGGTCAGATCATTCCGTGGAACTTCCCCCTGCTGATGTTGGCGTGGAAGATCGCGCCTGCGCTGGCAATGGGAAATACGGTGGTTATGAAACCCGCTGAATATACCTCGCTGACGGCGCTGTTATTTGCCGATATCTGCACACAGGCCGGTCTGCCGAAAGGTGTCGTCAACATCGTCACCGGAGACGGTGCCGTGGGCGAGATGATCGTGGCCTCGGACGTGGACAAGATTGCCTTTACCGGCTCGACTGTTGTGGGCCGCCGCATCCGTGAGGCCACTGCCGGATCTGGTAAGGAACTGACGTTGGAGTTGGGCGGCAAATCCGCGTACATCGTCTTTGATGACGCCGATATCGACTCGGCCATCGAAGGGCTGGTGGATGCGATCTGGTTCAATCAGGGTCAGGTCTGCTGTGCAGGTTCGCGCCTGCTGGTGCAGGAAGGCATCGCCGACCGTTTCCACGACAAGCTGCGCGCCCGGATGGACACGCTGCGCGTCGGCAATCCGCTGGACAAATGTATCGACGTGGGCGCGGTTGTGGACCCGGTTCAGTTGCAGACCATCAAAGGAATGGTCGAAAGCAACACAGCGGGCCATGTGCATCAAGCTGCCTGCGATCTTCCCGCAAACGGCTGCTACTACCCGCCGACACTGATCTCGGGGCTCGAGACCTCGGACCCGTTGATGCAGGAAGAGATCTTTGGTCCGGTGCTGGTGTCTTCGACTTTCCGCACACCGGAAGAGGCCGTCGAGCTGGCCAACAACACCCGGTACGGTCTGGCGGCGACTGTCTGGACCGAGAATGTGAACCTTGCGCTGGATATCGCGCCCAAGCTGGTTGCGGGCGTCGTCTGGGTGAATGCCACCAATCTGTTTGACGCCGCTGCCGGGTTCGGTGGGGTCCGCGAAAGCGGCTTTGGCCGCGAAGGTGGTTGGGAAGGGCTGACCGCCTATACCAGACCCAAGGGTAAGGCCAAGCCGCTGGCAAAGGTCGAGGCAGCCATGGGCGAAGGGGCACCGGTCGACCCGATTGACCGCACTGCCAAGTTGTATGTCGGCGGCAAGCAGGCGCGGCCCGATGGTGGTTATTCGAAACCGGTTTGGGGCAAGTCCGGCCTGCTGGGCCATGTGGGTCTTGCCAACCGCAAGGACGTGCGCAACGCGGTCGAGGCTGCGGCAGGTGCCAAAAGCTGGTCCAGAACCACCGGCCATCTGCGGGCCCAGATCCTCTATTACATCGGCGAAAACCTCTCGGCCCGTGCCGGTGAATTCGCGGCGCGGATCGACGCCATGACCGGCAGGAAAGACGGCGCGAAAGAAGTCGAGGCTTCGATCCAACGCCTGTTCACTGCCGCCGCCTGGGCCGATAAGTATGACGGCCAGGTCCATGGTGTTCCGATCCGGGGCGTGGCCATCGCCATGAAGGAACCCGTTGGCGTGATCGGTGCGCTTTGCGCGGATGAGGCACCGCTGCTGGGTCTGGTCTCGGCCATGGCGCCTGCGATTGCGATGGGCAACCGGACGGTTCTGGTGGCTTCTGAGCCCTACCCGCTGGCGGCGACGGATTTCTACCAGATCCTTGAGACTTCGGACGTTCCTGCCGGTGTGGTCAACATCCTGACGGGCAGCCATGCGGAACTGGCGAAACCGCTGGCCTCGCATCTGAATGTCGACGCGGTCTGGTCGTTTTCGTCCACCGACCTGTCGAAAGAGATCGAGGTCGTTTCAGCCGGGAACCTGAAGCGGACCTGGGTCAATAACGCGACGGCATTTGACTGGAGAATGGACCATTCCCGCCGCTTCCTTCAGGCTGCAACAGAAGTGAAAAACATCTGGGTGCCCTACGGCGAGTAGGGCTCCCGCCAAGGGAGCGTTTACTTTGGTACTACCGACTGAGAAAACCAATCGGACTTCTATCGCTCGTTTGGTGATTTTTTCTTTGGTCGGCGCATTTGCGTGCTTGGTATTCTTACTCGCAAATCGCGAAACTCTTGTGCTTCCGATGATTGAGGAGATGCGCAACGAACTCAGTCAAGAGAATGGCGCTCACCCAGTAGATCAAAGATAAAGGGCGTTACATGGATTTTTCAGGACAAACCGTCATCGTGATTGGCGGAACCAGCGGTATCAATCGCGGCATTGCCGAGGCTTTTGCGGCCTCGGGTGCCAAACTGGCCGTGGCCAGCCGGTCGCGGGAAAAGGTCGATGACACCATCGCCGCGCTGAAAGCCGCAGGCGCACAGGATGCGATTGGGGCTGCGTTTGATGTGCGTGATGCCGACGCTGTGGCGGCGGGACTGAAGCAATTCCATGACGCCTTTGGGGATTTCGATGTGCTGATCTCGGGCGCGGCGGGCAACTTCCCGGCGCTGGCGTCCGAGATGTCGGTCAACGCGTTCAAGACCGTGATCGATATCGACCTGATGGGCACGATCCACGTGATGAAGGGGGCGTATCCGTTCCTCAAACGCCCCGGTGCCAGCATCATCAATATCTCGGCCCCGCAGTCCTACCTGCCGTACGAAG
This sequence comes from Ruegeria sp. AF5, assembly GCF_056541905.1. Lineage (NCBI taxonomy): Bacteria > Pseudomonadati > Pseudomonadota > Alphaproteobacteria > Rhodobacterales > Roseobacteraceae > Ruegeria > Ruegeria sp. AF5. The sequence goes on from NZ_JBQFYZ010000019.1 coordinate 24,747, forward strand.
GCCAGTCGCATGTTTGCGCCGCCAAGGCGGGGGTGGATCAGATCACCCGCACGCTGTCGATGGAATGGGGTGTCGAAGGGATCAGGGTGAATTCGGTTGTGCCGGGGTTCATCGAAGGCACCGAGGGTGCGAAACGCCTTGCGCCCACCAAAAACGCCCACGAAGAACTGCGCCGCGACGTGCCGTTGGGCCGCTGGGGCCAGCCGCAGGACGTGGCCAACGCCTGCCTGTTCCTCAGCTCGGATCTGGCCAGCTATATCAGCGGCACGGTTCTGGCCGTGGATGGGGCACTTTATCAGCGCGGATCGGGCAAGTTCGGCCAGATGATGGGCGATATGCTGCGGAGTATGAAAAAGGGGTGAGCCGCAACTCACCCCTTGCAGTTCAGTTGGTAGTTTCCAGCCCAACCGGCTTTCCAACAACAGTGAAATGCAGGCCGTCCGGGTCCAACAGTTCGGATGCAACGCGGTTCACGTCTTCCAGTGTGACCGCGTTCACCTTGTCATTGCGGGTGGCGATATAGTCGATGGGCAATCCTTCCATCTGCATCCCCACCATGATCCCGGCAATCTGCCCGTTACCATCAAAGCGCAGCGGATAAGCGCCAGTCAGATAGGTCTTGGCATCGTCCAGTTCCTTCTGCGTCACCCCTTCGGTGGCAGCATGCGCCCATTCGTTGCGAATAACCTCTATCGCCTCGGCAATGCGGTCATTGGCCGATGACACCGACCCCAGGTAAACCGAGGCCAGATCCTTGGGCACAAGATAGGTTCCAACCCCATAGGTCAGGCCACGCTTTTCACGCACCTCCTGCATCAGACGGCTTTCGAACCCGCCACCGCCAAGGATGTGGTTCAGGATATAGGCGGCAAAGAAATCAGGATCGTCCCGATCTATTCCGGCATGGCCAAACAGCGCCACGGATTGCGGGGTGTCAAACTCGACAACACTGATCCCGCCGGGGATGGTCACGTTGGCCTTGCCCGGGATGGGCTTGCCCGTTTCCGGCAGGTCGGCGAGCAATGTGTCAAGCAATGCGCCCAGTTCTTCGGCCGTGATATCGCCGACGGCCCCCACATAAAGACGATCCTTGGCAAAAACGCTTTCATACGCCGTTACCACATCATCCCGTGTCAGCGCCGAGACGCTTTCGATCGTGCCCTTGCCTTCGGAACCATAAGGGTGATCGCCATAGGCGATCTGGGCAAAGTTGCGGCCTGCAATCTCGTTCGGGTCGGTCTGATCTGATCGCAGCCCGGACAGGATTTGTGCGCGCACACGGTCAACCGCGTCCTGATCAAAGCGCGGTTCGTGAATCGTCTCACGCAGCAGGTCGGCGACCTCATCCCGGTTTTCGGTCAGAAAACGTGCGGAAATCGAAACCGTGTCGTCACCGGCGTTATAGCGGAACGATGCGGCCAGCGCCTCAAGCTCGCGCGCATAGGTCCGCGCGTCCATTTCGCCGGACCCTTCCTCGATCAGCCCGCTCATCAGATAGACGGCGCCGCGCTTGTCCGGGTCGTCCAGCGACGTACCGCCACGAAAGCGTAGCTCGAGCGCGGTGAAAGGGATCGAGTGATCCTCGACCAGCCATGCGGTGATCCCGCCGGGCGAGGTCACTTCTTCAATCTCGATCTCGGCCAAGGCAGGCAGAGCAACCAGACAGGCAATCAGCGTTGCGAGAAACCGTTTCATTGCGTTACCTCATCATCGCGCATCAGCCAGCCGGTGACCGACGCCTCGGGTTGCAGAACATCGCGGGCGGCGGCGATGATTTCGTCGCCGGTCACAGCCTGAAGAATATCAGGCCATGCCTGCACGTCCTGTATTGTCAGGCCGCTGGTCAGGGCGCGCCCATAGCGGTTGCCGATCCCGTCCACATTGTCGCGCGCATAGGTCTGCGCGGCCCGCAACTGCATCTTGATGCGGTTCAGATCGTCCTCGTCGACACCTTCGGCAATGAAATCGGCCACGGCCTGGTCCATGGCATCTTCGGCCTCTTGCAGGGAAACCCCTTCGGCGGGAACGACCAGCAGATCGAATGTTGTGTCATCCAGCGACACGTCACGGTAGAACGCCCCGGTATAAACAGCCATTTTCTGATCAAATTGCAGCTTTTCGTTCAGGTAAGAGGTCGTGCTGCCCCCTAGAAGTTCCGCCAACAGAAACAGGGCTGCCGCCTTTTCCTGATCGCCCGGATCGCGTTCCGGCGCCAGGTAACTGCGCTGGATGTAGGGCTGCGCCACGCGAGGGTCCTTGAAAGTCAGACGACGTTCGGCGGTTTGCGGGGGTTCCTGCGACCGGACCCGTTCCGGCAAATCCGCATTGGCGGGAATCACACCGTAATACTGATCGGCCAGAGTGCGAACCTCGGCGGGATCAACGTCTCCGGTGACAACCAGAATGGCGTTATTGGGCGCGTAGTGGGTCTGGTAGAAAGACAGCGCGTCTTCCAGTTCCAGTTCTTCCATCTCGTGCTTCCAGCCGATGATCGGCACGCCATAACGGTGATTGAGGTATTGTGCCGCGCTCATCTGTTCGCCGAACAGGGCGCGCGGGTTGTTTTCGGTGCGCTGGTTGCGTTCCTCAAGGATCACATCGCGCTCGGTCACGATATCCTCATCGCTCAGGCGTATGTTCCGCATACGGTCCGATTCCATGCGCATCATCAACTCAAGCCGGTCGGCGGCGACGCGCTGGAAATAGGCAGTGTAATCATACGAGGTGAACGCGTTATCGTTGCCGCCATTGGCCGCGACGGTAGCCGAGAACTCACCTGGCGCCAAAGTATCTGTGCCCTTGAACAACAGGTGTTCAAGAAAATGCGCGACACCCGACGATCCGATCGGCTCATCCGCCGATCCGGCGCGGTACCAGACCATGTGCTGCACGACAGGCGCGCGATGGTCTTCGACCACGACGACATTCATGCCGTTGTCCAAAGTGAATGTGGTGACCGCTTCTTTCCCGCCCCCGGCAAAAGCCGGGGTGGTGGCGATCAGGGCAGCCGACAAGGCCAGGGCCCGAACCATGGGGCATCCTCCGTTTCGTTTTATAGTATTCAAACTACGGTGGTGCGGCCCGGGTTCAAGCCCGATGACGGAAAGTTAAGAATTATTCATTCGGGGGCGAGGTCGGGGTTTCGACCCCGGCCCGGCGGGCGGCATCGGTTTCCGAATACGGATCGATCGACTGGCGTTCGTAGACCTGATTATAGCGGTCGACGGGGAACAGGCGCAGACCGGTCCAGCGGCCCCGGCGTTTGCGGAACGCGGCATCCTCGGCTTCGACCACTTGCCGTGCATCGGCTGGCACGCCATAACGGCTGGACGCCGTCACAAGCGCTGCATCCGACGACGGCACACCGGCATTGGGGTTCAGGGCGGCGGCATTACCGCCCAGCGCGATCACCGCATCGGCCTGAGGGGTCGGGTCTGTCAGATTTCCACCACCCGGCGTCGGTGCCGGCAGGAACGCGTAATCCTGAGGCTGGGTCAGCGGCTTGACCGGCAATACCGAAAACTCATCCGGACCCTGTCCCGGAGGCGCCAGATCCCGCAGTCCGGGATTCGAACATGCCGCAACCGCAGCGGCAACTGTCAGAACAAATATGGCGCGCGGCATCCGCATTGGTGTCTCCAGCCTGTTTCAGGCGCTTTTATCGCATATCATTCCGCGCGTCACGAGGGCTTTTTGCCGTCAAACAAAACCAGCCCCAGCGCTCCGGCGAATATGAACACATCCGCCAAGTTGAACACAAACGGGTTGTTGATGCCACAGCAGGACATGTTCAGGAAATCCAGAACAAACCCATAAAGAAGCCGGTCGACCACATTCCCAAGCGCTCCGCCGATCAGCATGCCGCCACAGAACAACATGAATTTCGAACGCGTCGAACGACCAAGCCAGACAAGCACACCGATGCAGATCACCACGGACACACCGATCAAAAACCAGCGCGCAGCCTCAGAGTCGCCCTGAAACAGGCCGAAATTGATGCCCCGATTCTCGCCGTATTTGAACACCAGCAGCGGTGGCAGAACATCGATACCGTCGGGCCGTTCAGCCACGCGCAGGACGTGAACGACCAGATATTTGCTGATCTGGTCGATCGCGAAGGCGGCCAAGGCCGCCCAGAGAAGCAGGCGTGACCGCATCAGTGACGGAAATGACGCATACCGGTGAAGACCATCGCCAGACCGGCCTCATCGGCTGCGGCGATCACTTCATCGTCGCGCATGGACCCGCCCGGCTGAATGACGCAGGTCGCGCCCGCTTCGGCGGCTTCCATCAACCCGTCGGGGAAGGGGAAAAACGCATCCGATGCCACGGCGGAACCGATGGTCAGCGGTTGCGGCAAGCCCAGCGTTTCGGCCATACGTTCGGCTTTCTTGGCCGCGATCAGGGCCGAATCCACGCGGCTCATCTGCCCCGCGCCAACACCCACGGTTGCGCCATCCTTGACGTAGACGATGGCGTTGGATTTGACGTGCTTGGCCACTTTCCACGCGAACAGCAGGTCACGCATCTGAGCGTCGGTCGGGTCTTTCTTGGTCACGACCTTGAGGTCGTCCATGCCGATAAACCCGTTGTCCTTATCCTGCACCAACAGCCCACCAGCCACCTGACGGACGGTTTTGCCACCTTCGGTTACATCCGGCAGCGCCTCGGTTGTCAGCAGGCGCAGGTTTTTCTTGGCGGCAAAAATCGCCTTGGCCTCGTCCGAGGCACCGGGGGCGATCACAACCTCGGTGAAGATGCCGGTAATCTCTTGCGCTGTTTCTTCATCCAGCGGCTGGTTCAGCGCAACAATGCCGCCAAAGGCCGAGGTGCGGTCGCAGTCAAATGCCGCCTTGTACGCCTCAAGAAGGGTTGCACCTGTGGCTACACCGCAAGGGTTGGCGTGCTTGATGATGGCGCAAGCCGCGCCTTTCGCCGGATCAAACTCGGCCACCAGCTCAAAAGCCGCATCTGTGTCGTTGATGTTGTTATAGCTCAGTTCCTTGCCCTGATGCTGAACGGCGGTGGCGACGCCGGGGCGGTTGGTGCCGTCCGTGTAGAACGCTGCCTGCTGGTGGCTGTTTTCACCATACCGCAGGGTCTGCTTCAACTCGCCAGCAAATGCGCGGCGCGTTGGGGCGTCCAGTTGCAGCGCATCGGCCATCCAGTTCGACACGGCGGCGTCATAGGCCGCTGTTCGGGCATAGGCCTTTTGCGCCAGCCACTGGCGGAAGCCATAGGATGTCTTGCCATAGTTTTCTTCCAGCTGATCCAGCAAGGAGGAATAATCCTCGACATCCACCACCACGTTCACAAAGGTATGGTTTTTTGAGGCCGCGCGGATCATCGCCGGGCCACCGATGTCGATATTCTCGATACATTCGTCATAACCCGCGCCCTTAGCGACGGTTGCCTCGAACGGGTAGAGGTTCACGACCAGCAGGTCGATGGCACCGATGCCATGTTCCTCCATCGCCGCGACGTGGGTGTCATTGTCGCGCAGCGCCAGCAACCCGCCATGCACCATCGGGTGCAGCGTCTTGACCCGGCCATCCATCATCTCGGGGAACCCGGTAATTTCGCTGACATCGCGCACCTCAAGCCCTGCATCGCGCAGCGCCTTGGCAGTGCCGCCAGTCGACAGCAATTCGATCCCGCGCTCGGACAGCGCCTTGCCCAGCTCGATCAGCCCGGTCTTGTCGGAAACGGAAAGCAACGCGCGGCGCACGGGGTGAAGGTCGGTCATGGGTCCAAAGGTCCTTTTGGCGTCAGTCAAACTTGGGCTCGTCCCGGTGCGTATCGCGCACGGCATAGGCTGTATCCTGCGCCTTGCTCAGCGTCCACCGGATGCGCGTCGCATACTCCATTACGCGGCCAGATAGAACGATCTGTTTTGTCGCGCGTGGCTTTAAACGGCCTTTTTCAAGGTAAACACTTGGTTCGACGGATAATTTTCCCACACCATCATGGCGGAAAACCCAGATCTCGCCGCTTTTGAGCGCCATCGACACTGCCGCCCCGCCCAGATCCAGCGCAGCATCAACGTCAGGATGCAGATGAAAACGGATGTCATAGCCAATGCCCTTGAGGCCCGAGGCGTCCATCGCCCTGTCGAACTGACGCTTGGCCTTGTCGGTTGCGGTCAGCAGAATATCCTCGACCGTCAGCTCACGCCCGTCAAAGCGCAATTCGAATGTGCGCGCGTGGGTCAGCCCGAAGACTTTGACATATCCGTCATGCCCAGCCATGAAACGGATGCCTTCGAACGCATCTTCAAAATCGACCGGAACGTCCCGCGGCGCATCGACCAGCGCCTGACTTTCGCGGCCCGGCAACGGGTTGGCCAACCGCGCGCTCGAGAACCCGTCCAGACACAGGGTTGAGTGAGATGGGGTCGCACGCCCGGCACGGCGCCAATCCAACCCGAAACTGGCCCCCGATCCACAATTCACGATCAAAGGGCGACGCCCCGAGGTCAGCTCGAACGCCAGCGTGGATGCGTGCGCGTTGAATGAGGCCGCTCCGGACGGCGGCGCGCTGGCATCCACGATCACCGTGGTGCGTGCTGCGGACAGGCGGGCATAGCCCATTGGCAGTTCGGTCGCCGCCTTGTGCTTGACGCCGCTTTGCGCAAGCGCCTGTTCCAGCCGCCCTTCGACCCCGCGCCCACCGCCGTGAAACCGCGCCAGCGCGCCATCCGCATGGCGCAGACTGCGCAAGGTCGGTGCAATCCGCTTGATCGCCTTGGCCTGCGCGACAGGTGTACCGCGTCCAAGATCGCTGAGCGCCGCCGACGTCCAGCTGAGCAGCATGAACACTTCAAGCAGCTCTTCCGGGTTGCGTGTTGGAATACCGCCTTGCGCATCCACTTGCCGGTCACACTCGCCAGCCAAAGCCCGCAGGGCCGGATCGGCCATCTGCTCCAACCCCTCCAGCGCCAACCCGGCTTGCACAAGACCGGCCAGCGCCTCGAAACGCGGCAACCCGGGTGTCGCGGCCTGCCAGCGCTTGGACAGGAACCATGTTTGCTGCGCCAAAGACCGAAAGAACAGTTTGCTTTGCTTCTCATCTGCCCCGCGCAGCAGAAAGAGTGCATGGTTGATCCAGCGCATCACCCGCCGCCCGGTCAGGTCAGGCACCCAGCCCGGGCCCTGCCCGCGGCCATGCGCCTCGATCCAGCCCCAGACCCAGCGCTGCGCTTTTTCCCGTGCGCGCATATCACCGACAGCGGCCAGATCATCCAGCCATGCAAAACCATGGCGTTCCTCATCAAAGCCGGCGCTGGGGGCAACAACATCCCACAACGCGGTATCGTCTGCCTCGACCAGATAGCCGGCGAACAAGAGATTCCCCGCAACCAGCTGCCGCCCGCGCGCAAACGAACCAACGGTGCGCGGCTGGGGCTGCGCAACAAACCCCGTAGCTGCCTTTTGCCGTTGGCTGAGACGCGCGTAGAAACGGTTCTGCAACCGCATCCACCGACTGGCCATGGTGTCCGAATTTGACATGCGCGTGTTACTCTGCCCCTTGCGCTCTGCTGGCGCTTGAGACCCAACGATAGACCGCGCCGATCGTCAAGTCATCGAAAAGCGTGCACTCAGGCGGATTTGTTCAGGCAGGCGATATAGAACCCGTCCATACCCCCGCGATCGGGCCAGTAGTCGGGCCGTAGACGCAGGCCGCCTTCCTCGGTGATCCAGTTGTCTTCGATGCCGGAGAGCTTTAGTGCCTCGCGATCAACACGCATGTCCGGATACATGCCCAGCGCGTCTTCGATCTGAACCTCGCCCTCATCCGGCAAAAGCGAACAGGTGCAATAGACCAGCCGCCCGCCAGGTTTCAGCAGCGTCCACGAATGGGCCAGCATCTGCGCCTGCAATTCGATCAATCCGGCAATTTCCGAGCCATCCTTGGCAAAGGGCAAGTCAGGATGCCTGCGGATCGTACCCGTGGCCGAGCAGGGCGCGTCCAGCAAAATCGCGTCGTACTGACCCTGATGGTCCAGCGCGTCACCCACGATGACTTCTGCCGTCAATCCGGTTCGCGCTAGGTTTTCGCGCACGCGTTCTGTGCGCGCCGCGGATACATCCAGCGCCGTCACATCCGAGCCCGCCGCAGCCAGTTGCATGGTTTTACCGCCCGGTGCCGCGCAAAGGTCCAACACCTTCTCGCCCGCCTTCGGTGCCAGAACACGCACCGGCAGCGCGGCTGCCGCGTCCTGCACCCACCAATCCCCAGCCTTGTATCCCGGCAAGGCCGAGACCTGACCCGCATCCAGAATACGCACAGACCCGGTGGGAAGTTTTTCGCCCGAAGGACTTTCCGCCCCCGGCTTCAGTGTAAGGTCCAGCGGTGCGCCCGCGAAATGCGCCTGTTCCATTCCGGCAACTGCTTCGGCACCCCACGCCGCGATCAGCGGGTCTCGCAACCACTCCGGCAGGCGCGGGACACGCATTTTCGGCCATGCTTCGGGCCCCTCGGACGCGACCTTGCGCAAAACGGCATTCACCAGCCCTTTCAGACGCCCGTGCTTGCGCGAGCGACTGATGATTTCAACCATGGAGTTCACCACCCCATGCGCGGCTTCCCCGCTGCACAGTTCGACCGCGCCCAGCCGCAGCGCGTTGTGTACGGTCAGGGCGGGTGTTCGGTTCAGGTGGTTGTCCAGCAGACGGTCGGCGCGCTCCAGCCCGCGCAGGGTTTCCGAGGCCAGCCGCTGGGCACGCGCGCGATCCTCTGGCCCCAACCGATCCAAAGCGCCCGCAGCGAGGCATTCAGACAACAGGCGGCCTTCGCCCAGAACCTGATCCAACAGATAGATTGCGCTGCGCCGTGCTGCTGTCGCGCTGTTTGTCATGGTACCGCCTTCATGTGACCTGTGCCCGCATTGCCATTGGCGGACGCGGGCGTATATCAAGGCTATGCACGGAAAGGAACCCGATGTCATGAGTGACGACCGCAAAGACCTGCCCCCCGCCGCCCAACGCGCGCTGGCCGAAGCGGAAAAACGCCGCCAAAAAGCCCAGGCCGAAGCCAGGGAAATGCCCAAGGAACTGGGCGGGCGCGATGGGCTGGACCCCGCCCGTTACGGTGATTGGGAAAAGAAAGGCATCGCCATCGATTTCTAGGCCCTCAGCCGCGCAGCGCCTTCAGAAAATCATCGATCAGGGCGCGCTGTTTCCTGGACTGCGACCTATCTTCGGGCCATGTCAGCCAATACCCGTCCTTGGTTTGCAGCTCTGGCAGCTCTAACCTGCGCAACCGGCCATCCTTTAGATCACCGGACGCCAGCGGAACCGAGCCCAGCACAACCCCCATTCCGCGCCTTGCCGCCGAAACAGCATGTTCCATCGAATCGAAACTGACATGAGATGGCGCGACGTCCCCGTGCCCGTATTTCCGGTTCCACTCGCGCCAGCCCGGACGCTCGCCGCGCAGATCGATCAGGGGGGCACCCCATTCAACGCCCGGCGCGGCCATCGGCACCAGCACCTCGCGCGCGATCAATGCCGCGTCGCGCCCGGTCCACACGCCGCGACCATAGCGGATTTGCAGCCAGGTGCGTTCCTCATCCAGCGACGACCGGCGCGCAACCGAGTCGGTCATCACCCGCACCTCGGGGCGCAGATTTCGGAACACAGGCAGGGCTGGTACAACAAGGGCGTGAATGTTTGACGACAACCCGGCGACCCTGAGTTCGCGTGGCGATTTTCCAAACAGATCCTCGGTGTTGCGTTCCAACGCCAGCAGGCTGTCCTGCACGAGCGGCAGATAGCTTTCACCTTCGACCGTCAGCGACACGCCGCGCGCCTCGCGCACAAACAGGGACCGGCCCAGCCACGCCTCAAGATTGCCGATCCTTTGGCTGACAGCGGCCTGCGTCAACCCGAACTCTTTCGCCGCGGCCGAGAACCCGCCAAGCCGCCCGGCGGCTTCGAACACGCGCAACCAATCCAGCGGCGGTAATCCGGTCTTATTCTTAGCCATTAGTTTTTCCAAGCCTCAGCCGAAATAAGGATTAATTGTCGTAATGCCACGAACGGCGTATCTGCTCAACCAAAGCCCGCGCCGAACAGGAGACCCCCAATGCTGCGCACCGCCACCCACGACACCTCGATTGTTACAGTCGCGTTTGATACCGGGACCAAGGCCCGTTTCCACGCCATCTGGCTGCGCGACAACGCGCTGGACGCTGATACCCGCGCAACGGGCAACGGTCAGCGCCTGATCACCATCGGCGATATTCCTGCCGACATTTCGGTCAGTTCAGTCGAGGTGGTCGCGGGTGACCTGCAAGTCACGTTCCAGCCTGAGGGCAAAACCGTTACCTTCCCGGCGGACTGGTTGGCCGAAAACAGCTATGACCGCGATCATGACATTGCGCTGGGTCGCATCGCCGCCGGCATCACGACCTGGGAGAGTGGCATCGCCGCGCCCAGCGGCGATTGGAACGAGGTCCATGCCAACCCGGCTGCCAAGCGCAATTGGCTGGCCGCTGTGGCCGAGTTCGGCTTTGCCAAGCTGACCGGCGGCCCGACCGAGCCTGAATCGTTGCTGAAGGTCGCTGACCTGTTCGGCTATGTCCGCGAAACCAATTATGGCCCCTATTTCGAGGTGCGGACCGAAGTGAACCCGACAAACCTTGCCTATACCGGGCTTGGCCTTCAGGCGCATACCGACAACCCCTATCGCGACCCGGTGCCGACCTTGCAAATCCTCTATTGTCTGGAAAACTCGGCTGAAGGTGGGGAGTCCATCGTTGTTGACGGCTTCCGCGCCATCGAAAAACTGCGTGACGCAAACCCCGAAGGCTTTGCCCTGCTGGCCGGATATCCGGCGCGGTTCGAATACAAGGGCTCGGACGGGGTCTGCCTGCGGTCGCGCCGCCCGATGATCGAGTTGTCGCCGGATGGCGAGCTGATCGGCATCCGCTTCAACAACCGCTCTTCTGCCCCTTTCGTAGACGTGCCGTTTGACAAGATGGAGGCTTATTACGCGGCCTATCGCCAATTGGGGGATATCATCGACGATCCGGCGATGGGCGTTTCCTTCAAACTGGAACCGGGGGAAAGCTTTATCGTCGACAACACCCGCGTCCTGCACGCGCGGCTTGGCTATTCCGGGGCCGGATCGCGCTGGTTGCAGGGATGTTACGCCGACAAGGACGGATTGCTGTCCACACTGGCGGCGATGGAAATGACCCAACCGGAGGCGGCGGAATGAAACCTGATTTCTCGACCCTGAACCGGGACAATATCGTTGCCTTCATCGGTGACATCTTTGCGCGCCGCGGCGGTGAAGAATATCTGGGCGAGCCTGTCACCATGGCCCAGCACATGCTGCAAGGTGCAACCATTGCCGAGCAGAACGGGTTGCCCGAGGAAATTATCGTGGGCGCCTTGCTGCACGACATCGGCCATTTCACATCCGAGTTCGGCACCTACCACCCCGACGACACCGAAGACCGTCATCATGAGGACGCGGGCGCCGAGGTGCTGGAGCAGTTCTTCCCCTCGGTCATCACCGATTGCTGCCGCTATCACGTGGCAGCCAAGCGGTATCTTTGTGCCACCAAACCCGAGTATTTCAATCGCCTGTCCGCGGCGTCGGTTCACACGTTGGAACTGCAAGGTGGTCCGATGAGCGCCGAAGAAGTTGCCGCGTTCGAAGCCAACCCGAACCTGAAAGAGATCATTCAGGTCCGCTATCTGGATGAGGCCGGGAAACGCGCCGACATGGAAACACCTGACTTTGCACATTTTGCGCCGATGGTGCAGCGTATGGTCGACAAGCACATGGAGGCCGCATGAACGCCCCGGAATACATCTTTGAAGCCAGCACCAAACCCTCGCTGCCCTGGCACGAGGTTCCCCTGATCCGCGCAACGGACGCCTCGGTCAAAAGCTATGGGTGTCTGGTCGATGATCCCGAAGAGTTCGAGATCGAGATCACCCGCTGGCCACAGCAGGGCTGGCGGCCGATCGATGAAGGCACCGGCGATGAAGGCGGCTGGGTCGAAGGCACCTTTCGTGGTGAGTGGAAGGGCGACGTGCTTTATGGCGAGAACGAAGCGGTCAATGGCCACTATGTCCTCGGCTGGTCCACCGATCCGCAGCAGGCACAGACAAGCCGCCAAACAGCGCCCCGCGATCAGGTGCTGCTGTGGCACATGAACTATCACCCGGATGGCGGGCAGATGTTCTGGCCACTCGACAAAAAGCCCTTCATCATTCCTGCCGCGTTGCCCGGCGACAACCTGACACCAGAAAAGGTGGTGGCGTTCTGGTGCGACGGTTCGCGCGGGCTGTATATCCATCCCGGTATCTGGCACGAGGGGATATTCCCGGTTGAAGACAACCAGCGGTTCCTCGATCGGCAGGGTGCGGTGCACGCCCGCGTCAGCGCTGATATCGGTCAGGAATTTGGCGTCTACCTCGCCTGCCCGCTGCGCGCCGACAAGATCAGGGATTTGTGATCAGAGCCCCCCGATGAGCAGATCGGCTACGCGCGATCCAAATCTGCGTAGCCAGCAGGTACGGTACGAAGAACGCGAAGTTCTGAACCAAATCGAAAGGGCCCGAGAAATCAGGCTCTGACCCCAACCCGCCGGTCAACAGATACCAAACCGTATAATGCACACGGTAGAGCCACGACCCCAGCGCCAGCCAGAACAGACGCAGACCCCATGCCCAATGGCCAGCACGATCCGCGATTACAGCCATGCGCGCCACCATCAGAGCTGCAGTGAACAGGCAGAGCCCATACAAGAAAAACGCTGCAGACATCATCGGTCCACCGATCGTTCCCCGCAGGGGGATATAGGTCATTCCTGCCAGTCCGGTGATCAAAGCCGACGCAATCAGAGCCACACCCAAGCCGCGGTGAAACCGATTGTATTTCAGCCGAAGCCCTTTCAGCAGCTGCAGCGGCACAAGAGCCACCAACACCGTTCCGGCAAGGATATGCAACATCATCGCCGCATTAGCGACACTCTGGTCATAGGCAAACAAGTAGCTTTTCTGTGCCGCGCTCTCAGACAGCCCGACGCTGATCATGTCAAACCCCTGCGCGACGAAGGGTAGCAGGGTCAGATAGAACAGGACCAGCACCAATCCGGTCATCACACGTGATGTCAGGTTCCGCATACGCCCGAGTGTAACGCCGTCGAGCGGCCCGTCTATGGCTTACAGCCCAAGCACATCCACCATGTCATATTGACCGGGGGATTTGCCCTGCCCCCACAGCGCCGCTTTCAACGCGCCGCGGGCAAAGATGGCGCGGTCGGTGGCCAGATGGCGCAGGACGATGCGTTCTCCAGGGGCGGCGAACAGGACATCATGTTCCCCCACGATGTCGCCGCCGCGAATAGCGTGAAAACCGATATCTCCACGCTTGCGCGCACCGGTGATGCCGTCCCGACCCCGGTCGGACACGTCCGACAACTCAACGCCACGCCCTTCGGCTGCGGCCTCTCCCAGCATCAAGGCGGTGCCCGAAGGTGCATCTACCTTGTGATGGTGGTGACCTTCGATGATCTCGATATCGAAATCCTCATCCAGCGCAGCTGCGACCTTTTTGGTCAATTGCACCAGAAGGTTGACGCCAAGGCTCATGTTTCCGGCTCGTACGATCACCGCATGGCGCGACGCGGGTTCCAGTGCTGCGATCTGTTCGTCGGACATGCCGGTGGTGCCGATCACATGCACACAGCGCGCCTGCGCGGCCAGCGCGGCGAAGTCCAGTGTCGCCTCGGGCGCGGTGAAGTCGATCACTGCCTGCGCCTGCGCAAAGGCCTCCAGCGGGTCGTCGGTGACGGTAACGCCCAGCGCCTGCCCGCCCATGACCGTGCCCACATCCTGACCGATCCAGTCATGGCCCTTGCGTTCGACCACGCCGACCAGACGCGCCTGATCGCTGTCCGACACGGTCTTGATCAGCATCTGCCCCATACGGCCCGAAGCCCCTGTGATGACGATCCCCGGAATATGGGTCATTGCGCTGGTCCTTTTCGTTAAGTCGGCTCAAAGCCTCCTACCCGGTTCGCGCCCGCTTGGCAAAGCCCCGCTTTGCGCTTAGATCGGGGATTATGGCAAAGAACAAATTCCACGATGGCCCCGGCCCGTCCCAACGGCAGCTGCGTGTCGGCGAACTGATCCGCCGCACCCTGTCCGAAGTTCTGGCGCGCGGAGATGTCCACGACCCCGACCTGAATCGCATGTCGATCACCGTGGGTGAGGTGCGTACCTCGCCCGATCTGAAGATCGCCACCGCCTATGTGCTGCCCCTTGGCGGCAGAGGGCAGGAGGACGTGATCGAACTTCTGGCCCGCAACAAGGGTGAGCTGCGGCGCATGGTCGGCAAGAAAGTCGGCCTGAAATTCGCGCCCGATCTGCGCTTTCGGCTGGATGACACGTTTGACCGTCTGGACGACACCCGCCGCATGTTCGAACAGGACGCGGTGCGCCGCGATCTGGACGAGTGATCCGCACGTTTGTCACATTGGCGACGCTTCTTTGGGCCGCGCAGGCAGGCGCGGTCACTTGTGAAAAGCTGACCCATGAGGACAAACGTTATACGGTTTGCAACGTCGATGCCGCCAATGAAGATCTGCGGCTGTTTCTGAACGGTGAAGACGGTCAGGTATTGGGGCATTTTTCGGCGGTCAACGAAGTGCTGGCCCCGGAAGGCGAACGGCTGACCTTTGCGATGAACGCGGGCATGTACCACGACGACCGTTCACCCGTTGGCCATTATGTCGAGGACGGCCAGGAGCAGATGCGTGTGATCACCAACCCCGGCCCCGGCAATTTCGGGTTGCTGCCCAATGGCGTGTTCTGCATCCGCAAGGGCCGGGCGGATGTGTTTGAAACGCTTGATTACGTGGATCAGGCCCCCACCTGCCGCTTTGCCACCCAATCCGGCCCCATGCTGGTGATCGACGGAGAACTGCACCCGCGTTTCCTGCCCGATTCGACCTCGCTTTATGTTCGCAATGGGGTCGGCACCAGTTCCGATGGTACACGGGCGGTGTTTGCGATCTCGGAAGATTATGTCACCTTCCACGAGTTCGGACGTCTGTTCCGCGATGTGCTTGGCACGCCAAACGCGCTGTTTTTCGACGGCAATATCTCGCGAATGTATGAGCGGGCCAGCAACCGCTCGGATCTGGGATTCTCGCTGGGGCCGATTGTCGGCGTCGTCGAAGAAACGCCCGCAAATTGACAGCGGCAGAGTGATCCGTTAACTCGCGCGCCTTAGCAAGATTCAAGGTGCATGATGGGACGCAAACGCAAGGGTCGCGACATTTCCGGCTGGCTGGTGGTGGACAAGCCCGCGGGCATGACCTCGACCGCCGTGGTCAACAAGGTGCGTTGGGCGATGGATGCCAAAAAGGCGGGCCATGCGGGCACGCTGGATCCCGAGGCGACCGGCGTTCTGGCAATTGCCTTGGGCGAGGCGACCAAGACCGTTCCCTATATCACCGATGCCTTGAAAGCCTATACTTTTACCGTGCGTCTGGGGCAGGCCACCAACACGGACGATGCCGAGGGCGAAGTGATCGCGCAAAGTGATGCGCGGCCCTCGGATGACGATATCAAACAGGCGCTGACCCCGTTTCTGGGTGACATCATGCAGGTGCCGCCCAAATTCTCGGCGGTTAAGATCGACGGCCAACGCGCCTATAAACTGGCCCGCGATGGGGAAGATGTGGAGCTGACCGCCCGCCGCCTCTGGGTCGAGGAACTGATCCTTGTCGACCGCCCCGACGAAGACCATGTGGTGCTGGAAATGACCTGCGGCAAAGGCGGCTATGTCCGCTCGATTGCCCGCGATCTGGGCGAGGCGCTGGGCTGTCACGCCCACGTCAAGGAACTGCGCCGCATCTGGTCCGGCCCGTTCGAGGCCGAGGACGGGTTGAGCATCGAGCAGATTGACGAGATGGCGAAAACAACCGCCCTGGACGAGTATCTGCACCCGCTGGAAACCGGCCTGTCCGACCTACCCGAACTGAAATGCACACCCGAAGGCGCCACCCGCCTGCGCAATGGCAATCCGGGCATGGTGCTGGCTGGGGACGTGGAATACGGCGACGAGGCCTGGGCATCGTTCGACGGCAAGGCCGTGGCCGTGGGCATCTATAAATCCGGTGAATTGCACCCCAGCCGGGTGTTCGTCGACTGAGAGTCGTGTTAGGCGAAGGGCATGATCACCCGTTCCCACACCAAGGGCGACGCGCCCTCGACCGCCATATATTCCGATTGCGAGAAATACCGCTATAGCCTGACCCGCATCTGGGACCCTGAAGGGCGCAAGGCATTATTTGTGATGCTGAACCCGTCAACCGCGACCGAGGTGCAGAACGATCCGACGGTGGAACGCTGTGAACGGCGCGCACGCGCGTTGGGGTTCGGGGCGTTTCAGGTCACGAACATCTTTGCGTGGCGCGACACCGACCCGCGCAAGATGCGGGCTGCCGCCGATCCGGTCGGGCCCGAGAATGACGCGGCCATTCTGGACGGCGTGCAATGGGCCGATCAGGTCATCGCAGCCTGGGGCACGCATGGCGCGCATCTGGAGCGTGGCCCTGCGGTGGAAACCCTGTTGCGCGGCACCGGCCAATCGCTGTTCCATCTGGGCCTGACCAAGGACGGCCACCCCAAACATCCGCTTTATATCGCCTATACTCAGCAGCCAGAACTCTGGTGACAAAGGATTAACCATTTCAAAGGTTTACCGTTGACCCGGTGACGGCCGAAATGGGATATTCCACCCTCGGAACATCATGCTTTCGGAGGGGTTCCATGTTTCTGGCCGGATTGCTTGGACTGGCCGCCATCGGCGGCGCTGCTTACGCGATGAGCGATTTTCTGATCGAAGAGGACGACACGCCGGATGAAAACCCGGAAGGTGAACCTTCGGCCGAGGTTGGTACCGGTGAATTTCTGGTCATCGGCGAGGGTGTCGAAGACCCGGAAAACGCTAACACCGAACCCTCGCCGGACAGTAGCGAGGCGCCCTTCACCGGAACTGTGATCTCGGAATTTGAAGGCGATCTCGTGATTGCTGGCGGCGATGGTTCGGACGTGATTACCGGGCAGGACGGTGTCGATCAGATCAACGGCTACGGCGGGGACGACACGATAAACGGTGCCAAGGGCAACGACGTTCTGCACGGGGGCGACGGCGCGGATGAGATATCGGGCGGGCAGGGAAATGACGTCCTGCACGGTGAGGCGGATGACGACCTTTTGTTCGGTGAGGACGGGGATGACGCCCTTTACGGTCACTTTGGGGACGACACTCTGGATGGCGGTGCGGGTGAGGACGAGTTGTTTGGCGGTCAGGGCGACGACCAGCTGGACGGCGGCGCAGGGGATGATGCGTTGCAGGGCGGGTTCGGGGATGATGTTCTGAACGGGGGCGAAGGTGAGGATACTGTCTTTGGCGGGGATGGAGACGACTTTGTTTTCGGGATCGAAGAGGGTGCCGCCGAAAGGGATTTCCTGAACGGCGGTGTGGGTGACGATACCATTCTGGCAGGCGGCAAAGACGTGGTAACGGGCGGAGACGGGGCCGATGACATCGTGTTGAACCCAGGCGACGATCAGGTGACCGTGATGGGGTTTCAACCCGGCGAAGACAAGCTGCTGGTGACGTGGGAGGATGAGACCGACCCGGCAATCGAGGTTGAGGCCGACGCCGAAAACGCCAACCTGACAAGGGTTTTCATCGATGGGCAGGAAGTTGCGCAGGTATATGGTGCCGAAGGGATGACTGCGGCCGATATTCAGCTGATCACCGAAGCGCAGCTGGCACAATACGGTCAGATGGTCTGAGCCCGCAGAAACCTTTTGCCATTTGGGTCAAATGCGCTTATACGCGCCCATCCGCATCGGAATCGGTGCGGTTTTCTCCATGGGCCTGTGCTGGACGACATCCCGGCCTGCGCCATCAACTCTAACCTTTTAAAGGAGACCCCGATGTCGATCACTGCCGCTGAAAAAGCACGCGTCATGCAGGAATTCGCAACCAAAGAAGGCGACACCGGTTCGCCTGAAGTACAGGTTGCTATCCTGACCTCGCGCATCAACACCCTGACCGAGCACTTCAAGACCCACAAGAAAGACAACCACGGTCGTCGTGGTCTGCTGAAAATGGTTGCTCAGCGCCGTAAGCTGCTGGACTACCTGAAGGGCAAGGAAGAGGCGCGTTACCAGGACCTGATCAAAAAGCTGGGCATCCGCCGCTAAACGTATTTGTTACGTTTTGTACCGGTTCTGAACCCCGGTCTGTAAGATTTGTACGCCCGCCCAATTGGCGGGCGTTTTCTTATGTGGACGAATGTCAAGTATTCCAACCGACCAAAGCTGCAGTGGTAAACTCAATCTTGGTTGGCAAGGTGAGCCCAATCTGGACATTGACGAACGGCCATGCGCATCGTGAGGCATGTCGCTCACGGAAGACCTAAACCAAATTTTAGAAACTGTCTTGCCGACCGATCCCAGCTTTCAGCAGATCGAATATGCGGTGATAGACAATTGCATTAGTGAAACCCGGCGATACGCCTTGGAAGGCTCCACCGAAGCCTTCTTGATGTCCGCGATGCGTCTACTGGCACTTCCCGACAATGGGCACACACGGCTGATCCCGAACGATGCGATCAAAGTGCTTCCGCTGAGGTTCGTGAGCGTAGGGCGTTCTGTGCAACTCGTCGGCGCGTTTCCAGAGATAACTGCACCGCGAGGAGAACTGATTGCAGTCAACGGCGCAGCTTTGAGCCAGATTGAAGCAAAGGCGGAACAGTTTCTTGCGGGAACGTGCCAAAGGAAGCGAGTCATCGGACCTATTCTTTTGGCTTGGCCGTACGCCTTGGCACGTTTGGGTATTTCGTCAAACGGCGGAACGACCGAGTATCGTGTTCAGGACGAAAATGGGCAGATAACCAATCTGAAAGTGGCGATTGGAAACACCGTTCCAGGATCCATGCTCTACCCGAGAAATGAGCACGGCAAGGATGATCCAACTTGGGTGCCCAAGACTTTTGTGGAGATAAAGGATTGGCAAGATCTTGGGCTCTCAATAGCGTTACCGAGCTTTTTTGCTCCGAACGAAACAACGCTGCACAAAGCCGTCTCAGCCGCAGTGGAATACGTGCGCGCCTGTCCGAACAGAACGCTTTTGATTGACGTTCGCGGAAACACCGGCGGCGATTTTCTTCTGACGATGCCTTTGATAGACGCGATCTCGCAAAGCGCAAGTAAGCAGGTTGTTGTACTTGTCGATAAATTCACGTTTTCAGCGGCGATAGTGTTTGTGGCCATCCTCAAACATCGTTTGGGAAACAGGCTCAAACTTATCGGGGAAGAAATGGGTGACGGGTTGATGTTCTTTGCCGAGGGCGGGTTGCTCGATTTGCCGACCAGCGGGGCGGTTGTTCGATACTCATCAGCTTTTCACGATTGGAAGAATGGAACATCTGACAAAACCACGCCGCCTGAAATCGCGCGGAAGATCGTTCCCGTAGGGGCACTGAAATTGGATTTGGAATGGGTCGCAAATTGTGCAGATGAGGATGCGGACGGCACGTTCTATCAACGAATTCTCAGCAGCGTGAGCACTTAGACAAACGGCCGAGACGGCATCGCGGCTCCCATCCGCGACGCCGCTCGGCATGGCTTTTGCTGTCTTCGGGTCAGATTGCCTGCCACTTCTTGTAGGTATCGACCGCCAAGGCGGTGTCGATCACGAACATCGCAACTGCGGTTACCATCGCCAGCATCGACACCCAGAACGACCCGCTTGCCGAGGCGACGGCCAGTGTCATGCCGCCGACGCAGGTGGCAATCGCGGCGGCTTTTTCAAGGCCGCTCATGTCGGTCAGAACGATGCCGGCAAGTTTGGTGAACCCGACGGACGCCTTGGCGACGCCCAGCATGGCCTTCATCATGGCCAGATCGCTGCCCGCCGTTCCGGCCTTGGCGATTGCGCCGGCATGGCGGCTGATCGGGCCGCTGCATTTGACGGCAATCCCGGCCCCGGCCCGCGTGACCGTCTTGGTTCCGAGCGCCTGATAAACCCCCAGCGCGGCCATGGCCATCGTGATGATATCGGCAAACGCTTTGGCGGCGGCCCCGATAAAGGTGTTCAGCGCGGCTTTCTTGCGCTTTTTCCTGCTGGTGCCCAGCGGTGCCCCCAAAAGCGGCGTGTCCCCCTGCATCAGGATCAGGCTGTCCGCGGTTTCCTGCACCGAGAACGGCGCGGCATCGACGGGAACCGTAGCGGCTTCGGCCTCGGGTATCGGGTCGGGGGACAGGAACCGCGCCTTGATCTGCGCCTGTTGGTCGGCCGGAAGCGCGCGGATATCGGCCCCTTCGTCTGAGGCATAAAGCTCTTCCCATGCGCTTTCCATGATCGCGGCCACGTCCGCCGCGCTTGGTTCGGTGGCCGGGGCTGTCATCAGTGGCATCTTGGGGCCTGCATCAAGGTCGATATCCTCGACCGCGTCCTCGGGGAGGTTGTCAAGCATCTCGATAAATGACTCGTCGAACACATCAGGGTTGAATGAAATGCCAGAGGCGGAATGGAGCTTCATGGGTAAACCTACTTTCATTAACTTTGACACAATAAGCCTGCACAATAGACGAGTTTTGAAATCTCTCTGTGGTGAACATCACACTTGAACAACCAGTCGCCGCCAACCGGGGGGGGCGCGGCGTTTCGTGGCCGCAGCAGAACGTGTGTCTGTAGATCAGCCGTTATTCGGGAAGACCGGCCTTTTTCCACCCTTCGCGCCAGCTTTCCGCACAGGCCGGAACGGTAAAGATTGGCAAACTGGTCTGATCCGAGGAAGCGGTGATATCGGGGCGCAATGCTTGCAGGTCGCTTATCGCCGCCTGCGCCGCTGCGGCATCCGACATCTGACCCAAGGCGGCAATAAGCATCAGGTGGCTCATGACAAATCCTGACCGAACGGCCAGAGCGTCACGCGCTGCGGCGGCGGCCTCGTCATACCGGCACAGCTGAAACAGCGCGCTTGCCCGGGCGATATGCGCCGCATGGCGCATGGGGTCTTTCGGGCTGAGTTCAATGGCATGTGTTGCGTGTTCCAATGCCTCGTCCGACCGGTTCAACATGCACAGGTTGATAGAGGCGAGCATGTGAACACTTGCAGCATTGGGGTTTTCGGCCAGAGCCTGTTTGAACGCCGCCCGCGCGCGCGGCAAGTCGCGGGCCAGCATCGAGATTGAATGCGCCGCATAAGCCATGGCAATGCCGTCGGCGCGGTCGCTCATGAGAACGCGTTCTGCGGCGCTGATGGCGGCCCTGGGCCCTTCGCCGATGGGATCGAGCCCCTGCACAAGGCGTTGAATATGCAGCCATGCCAGCAGCCCTGCGGCTGCGGCGTAATCCGGGTCGCGGTCCAGCGCCAGCGTTGTCAGCCGGATGGCTTCGCGATTGGCGTCATCTGTCAGCAGATGAAATTGCGACTGCGCCTGAAGATAGAGTTCATAGGCTTCGAGGCTTTCGGTCGGCTTGGCGCGGGATCGGTTCGTTTCGGCTTGGCGCAGCGAAGGTTCGATCGCCGTGACGACCTCTTGCGTGACCTTGTCCTGAAGCTCGAAGATATCGTCCAGCACCCCGTCAAAGCGATCGGCCCACAGGTGGCTGCCATTTTCCGCATCGATCAACTGCCCGGTGATCCGGACACGCTGTCCCGCGCGGCGGACGGATCCTTCCAGCACATACCGAACCCCGAGCGTCAGGCCGACCTGGCGGATATCCGTCGTTTTTCCCTTGAAGATGAAGGACGAGTTGCGGGCCACGACCATCAGCCAGCGAAAGCGCGACAGTTCCGTGATGATGTCCTCGGTTATACCGTCGGCAAAGAACTCTTGCTCGGGGTCGCCGGACATGTTGTCGAAGGGCAGAACGGCGATCCCCGGGCGGGTGTCGGCGGGTGTTGCAAGATTGGCGGTTGAGCCCTTTGGCCAACACCAGACACCAACGCGGCGCGTGATGTTCTTTAGCTCGGCCTGCCCGCCGCCGCCGAACAGACCCGCATCACCCCGGTCAAGGCTGTGATGCGCCGTGTCCGAGATCAGGATCTGGTCGGGTTTGGCCAGAGCCTCGAGCCGGGCAGCGACATTGATGCCATCACCGAAGATGTCTTCGCCTTCCGCAATGACCTCGCCCGTGTGAATACCGATGCGCAGCCGCAGCCCTTCGGGCTTGTCGCAGGATTGCAGGGCAATCGCAAAATCCGACGCGTCGGACGTTGACTGGAATTCAGCGATCCAGCCATCCCCCATGCTTTTGATCAATGTGCCGTTGTGGGATTCCAGCAGGGCAGTGAGCGTGTCGTCACGGAACGATTTCAGCGCTGCAAGTGTACCCTGCCGGTCCTGATCCATAAGCGCTGAGTACCCGACAACGTCAGCCGCCAGCACTGTCGTAAGCCGTCTTTTCATTCGCACCCCCGATGAAAGTGAGGTTAGCGCAGTGATCCGGTTCTGTCAGGCCATATCCCGGACGGGGGCAATGGCACGCAGCGCGCCATCATGCGGCCCCTGTGCCTTGCGACGCGCTGCGAGAGGTCAGGACCTGCCTCAGCATGATCCGGCCAGCTTTTTCGGTTTCGCTTTCCTTCCAACGCATTCTCATGTATGCGCGCGGTATCTGAGACGTTGTGCCCTGACCCCGGCACTCGAACGGAAGATAAATGGGGTCGGCGGCAATGGGGCCGCCATGCAAAACCGGAGACCCGCAGGGGCGGGAGTGCTCCGTTCTAGGATACGCATATGTTTGATGTAACGAAGAAATCGATGCAGTGGGGCGAGGAAACGCTGACACTGGAAACCGGCAAGGTTGCCCGTCAGGCCGACGGCACCGTGATTGCCACGCTGGGCGAAACCAGCGTCATGGCCAACGTGACCTTTGCCAAGAGCCAAAAACCTGGTCAGGACTTTTTCCCGCTGACCGTACATTACCAAGAGAAATATTACGCCGCCGGTAAGGTTCCGGGTGGCTTCTTCAAGCGCGAAGCGCGCCCGACCGAGAAAGAGACGCTGACCGCGCGTCTGATCGACCGTCCGATCCGCCCGCTGTTCGTTGACGGTTTCAAAAACGAAGTGCTGGTGATGTGCACCGTGCTGAGCCACGATCTGGTCAATGATCCCGACATCGTTGCAATGATCGCCGCGTCGGCTGCGCTGACCATTTCCGGCGCGCCGTTCATGGGCCCGATCGCCGGTGCCCGCGTTGGATTCGTGGATGGCGAATACGTCCTGAACCCGACCGTGGATGACATGCAGGACCTGCGCCTGAACCCTGAACAGCGTCTGGATCTGGTTGTTGCCGGTACCAAAGACGCCGTGATGATGGTGGAATCGGAAGCCTATGAGCTGTCCGAGGCCGAAATGCTGGGTGCCGTGACCTTTGCGCATGAGCAGATCCAGCCGGTCATCGACCTGATCATTTCGCTGGCCGAAGACGCCGCGAAAGAGCCGTTCGAATTCGTCGCACCCGATTACTCGGAGCTTTATGCCGCCGTTTCGGCTGCTGGTGAAGAGCAGATGCGCGCCGCGTTCGCGATCACCGACAAGCAGGAGCGCACCGCCGCTGTTGCCGCTGCCCGTGAAGCGATCAAGGAAGCGCTGAGCGAGGAACAGCTGGAAGACGCCAACCTTGGCTCGGCGATGAAAAAGCTGGAAGCCGGTATTCTGCGCGGTGACGTCGTCAAGGGCGGCAAGCGCATCGACGGTCGTTCGACCACCGATGTGCGTGCCATCGAAGCCGAAACCTCGCTGCTGCCGCGCACACACGGCTCTGCCCTGTTCACCCGCGGTGAAACTCAGGCGCTGGCCGTGACCACGCTGGGCACCGGCGACGATGAGCAGTTCATCGACGCGCTGCACGGCAACTTCAAATCGAACTTCCTGCTGCATTACAACTTCCCCCCCTATTCGGTTGGTGAAGTGGGCCGCGTGGGTTCGCCCGGCCGCCGCGAGATCGGTCACGGCAAGCTGGCATGGCGCGCACTTCAGGCGGTTCTGCCTGCGCCAACCGACTTCCCCTATACCATCCGCGTGGTGTCCGAGATCACCGAATCCAACGGCTCCAGCTCGATGGCGTCTGTCTGCGGCGGGTCGTTGTCGATGATGGATGCGGGTGTTCCGCTGAAAGCCCCGGTTGCCGGTGTGGCCATGGGCCTGATCCTGGAAGATGACGGGTCTTACGCGGTTCTGACCGACATTCTGGGTGACGAAGACCACCTGGGCGATATGGACTTCAAGGTTGCTGGTACTGCAAACGGCATCACCTCGCTTCAGATGGACATCAAGGTCGCGGGCATCACGCCTCAGATCATGGAAACCGCCCTGGCACAGGCCAAGGACGGCCGGATGCACATCCTGGGCGAGATGGGCAAAGCCCTGTCCGAGACCAACGAGTTCTCGGTCCACGCACCGCGCATCGAGACCATGAACATCCCGACCGACAAGATCCGTGAAGTGATCGGTTCGGGCGGCAAGGTCATCCGCGAGATCGTCGAGGTTTCGGGTGCCAAGGTCGACATCAACGACGATGGCGTCATCAAGATCGCATCGCCCGATGGGGAATCGATCAAGAAAGCCTATGACATGATCTGGTCGATCGTGGCCGAGCCGGAAGAAGGTCAGGTCTATACCGGCAAGGTGGTCAAGATTGTCGATTTCGGTGCCTTCGTGAACTTCTTTGGTAAGCGTGACGGTCTGGTCCACGTGTCCCAGATCGAAAACCGCCGCCTGAACCATCCGTCGGATGTTCTGAAGGAAGGTCAGGAAGTGAAGGTCAAGCTGCTGGGCTTTGACGATCGCGGCAAGGTTCGCCTGTCGATGAAAGTGGTCGATCAGGAAACCGGGGAAGAGATCGTTCCCGAGAAGAAAGAAAAGAAAGAGGAAAGCGCAGAGTAATCTGCTTCTTACTTGATATTTTTATGGGGCTCCGGTGGAATTACCGGAGCCTTTGTGTATTCTGAGAGCAAATTCTGAGGTGAACATGAAGTTTAATCCGTTTGTACCGTTCGGGATCGCTTTTCCTGGAATGTTCATTGGACGGTTCGATGAGATTGAGGCGATTGAACAGGCTCTTTTTCAGACAAAGAATAACAACCCTCAGCACCTCCTCATTTCCGGCGAGCGTGGCATAGGAAAATCATCATTATTGAATTATGCAGATCTAATAGCCCGCGGAGAGATCAACGTCGAAGCTTTAGAATTCAATTTCTTGACTGTTTCTAACGACTTAGCAGGCGTTCAAACGCAGGGTGGAATCGTTAAGCAAATTGGACGTGAACTAAAATCCTAGCTCCGTTCGCACGAGAACCTTAAAGAAAAAGCAAAGCTGGTTTGGGAGTTTCTTTCCAATTGGGAAATATTGGGCGTCGCCTATAGAGGAAAAGAGGAAGAGATCGACCCCGACGAAGCACTTGATGATCTGGTTTCCCTCTTCGTCGACATCTCGGAGACACGCAACTTTGACGGAATCGCAGTGCTTCTGGACGAGGCAGACACACCTCCGGTGGAAGCTGGCCTGGGAGAATTTTTAAAAATTGTAACGGAACGCTTGGCGAAGCGAGGTTGCAACGACGTATTGTTCTTGCTCGCTGGTCAGTCGATTCTTGTTCAAAAGCTTCGGGATTCTCACGAGTCATCTCTTAGAGTTTTTCAGGTTTTGACCATGCAACCACTTGAACCGAAAGAGAGAAAGAATGTAGTCCGTGTAGGCATCGCTAGAGCAAATGAAGAAAACGAACGCAAAACAAAAATTGATGAAGAAGCAACTGACCTGTTGAGCGATCTTTCTGAAGGATACCCACACTTCCTTCAGCAGTTTTGTTACTGTGCTTTTGACACCGACACGGATGACGCGATTGATTTGAAAGATGTACTTCATGGTGCTTCGGCAGAGAACGGCGCGATAGATCAACTCGGTGCGAAGTACTTCAGCGAGATGTACTATTCAAAGATTTGGTCTGACGATTATAGACGAGTTTTGGATTTTATGGCTGAACACGGCGACGGTTGGGTTGCACGCAAGTCAATTATTGAAGGCTGTGAAGTATCCGCTTCTAATGTGGATAATGCTCTTGCGGCTTTAAAAAAGCGCGAGATTATCTTAGCTGATGAAGCGCGCAAAGGGTTTTATCGGTTACCTACAAGGTCTTTTGCAACTTGGATAACTGTCGTTTCCAGCACTCATTCTGAAAATGTTTTGCAATAATGTTTCACTACCGTCCACTAACCTCCGCTACCGTCCACTAACCTCCGCTACCTTCCGCTAACCTCCGCTACCTTCCGCTAACCTCCGCTACCTTCCGCTAACCTCCGCTACCTTCCA
Organism: Ruegeria sp. AF5; assembly: GCF_056541905.1. Taxonomy (NCBI): domain Bacteria; kingdom Pseudomonadati; phylum Pseudomonadota; class Alphaproteobacteria; order Rhodobacterales; family Roseobacteraceae; genus Ruegeria; species Ruegeria sp. AF5. The sequence goes on from NZ_JBQFYZ010000019.1 coordinate 51,123, forward strand.
CTAACCTCCGCTACCTTCCACTAACCTCCGCTACCTTCCGCTAACCTCCGCTACCTTCCACTAACCTCCGCTTCTACCACCCACATATCCGCATATGTGAAATGCCGGGGCTAGGTTGGTTTTGCTTAAAGAGGAAAGCGCAGAGTAATCTGCCCACCCTCTGATTGAATGCGAAAGGCCCCGGTTTCGACCGGGGCTTTTTTTGTCCGCGCGGTCAGGAGTGTCGGGCGTCCCGTGGCTTGGTAAATCAATTATTAACACTTCATGCGTGTATTTACTCAACCATAAGGATGATCATGTTGCATTCAGGGATGCTTTTCGACCGTGGCCTCGATTACCGTTTTCGAAATCAGCGCAGACCCCTACAGCAATAAAAGCGTCGATATAACCGCCGCTTATTCCGTTGATATCACCGACAATGACGCCCTGTTGCAGGATCCTGACCCTGACAGCGCGCAGCTTGATCTGTCGGCCCTGCCCGGTTTTTCCGGGACAAGCCAGAATTTCAGCACCTTCGAAAGCTATTCGGGAACGGTGAACGGGGCGCCTGTCACCTTCATTCTGGTTCAGTTCTCGAACCCGCGCTACATCATCGTCACCTCGGGTCAGGCACAGTTGAACGATACCATCTCGGGGACCAGCTTTGGCGGGACGGCAGCGCCAACCACGTATCAGACCTTGCCGTCTTTCGTGTGTTTCACCGCCGGGTCTCTGATCCGGACGCCCGTCGGGCTGCGCCGGGTCGAGACGCTGAACCCCGGCGACCCGGTTGTCACCGCCAAGGGCCATACCCGCCCGGTGCGTTGGATCGGCAGGCGTCGCTTGTCAGCGCAGGAGTTGCAACAGGACCCTCATCTCTGCCCGGTACGGATCATGGCGGGGTGTTTCGGGACAAACAGCCCAAGCCGTGATCTGGTCGTCTCGCCACAACACCGGATCGCCGTCACTTCGGCGATGATGGAGCTGATGCATTGCGAGACCGCGATGCTGGCCCCGGCCAAGGGGCTGATCAATGGGCGGACAATTGTTCAGGAGCTGCCTGCGCAAGGGGTCGAATACGTCCATATCCTCTTTGACCGGCATGAGCTGGTGAACGTCGAAGGGGTCTGGTCCGAATCCTTCTATCCCGGTGACACGACATTGGGCGCGATGGCACCCGCCACAAGGCGCGAGCTGTTCACCCTGTTCCCGGATCTGGCCTGCGGTGCCGGTGGCTATGGATCAACCGCGTTGCCGGTGCTGAAACCCTTTGAGGTTCGGGCGCTGAAGGCGGATCTGACGCTGCCCTGCTGGTCATCGGTCCCGAACACATCTGCGCACGCCGCCTGACAGGGGTGCCGATCAGTGGGCAACCCCGCCGGGCCCGTGTTTCAGTAGATGCCACTGGCCATAGCTGTCCTTCAGGTCCAGCTTGATCGCGGCATCAGAGCGGGTCGAGGCGCTGCCGATCTCGGCAATGGAAAACTCGATCCCGCCGGGGATATCGATGCGCACCCGATGCGCGCCGCCGCCATGTGGGGCCTGGATCGGCTGTCCGGTGGATTTCAGGACATCACCAACGGAAACGCTGGCCGTGCGTTCTTCGAGGTCCATCTCGAATTCGATCGGCAGGTAGAGCGTGTCATGGACCGTCTCGCACATTGCCCTGAACACGTACCAATGCGTCGCCATTTCTTCGGTTTCTTCGCCGTGAAAGACCTTTTCCAGCGCGTCGCGCTGTGCCGGGGTTGCTGCGGGATCGACGATCACCTGCATCTCGCCGCCGCCTTCAAAGATCGGCCCCGGCCAGGCATAGATCAGCGCGGCCTTGGTCCCGCTGAGGTCGGTGTCGCCGAAATGCCCTTTGGTCACCTCAAGCACTTCGAACCCCCGGCAATCGCCATGGGTCGGCAACTCTTCGAACTGGCAGGGGCAGGCATAGCCGCAATTGCAGTTCCCGAAACTCTCTCCTTCAACATACCAATCTGTAAAAGCCATGGTCTTCTCCCGCTAAGTACAGTCCGACAGCCCGAGGTGATTGGTCTTATGCCTGAGTTTTGCCCCGGAACATCCTATCACAAATTGCCCCGAACCAGAACCTGAGGGCCAGAAGACGGCAGATGAACGGGCCTGCCCAACCCCGGATCTATTCATTCACGCGCGTCCAAAACCCTGTGAAACGAAGTGATAACCCCGCGCCTTTCCTTTCCGCCAAGCCCGCCCACATCGAAGCCAAGCAGAGTTTTGGAGCAACGGAGACAATCATGATCAAGCACGTTTTACTTACCTCAACGGCCCTCGCCGTCAGCGCGACGGCGCTTGCCGCGCAGAGCCTGGGCGACGGCACCTATATTCAGGGCTTTGTCGGGTACAGCCAGCTGCAGGACAGCGATTTCGCGGGCACGATCGGCGGCGCGCCACAATCGGTCGACACGGAGTTCGACGCGGGGTTCGGTCTGGGCGTGGCCATCGGCAAGGAGATCCCGCAATGGTCCAATGACAGGTTCGGCACGCGGATTGAGCTGGAGCTGTCTTACCGCGACAGCGACGTGGATGGTGTGAACTTCTCGGGCAACGGGCCGGGGGCCGAGGGCAATATCTCGGGCGATGTCACGCAGACCTCATTGTTTGCCAATGTGCTGTTCGATTTCAAACAGGCGGGTGCGCTGACGCCCTATGCCGGGTTTGGTCTGGGGGCCACCTATTCGGATCTGGATTTTGCCTATGGGCCGGGTGTGGTACTGGATGACAGCGACACCACCTTTGCCGCGCAGCTGATCGCCGGTGTGGCTTACGAGATCAACCCGTCAACCGCCTTTACCGTCGACGCCCGCTATGCCCGCGCCTTTGACGTCTCGTCGCGGCGACTGGCCCCGAACGGCGCGTTGACCGGCATTGTCGAAGACGATCTGGATACGTTCAGTGTCAATTTCGGGCTTCGGTACAAGTTCTGAGGTCTAGGGGCAGGTTTCTCTCAGGTCATCCTGCCCCTGCCTGCTTCATCTGGCCCCAAATATCCTCGGGGGGAATCGTGCCGGCAGGCGCGATGGGGGGCAGACAGCCCCCCTGACCCGGGAACCGCCTCAGGACGGCGCTTTGGTCTTGCGCAGATAGGGGAAGATCGTCTCGAACGCGCCGAATTTGGCCTTGGCGTCTTCGTTCGACACAGAGGGTGGGATGATCACGTCTTCACCCGGCACCCAGTTGGCAGGCGTTGCGACACCTTTCGACGACATCTGCAACCCGTCCAGCGCGCGCAGGATTTCCGCAAAGTTGCGACCTACGGTCATCGGATAGGTCATCGACAGTTTCAGCTGCTTGTCCGGGCCGATGATAAAGACCGACCGCACGGTGGCGCTGTCCGCCGGGGTGCGGCCATCGGGCAGGTAAGCTTCGGCAGGCAGCATGTCGAAGGCTTTCGACACGGCCAGACCGTCATCAGCGATGATCGGGAAACTGGGATTGGCCTTGCCGTATTCCTCGATGTCCTTCTTCCATTTCTTGTGGTCTTCGACACCGTCAACCGACACGCCGATCACCTTGGTGTTGCGCGCGGCCCATTCGTCGTTCAGCTGCGCGACGGCCGAGAATTCGGTGGTGCAGACAGGCGTGAAATCCTTGGGGTGCGAGAACAGAATGGCCCAGCTGTCGCCAATCCAGTCGTGAAACTGAATGGTGCCCTGATCTGTTTCTGCGGTGAAGTTAGGGACCGTATCGTTGATGCGCAAACCCATGGCTACTTCCTTTCCTGTTGAAAATCCGAGTCGATTGCCTGAAACCTAATCACTTTGTGCGAAGGTTAAACCTTTCATCGTGGTCGCGGCCAAGGAATTTGCCGGTTTCACTGGAAAAATAATTTGATCAAATTATCTATTGCTCCCTCTTCGCTTGGGTGACAGAGTGTCGGCGAACAGCCGGATTCTAGCTGAACCGACAGGAGGGCTCAGGATGATCGAGAAACGGAATTTCTATATCAATGGTCAATGGGTCGCGCCGTCGCAACCCAATGATTTCGAGGTCATCAACCCCTCGACCGAGGAGCCGTGCGCGGTGATCTCGCTGGGTGGTCAGGCCGACACGGATGCGGCGGTTGCCGCCGCCAAGGCCGCCCTGCCGGGCTGGATGGCAACGCCGGTGGAGACCCGCATCGCACTGGTCGAGAAGCTGATCGACATCTACCAGACCCGCGCGGAAGATCTGGCGCAGGCCATGTCGCTGGAAATGGGTGCGCCGATTGACATGTCGCGCAGCCAGCAGGTTGGTGCAGGCACATGGCATTTGCAGAACTTCATCCGCGCGGCCAAGGCGTTTCAGTTTGAACGCCCTCTGGGGGATCACGCCCCGAATGACCGGATCATCTATGAGGCGGTTGGCGTGGCCGCATTGATCACGCCCTGGAACTGGCCGATGAACCAGGTCACGCTCAAGGTCGGTGCGGCGGCGATTGCGGGCTGCACGATGGTTCTGAAACCCTCCGAGCAAAGCCCGCTGAATGCGATGATCTTTGCCGAGATGATGGACGAGGCAGGATTCCCGCCCGGTGTCTTCAATCTGGTGAACGGCGATGGCCCGGGCGTTGGTTCGCAGCTGTCGGGTCATCCCGACGTGGATATGGTCAGCTTTACCGGATCGACCCGTGCGGGTACGGCAATTTCGAAGAACGCGGCGGAAACGCTCAAGAAAGTGCATCTGGAGCTGGGTGGCAAAGGGGCCAATGTGGTCTTTGCCGATGCCGATGAAAAGGCTGTCAAACGCGGCGTCCTGCATATGATGAACAACACCGGCCAAAGCTGTAATGCCCCCAGCCGGATGCTGGTGCAGCGCCCGATCTATGATCAGGCCGTTGAGATCGCGGCCGAGGTCGCCAGCAAGGTCACGGTGGGCAATGCCGCAGACGAGGGCCGCCATATCGGACCCGTCGTGAATGAGGTTCAATGGACCAAGATTCAGGACCTGATCCAGAAAGGTATCGACGAAGGGGCGCGGCTGGTCGCGGGCGGCACCGGACGCCCCGAGGGGCTGAACAAGGGCTATTATGTCCGCCCCACGGTCTTTGCCGATGCCAACAACCAGATGACCATCGCGCGCGAGGAAATCTTTGGCCCCGTCCTGACCATGATCCCGTTCGACACCGAGGAAGAGGCTGTCGAGATCGCCAATGACACGCCTTATGGCCTGACCAATTATGTGCAGACGCAGGACAAGGCGCGCGCCAACCGCATGGCGCGGGTTCTGCGGTCGGGCATGGTCGAGATGAACGGCCAGTCGCGCAGCGCGGGCTCTCCGTTTGGTGGGATGAAGCAATCCGGCAACGGGCGCGAAGGTGGCGTTTGGGGGCTGGAAGACTTTCTGGAAGTCAAATCCGTCGGCGGCTGGGCGGCTGAATAATCCACCCAGCGCAATGCAAGATGAGAGGGCGGGGCAACGCGGTTGCCTCGCCCTTATTATGTCAGACAGGCCGCACCACTAGCTGGGGTTCCCCGTCGGACGTATGGCGACGGGAACGACCGTCCCAGCCAATCTCTCCAGTCACGCGCTGGCGAAAGGCCGAGAAACTGTCGAACCGGACCACATCGACAGGCGTGTCGAACTGTAGGGTCACCCGGCGGTGTGCACCGTCCCCCAGCATTGTCAGACCACGAATTTCCGCCGTGAACGGCTGGCCCAGGTATCGACCTTCGACCCGGTCGCCCACGCGCAAGCGCATCCGGTTGCCCGCCATCGCGTGCAATGTGTTCCAGTCGCGCACCCCATGTTGATGAGCCACCAGTTCCAGGGCCTGACCGTGCGACAGCTGAACGCCGGTGTCGTGCAGTTTCCGTCGCAGGCGTTTGGCCTGCTCTTTCAGCTCCTCCAGCGGAGCGATGTCTTGTGACAGTGTCATGTTTTGCCTCGTTTCCTTGAACGGGCGCGAGTTTAGGACGGGGTTCGCATTACCATCCGCGCGCCGGGAAAGGGCAACAGATGTTTGTTCAACCGGGTTTCACCAAAGCCTATGGCCGCGAACGGCAGGGGACCCGAACCTGCGTTGCTTTTTGGCAGCGGTCGGGCCTTCTGTCAATCAGGCGTCGGCCTGCGCCGCCTCATAGGCCAGCATGGCCCGTTTGACCGGCAGACCCCAGTGATAGCCGCCCAACCCCCCTGATTTGCGCAGGGCGCGGTGACACGGGATCAGCCAACTGACCGGGTTTCGCCCGACCGCCGTGCCCACGGCGCGCACGGCCTGCGGCGAACCCACGCGCTGCGCGATCTCGGAATAGGTCGTCACCTGCCCCGACGGGATGTGCATCAGTGCTTCCCATACCTTGATCTGCAAGGGCGAGCCGATCAGGTAGAGCGGCGTCGGCTCTAACCGGTCGCGGGCCGTGCCGAATGCGCTGAGAACCCAGGGGCGCAGACGCATGGTATCCTCGACATAATCCGCGTTGGGCCAGCGCGAGACCATATCCTCCATCGCCGCCTTCTCTCCGGTTTCGACCCCGAAGGCGATGCCGCAGATCCCCTTGTCGGTGCCCATGACCAGCGCGGGACCAAAGGGGCATTCGAACCAGCCCCAGTAGATCGTCAGACCCGTGCCCTTGCGGGCGTATTCGCCGGGGCTCATGGATTCCCATTTCAGGAACAGATCATGCAGGCGGCCACTGCCGGACAGGCCGACATTATGGGCGGTTTCAAGCGTGGTGAACCGTTCGCGCAGCAGCGCCTTTGCATGGCCCAGCGTAAGGTATTGCTGATACCGTTTTGGCGACACACCAGTCCAACGCGAGAACAGGCGCTGGAAATGCGCCGGGCTCATATCCATCTGGCGGGCCAACTCATCGAGGCTGAGGGTTTCACCGCCCTGATCAATCAGGTCGATTGCCCGGCGCATGACGTTGTAGTGGTATCCGCTTTCGGGGGTCTGGACGTTCATGGTTGCACCTCGTTGTCTGGCACAAACCATAGCGCGCGCGACACGCTGCCGCGACCCGGAACTTGCGCATTGGCTTTGGGCTTGTGTCGCGGCCCCTCGGGCGGCATTAAGGCCCGGATGGCAAAGCAACTCGACTATCATACGATCCGCGAGATCTTTACGCGCTTTCAGGAAGCCGACCCCGAACCCAAGGGTGAGCTTGAGCATGTGAATGTCTACACGCTGGTCGTGGCCGTGGCGCTGTCGGCGCAGGCAACCGATGCGGGGGTCAACAAGGCCACGCGCGAGTTGTTCAAGATCGCCGATACGCCGCAAAAGATGCTGGATCTGGGCGAGGAGGGCCTGATCGAGCATATCAAGACCATCGGCCTGTTCCGCCAGAAGGCCAAGAACGTCATCAAGCTGAGCCGTATTCTGGTCGAAGACTATGGCGGTGAAGTCCCAAATTCCCGCGCAGCGCTGCAATCGCTGCCGGGTGTCGGACGCAAGACCGCCAACGTTGTGCTGAACATGTGGTGGCGGCAGCCGGCGCAGGCTGTGGACACGCACATCTTTCGCGTCGGCAATCGCACCGGCATCTGCCCCGGCAAGGACGTGGACGCGGTCGAGCGCGCCATCGAAGACAATATCCCCGCCGATTTTCAACTCCATGCGCATCACTGGCTGATCCTGCATGGCCGGTACCATTGCAAGGCGCGCAAGCCGCAATGCCCGACCTGCATCATCCGTGATCTCTGTCAATTCGAGGACAAGACATTATGAAAACCTACCAGCTGACCGGTATCGGAAATGCCGTTGTGGACGTGATCTCGCAGGCCGATGACAGTTTCCTGGAACTGATGGGCATCGAAAAAGGCATCATGCAGCTGATCGAGCAGGAGCGCGGCGAGCTGCTGTATGCCTCGATGGAGGGTCGGGTACAGACACCGGGCGGGTCTGTTGCCAACACGATTGCGGGCGCAGGTGCGCTGGGGCTGGATGCTGCCTTTATCGGGCGGGTGCATGACGATGCGCTAGGCCGGTTCTATGCGGATGCGATGAACGAAGATGGCGTCGATTTCGTCAACCCGCCGGTTCCGGGCGGGGAATTGCCGACCTCGCGCTCGATGATCTTTGTCTCGCCCGATGGCGAGCGGTCGATGAACACCTATCTGGGCATCTCCTCGGAACTGTCGTCGCATGACGTGCCCGATGAGGTCGCCGGAAGCAGCCAGATCATGTTCCTTGAGGGCTATCTGTTCGACAAGGAAAAGGGAAAGGCCGCGTTTCTTGAGGCCGCGCGCGCCTGCCACAAGGGCGGCGGCAAGACCGGGATCGCCATTTCCGACCCGTTCTGCGTGGAACGGCACCGGGTTGATTTCCTGCTGTTGATCGAGAATGAGCTGGATTTCGTCATCGGCAACGAGGCCGAAATCAAATCGCTGTTTGAAACCGACGATCTGGAAGAGGCGCTGATCAAGACCGCCGAGATTTGCCCGCTGGTGGTTTGCACCCGCTCGGGTGATGGCGTGACCGTCCTGAACGGAGGCGCGCGCATCGACGTGCCGGTCAAGAGGATCGTGCCAGTAGACGCAACAGGTGCCGGTGACCAGTTCGCTGCGGGGTTCCTGTATGGAATGGCCACAGGGCGCGATTACGAGACATGCGCCAGGATCGGCAACGTCTGCGCCCGCGAGGTCATCAGCCATATCGGCCCAAGACCCGAGGCTGATATGCTGGAATTGTTGCGGGAAGAAGGGCTGCTTTGAGCCCATTTTGTTGAAAGACTCCTCCTTTATCGAAGGCTGAACGGCCAATCCGCATGTTGCGGGCTGGGTATTGCGTTGTGATCCGGTCCGCGCGGTGGTTTTGTGAAGAGGCGCAACTGGCTTGAAGTCATTCGGACTATGGTTGCCCACTCATAGAAGCGTGCTGCCTTTTTGAGCGTCCAATCATTCTCACCCTTAAGGGTGTTTGCTTGCTTTAACCTCTGTCTGCGCGCAAGTGCCTTGGATTTTGGTCTTCGTTGCCCCAAGTTTGCGCCGGAGCACACAACGCAGACCCAGAAACACGTGCGGCGTGCCAGTGTCGATTGGCGCGTGGACGAGAGGCATATCCTGGTCGGCGGCAAAAGCGGGACCCATCAACGCATGCAACAGTCCCGCAACGCCGGTGTATCCGAAGAAGTCTGAACGTCAATGAACGCTTTGTATTTTAGCCGAGTTGTTTGGTCCACAAAACAACGCGTTCGATCTCTTGGATCAGGCAATCCTGAAAATCCCTGTCTATCTGTGAAGCGTTGATGCCAATTGGTTCAACGACCGCAAACCGATAGAGAGGAAGGTCCTCTACGATCCGCGGCCGTCCTTTGTTCCCTTGCAACCAATGAAAAGCCGTAAATGCATCCACGAGAGGCAACCCACCGCAGGATTTGCTAAGAGAAAGTGCAGCTAAAGATGTTTCGACAGTCACCGGTGGGCGCTCACCCTCTAGCAAGTCACTTAGCGACAAAGCACTCTCAACTTCGTTGCGCAGCCCGATGATCTGATAGGGCGCCATCTGTTCCAGTGTCAGCGCCCCCTGACCTGCGGCTAAAGGGTGACCTTCGGGAACAAAACAAATATGTGGTAAGCTTCCCTCAAACAGGACGTTCATTTGCTTCAGAGAGCGCGAAACATAGGCGAAGCCTGTTCTCATCGCGCCGAAACGGGCATAGTCCAGTATCCAGTTTGAAGATCGTACCCGCCAATCGATCCGGATGTTCTTTTCCGCTATGTTCAGCCGTCTCAGGGCCTGAGGCACGAGGTCTAATGAGGCGGCGGTTATTGTGGCAATTGACAAGGACCCGCGATCCTTCCGAGCGATCTGAGAGGCGATCTCGTTCAAGTTCGCAAGGGCCGAAAAATTGCGTTTAACCTCTTGATAGAATTCTTCCGCTTCGGGGAGCGGTGTCACACCCTTACTTCGGCGACGAAACAAAGGAACGCCAAACTCCCGCTCCAGATCCGACAAAAGCCGGCTGACGCTGGGTTGTGACAGATTCAACCTGCGACCAGCAGCGGAAACCGACCCGGTTTGCATGATCGCAGAGAAGACGTTGAGTTGGTTATGGGTGAACATAGGTATTCGATTAACAAATATCAGTCGAAACAGATAGTATTATTTCAAATGTAAGCGCTGTGGTACTGTCCCGTTGTTTCGGAGGGCAGCGCCAAGAATGAAGAAAAATGTCATTTTGATTATGACGGACCAGCAACGCGCGAACAGTCTGGGCTGCACCGGAAACAAGCATGTCAGGACACCGAATATAGACGCACTGGCCCAGCGGGGCGCCGTCTTTACCAAGCATTTCACACCGCACCAGATCTGCTCTCCAAGCCGGTCCACTTTGTTCAGCGGTCAGTATGCAAGGTCGCACGGCCTGACGCGCAACGGGGTTGCCCTGCCTGAGGATCTGAAACTGATCACCCATGACTTTCAGGCCATGGGGTACAAGACCCATGGGGTTGGGAAATTCCACTTCCAACCTATTCTGGCCGGGCCAGAGCATCTTATGCCGGATTCAAACGCCTTTTGGGACTTACCGGAAAGTGAGGGATGGTGCGGCCCCTTTTACGGGTTTGACGCGGTCGACATTCTGATTGGAGAATCCGTTAGTGCCACAAAAGGTGGGCATTATGCCCGTTGGCTGGAATCTGTCGCGCCGGGAGCGGCCGAGCTCTATCTCCCGGAAAACGCGCTTGAACCGCAATGTGGGGATATTGACGAAGTTTGGAAATCGGCCATCCCTTTCGACTTGCATTACAACTCTTGGATCACAGATCGGGCCTGCGAGTTCCTGACCGAAAATGACGGGTCAGACCCGTTCTTTCTGTTTGTTTCCTTTCCCGATCCGCACCATCCTTTTTCCCCCCCTGCGCCATGGTGCGACATGTACGATCCGGCGGACATGCCAATGCCCTCATATGTGCCTGATGAGCTGTCAGCGATGCCGTCTTTCCTGCGCGACGGCGATGATGAGGAAAAAGGTAAAAGCTATGTGGACTTCCTGCGCGATCCGGGACCACCGCGAGAACAGGGTTTTTTGCAGACAACATCGAACTTCTCGGACGATTCAATTCGCCGTGCGATCGCGTATACCAATGGAATGATTTCGATGATTGACGCTTGCGTCGGCCGGATCATGGCACAGGCGGAGCATCAGGGTCTCCTTGAAGACACCGTCGTTATTTTCACCTCGGATCATGGCGAGTTGTTGGGTGATCACGGGCTTATCCGAAAAGGCCCCAGCCCCTACAGATCGCTTTTGCACGTACCGCTGATCGCTGCAGGTCCAGGGATCGAGCCTGGCGAACGTCACGGGACAACAAGTCATCTGGATCTGCGCGCGACCCTGCAGGATTTTTTGGAGCTGGAGCATCAGCCGACCGAAGGGGTCTCTTTCGCTCACCTGATGACGCAGGCAGATGGCCCGGGGCGTCGCGCGTTTTTTGCCGAATATCACCCACGCACGCGCATGGACACTTACAACCAGACGGTAATGACAGACGAATGGCGTGTCACAATCTATCCTCAAAACGCAGACTGGGGAGAGATGTTCGATCTTCGCAACGATCCGGGTGAACACGTCAATCTCTTCTTCAAAGAAGAATACCGCAGCACGCGTGACGAGATCATTGAAAAATTGTCACGACACTTTCCGCCAGCTGCGGATGCAGGCGGAGTGTCACTTGCAACCTACTAATCAAATCTGAGCTCTCAAACGACAACGGGGAAGTCACCATGAACGAACATATCAAATATCTGGCAAAACAGGCAGCGCTTGGCAAAATGCCCCGCCGTGAATTTCTTGGGAAGGCGTCCGCCTTGGGGCTGGCTGCTGCAACAGCCAATCTGGCGATGTCGTCAGCGGTCAAAGCCGCTGGTCCACAAAAAGGTGGCACCATTCGCGTTGGCATCCAGGGCGGCGGCACAACTGACAGCCTAGATCCTGCGACCGCCGCAAACTCAACCGCTAATATGGTCGCCCGCCTTTGGGGTGAGACGCTCTTGACGCTTGCACCTGATGGCGGCCTTGAGCCAAAGGTCGCAGAAAGCTTTGAGGCTTCTGCCGACGCAAAAACGTGGACGTTCAAGATACGAGACGGCATCACCTTCTCAAACGGTCAGCCCGTCACTGCCGAGGATGTTCTACAGACCATCGACCGACACTCGAACGAAGAGACCAAATCCGGGGCGTTGGGCTTGTTGCGCGGTATCGCAAATATGCGAACAGATGGCGACCTGTTCATTGTCGAGCTGGAAGCGCCCAATGCGGACCTTCCATATCTGCTTTCGGATTATCACCTCGTCATTCAGCCTGGCGGCGGTAAAGAGGACCCAGCTGCTGCAATTGGCACCGGTCCTTATGTTTTGAAAGCCGCCGATATGGGTGTGCGTTTCGTGGCTGAACACAACCCCAACCATTGGGATGACACGATTGGTCATGCCGGCACGATCGAAGTGATTGTCATCAACGACAACACCGCACGAGTCGCGGCGCTGCAATCTGGTCAGGTCGACATGATTGACCGTGTGCCGCCCCGTACTGCACGTCTTGTTGACCGCGCGCCCGGTATCACGGTGCGCTCTACGTCTGGCGCAGGTCATTACGTGTTTATCATGCACGTCAATACCGCGCCGTTCGACAACCATGATCTGCGTATGGCCTTGAAATACGCCATCAATCGTCAGGAAATGGTGGACAAGATCCTCTTCGGCTACGGCTCTGTGGGCAATGACACACCCATCAACAGCTCTTATCCCCTCGCAACTGGGTTCGAACAGCGCGAATACGACCCGGACAAGGCGGCGTTCCACTTCAAGAAATCGGGTCATAGCGGGCCGGTCACGCTTCGGTCGTCCGAGAACTCGTTCCCCGGCGCATTGGATGCGGCCGCGTTGTTCCAGCAGTCCGCAGCTGCCGCGGGCATAACGCTGGATGTGAAGCGCGAGCCCAATGACGGCTACTGGTCTGAAGTTTGGAACAAGCAACCTTTCTGCACCAGTTACTGGGGTGGCCGTCCGGTTCAGGACCAAATGCTGTCCACAGCATATTTGTCCACAGCGGATTGGAATGACACCCGGTTCTTCAACGAGCGTTTCGATCAAATCGTCATCGCAGCGCGCGCCGAACTCGATGATGCGAAGCGCAAGGAAATGTACGCAGAAGCCTCAGCGTTGATCCGTGATGATGGTGGTCTGATCTGTCCGATGTTCAACGACTTTGTCGGTGCGACTTCAGATCGGATCAGCGGTTGGGTTGACGATCACAAGGGCTTTGACCTGATGGATTTCCGCGCACCGTTGAAGATGTGGGTCGCCGCTTAAACGCGCGGTTTTCGAGTTTGACCATGAACAGGCGCAGTTCTTATCCCGAACTGCGCCTGTTCAATTGCGACTCGAACCAGCGTTTCAAAAGAAATGGCACGTGTCGGGCATTGATTGGCATCCCATGCCCTGGCGAGAGGAACTACGACTTGAATAGAGCCGCTGCGGGTCTGATCCGATCCGCGCTGGTAAGGAGGGCTCAAGGATCACTTACTGTGAGTGCCAACCCGCAGCGACTGAGCGCATGTAAGAGTTGCAAACTGACACAAAAGGGGGAAGAAAACGCCGTCTGACGTCACTTTTTGAGCGACTAGTCGAAAAATCAAATCGCTTCTTAAGTTTGCGTAAACTTCTTAATGGCCACAACAACTGAATCGACGTTGCGTCAATAAAACGATACGCGAAAAGCGCGAGAAGATACTCACCGCGACAACTGTTTATCACGAAGTCAGGCCAACTCCTGCTCGGTTGGTTTGGCACTGCTGCGCCGCTCATATTTCTCCACTGCCAACGGATGTCTTTGGCATCTTTCTCGCCGTGGCTCCGCTTGGCTCGGGGTTTCTGTCTCATCTCCACTCCTTGGTGGCAACGATGTGCCAGAAACCCTCTCTTATCAAAACGACCTAAATTGTCCCATTGGCGCTGACTTCAGACAATCGTGTTCGATATGCATTTCATCGCGCATCATTCGGCCCCGTGTATTTGATGGTGGACGCTGATGAACTCGTCGCGTTGGGGCGTAGTTCCCGGTACAAACGCTGAACAATGTGTTCTACAATCCGCGTCGAAAGCACTCAGCACTGAGCTGGAAAAGCCCGGTCGCCTTCGAACGGAAAGTGGCTTAAACGAGCACTTGGAGCGGCACGAAAACGTGACAGGTCCACGGAAAGAGTAGTCTCCTTTATGCCACTTCGAGGAACACTCTTCCCAAGGTGTCTTCAGAAACGGCCCCGGGCGCACCGATCGCGACCAGACGAGTTTCCGGCTTGCGCGTTCCCCACTTCTCGTCCCGGGCAATGTCGATACGCTTGCCGACGACTTGCACGACAATACGGTGCTCCGGGTCTTCCTCGCTATAGACAAACCCTTTCACCCGGTAGACCTCACCGGGCAGTCCCTTGATTGCGTCTCGCAGGCCGGAGAGATTAACGGGAAGATCCGAGCGTAGCATCGTGGTCGAGAACTTCGCCGCGTGGTTATGGTGATGCTCATGTTCGGGGCAACCGCAGCCTGGGCCATGGGCGTGTTCTGACGGTTCCGCATCCAGTTGTTCGGCGGCAAAGCGTCCGACAGAGAGCAGGATGTCAAGCGGCACCTCCGCGTTGACTGCTTCCACCAGCCTGTAGCGACGGAAGCGCGATCCCAGCCAGTCATGGACTTTCTGGACCGTCTCGCGCTCCACAAGGTCAACCTTGTTCAGGATCACCATGTCCGAGAATGCGAGGAGCATGCGGTCTTTGTGAACAAACCGGATTCCGAATTGCTGTGAACGGAATCGTCGTCTGGGAAATTGCAAGACCAGAGACACGAGGTGATCCCATCTTCAATGGAACAATAGACATGGATCGGGACATGTTGCGTGTGTGCCAAGAAAACTCACTGGAAACGCTTGGTGTTGAAATCCCGTTCGAACAAGATTTTTTCACTGCACACACACGCATTGTGGTCTGCCAAACCCAAAGCTACTGATCGCTGGCGGACTTCTTAGTTTCGACAGAAGACTAGCGGAACATCCGAAACCAGCCTTTCAACTGAAAACGGCCAATGGCAGCAAAGTCCGGATAGTGTTGAAGAAGTCGACGTTTGAACTGCCGGTTGGCGAAGCCGAAAGCAGTCGATTTATTCCTCTCAGCCTGTTGGTTCTGGTTGCGGAACCAT
>NZ_JBQFYZ010000020.1:0-61631 GCF_056541905.1 Ruegeria sp. AF5
TCGGCATCATCGCAGAGCCAATGATCCCAAACGCATGTTCAATACCATGCATCTGCAAAACCTTAACAAAGGCCTCTTCCGTCGTCATCTTCATAGGGGTGTTCTCCAAGCAAGAGTGAGAAAACCGGGCACCGGGACCCGGGGGTTGATATGGTTTTGGCGTAAGGGTGCGACCTGCGTTAGGGCCAGACGCGTCTGCGGAATATGTCCAGTGCGATCTCAGGCAGACCGGATGGCATCCGCGATCAGTTCGACGCCGGGGCCTATGCGGTTGGTCGAAATAGAAGAGTACCCGAGGCGGTAGAAATTCTGCGGCCTGTCGGGCCCCGAGAAAAACGGAGCACCCGGTTCGATATGAACACCCTGGTTCTGCAGCTTTAGCGCAAGCTGCGTTGTGTTGACGTGCTCGGGGGCCGACATCCACATTGATGAGCCACCCATTACGCCCCGCCCGGCCACTGTCAGCCCGCTTTCTTCGATGGCTTTGTCCATCGCATCGCGCCGCTCTTGCAGGGCTTTCGACATACGTCGGATCTGAGCGTCGTAATGGCCCAATGACAGAAAATACGCTGCCGTGCGCTGAATATGACCCGGAGGGTGGCGCAGGACCAACGAGCGAAGAGCACGTGCTTCGCGGATGAAAGGCTCGGATCCGACCATGTATCCAAGCCGCAATCCCGGAAACAGCGACTTGGAAAAACTGCCGACGTAAATCACGCGCCCATCCCGATCCATGGACTTGAGTGCAGGCGAAGGTGCGCTGCGAAAGGCCATTTCGAATTCATAGTCGTCCTCGACAACCATTGCATCCAGATCGCGTGCCCGATCCAGTAGCTTGTTGCGGCGGTCGATCGGCATCGTCGCGGTTGTCGGGCTTTGATGGCTGGGGGTGGTAAAGATGACATCTGCTTCGTCGGGGATCGCTTCTGGTGGCAAGCCGTCGCGATCGACGCTCAGGGGGGTCACAGCGCAGTCCCAGTGGTTCAAAAGGCTTCGCAGCGCGTAGTAGCAGGGATCTTCGATTACGGCCGTGCGTTTGTGTGTCAGCAAGATGCGTGAGGCCAGCCAAAGCGCGTTCTGCGCGCCCAGGGTGATCAAGATCTCTTCGGGGCGGGCGACGATACCACGGCGCGGCAGGGTGTGGCGCGCGATGAATTCGATTAGCAACGGATCATCCTGATCCACGTAATCCCCTGTCAGCGAATCGAAGTCTTTGTGCCCCAATGCGCGAACCGCGCATAATCTCCAGTTGGCGTGATCAAACAGGGTTCGGTCGGCCTGACCGTAGATGAACGGATAGCGGTATTCGCGCCAATTGCTGGGTTTCGGCAGGACGTCGCTGTCCAGAAAGCGGCGCGCCAATGCCCTGTCCCAGTCGACAGATTCCGTGCCGCGCTGCACGGGCGAGTATTTGGGCGGAACCGGTGCGTTTTGCGAGACGTAATATCCTGACCGGCCCTTTGCCGTCAGATAATCATTGGCCAGCAACTCGGTATAGGCAAGCGTCACCGTGATGCGGCTGACGCCCAGGTGTGCGGCCAGCTTTCGCGAGGATGGCAGTTTTTCCCCCACGTGAAAGCGACCGGACAGAATGCCCTCGGCAATCATCTGCTGGATCTGGGCCTGCAACGTGCCCTGACCGTTGAGCTCAAGAAAGAATGTTTCGACCGATATCCCCATGCCTGCTTATAGGTTGGACTTAAGGCAGGGGCAATCTGGACTTACAGTGTCATGAAAAATTTTCCCAAGTGGGTTGACCAGGGTCCTTTGTGAAACTACAAAACTAGAGATCTAGTTTAATGGAGGCAACTCATGTGGGAAACTGCTGCTGCCGGATTTTCCGCCATGGGTTCGGAAGCCCGGCTGAAAGTCCTCAAGACGCTAGTGCGGGCTGGTGAGGCCGGTCTGACCGTTGGCGAAATCCAGAACCGGACGGGGATTGCCCCGTCGACTTTGGCGCACCACCTGCGGTTTCTTGCAGCCGGAGGTGTGGTTGAGCAGGAAAAGATCGGTCGCACCACGATCAACCGGGCCTGTTATGACGAATTGAAGACGCTGGCGCAGTTCATTCTTAGCGAATGCTGCGCTGACGCGGTTGGAAAGGCGGCCAACGATGGCTGAATTGACGCAATCGCCCCGACTGACCGCCAAAGGTGCGCTTGAGATGATCAAGACACCCTGGGCATTGATCATGGTCATTTTTGTGGCGGTGGCCGTTCTCGACCCCGGCAACCTGCGTGAGGTTGCGAGTTTTGCAGTCAGGGCCTTGGCGCATACAGGACAATACATCCTGTTTGCTGTGCTTCTGTTGTCATATCTCAAGGCAACCGGGGCCGAGGTGATGGTGGCGCGCGCTTTTGAAGGGCGCGAAACCCGGATGATCTTTCTGGCCGCCCTGTTCGGCGGACTTGCACCATTTTGTTCTTGCGAAGTCATTCCCTTTATTGCGGGCTTGCTTGCACTCGGAGCGCCGCTGTCGGCCGTGATGGCGTTCTGGCTCAGCTCGCCATTGATCGACCCGCCGACGCTTTTGATTACGGCTGCTGCGCTGGGATGGCCCTTTGCCATCGGTAAAGCGGTTGCAGCCGTTGCGCTTGGCCTGTTCGGCGGGTTCGCGGTTCGGTTACTGATGCAGCAGGGGGCATTTGCCCAGCCCTTGCGCGAATACAAACCTGCCGGGTGTTGCGGATGTGGTCCGAAAGCGGATGACAAGCCGGTCTGGAAGTTCTGGCAAGAGCCCGAGCGTCGCGTTCGGTTTCGTTCGGAGTTCGTACACAACGGGCTGTTCCTGCTGAAGTGGCTGGCACTGGCCTATGTGCTCGAAGCTTTGTTGGTCAACTATGTGCCTGCGGACCTGATCGCTGGCGTCGTTGGCGGAGAAGGCGTGCTGCCGATCATCGTTGCCGCGCTGGTGGGGATGCCGGCCTATCTGAACTCTTACGTCGCGCCGCCGCTGCTGGCGGGTCTGATCGATCAGGGCATGACCGCGGGGGCTGCGATGTCGTTCATGGTTGCGGGTGCCGTCAGTTCCATACCGGCGATGGCCGCAGTCTGGTCATTGGTCAAACCGCGCGTGTTTGCGACTTACCTGAGCCTTGGTGTGGGGGGCGCAATAATCGCAGGCATCATCTTTCAGGTGGTATGAACGAAAAAGCCGCCCGGTGTCAGCATCGGGCGGCCTTGTTTTGTCTGAAATTTCGATCAACCGGATTCGCAGAGACGGGGCAGTTTGAACCGATACCGGGCTTCGCCGCTTTTGACGTAGATGCGTTTTTCCACGCAGGCCGTCGTTCCAACGGTTTGTGAAATTTGCGACTCGGTCGACGTAATCGACGTGGCCGATCCATCGGGCAGGCGAACCGAGGCTACGACGCCGTTCTTCAAGTCCCCGTTCACCGGGGTTGCGGACAGAACCGGTACGATCAGGAAAGCCTCGTGTTCGTGTTCGCCTTCGTCCCCCAGCAGAAACAAGGTGGTGACGATGGCGATCATGACAACACCACCCGCCAGACCCAGCCCCCATGTCCTGAGAAAGGCGTAGATCGTTACGGCGCGGTGCGGGCCGAAAATCGCAGAAAGAATGCTCAGCATGACAAGTCCGTCAAAAAGCCCCAGCCGTTCCGACCGGGGCTGATTGTCTGTTACAGACGAGGATCATCCTCGTCTTCATCATCCGCCCCGCCTTTGGGCAGGTTGAAGAAACTGTCGGCGTCGATGATAGGCTCGTCGTCTTTTTCATCCGACCGATCATCGGACAGCGAGAAGGTTTCCAGACCTTCGATCGCGGTCGGGATTTTCGGCGCAGCGTCCATTTCCAGCGATTGCTCGGTCGAAACCAGCTTGCGACGCTCGTCATCGCTCATCACGCCGCCTTCGGCTGCTTTCTTGGCAGCGGCCTTCTGCACGATCGCATCCAGTTCGGACTGTTTGCACAGGCCCAAAGCAACCGGGTCGATCGGCTGCATGTTTGAGATGTTCCAGTGCGTGCGCTCGCGGATCGACTGGATGGTCGGCTTGGTGGTGCCAACCAGCTTGGCGATCTGGCCGTCGCTGAGTTCGGGGTGGAACTTGACCAGCCACAGGATCGAGTTCGGACGGTCCTGACGCTTGGACAGCGGGGTATACCGCGGGCCACGGCGCTTTTCTTCGCCGGATGCCGCCGGGTTGAACTTGAGCTTCAGCTTGTGCAGCGGGTTGTTCTGCGCGGCGTCGATCTCATCCTGAGTCAGCTGGTTGTTTGCGATCGGGTCAAAGCCCTTTACGCCTGCGGCCACATCGCCATCGGCGATGCCCTGCACTTCCAGTTCGTGCATCCCTACGAAATCCGCGATCTGCTTGAAGCTGATCGTGGTGTTGTCCACCAGCCATACGGCGGTTGCCTTGGCCATAAGCGGTTTTGCCATCAGCCCGTCTCCTATACATACATCTTTCCCGTCGCCGGAATTCGGCGGCCCCTTGGTCTTGGGGCAGGTTTCCGTTGTCGGGGAACTTGGCCCGTATATAGTCGCCACGCAGCAAGAAGGGAAGAGGCGAATGCGCTGGGTCGTATTGTGGGTCTTCAGCGCGATGACAGCGCTGGCCGAAGGTGAAAAAGCAGGTGAGTTCGACTATTACGTCCTGTCGCTTAGCTGGTCGCCCAACTGGTGCGCCCGTGAAGGGGACGCGCGCGGGTCAGACCAATGTGACGACCGGCACGACCACGGATGGATCCTGCACGGGCTCTGGCCGCAATTTCATCAGGGCTGGCCATCCTTCTGCCGCTCGCCCGAGGCGCCGCCAACACGCCGCATGACGCGGGAAATGGAAGATATTCAGGGTAGTGCGGGCCTTGCATGGCATCAGTGGAAGAAACACGGCACCTGTTCGGGGCTTTCTGCGCCCGACTATTTCGCCCTGTCCCGGCGTGCCTATGACGCTGTCGAACGCCCGCAGGTCTTCCGCAAGCTGGACGCATCCGTCAAACTGCCGGCTTCGGTGGTCGAGGATGCGTTTTTGAAAGCCAATCCGGAACTGGAGCGCGATATGATCACGGTCACCTGCAAACAGGGCTATATCGAAGAGGTCCGCCTATGCCTGTCGCGCGACCTTGATCCGGTGCCATGCGGCCGCGATGTAATTCGCGACTGCACCGCCAAGGACGCGCTGTTCGATCCGATTCGCTAGAGCTTCTTGTTCTGGCAGTCCCGCGCATAGTCCAGCGCCTTGGCGGTGCCTTTCAGATCAATCGCCATCACCACCTCGCCTGCGGGATTGTAAACCGTCATCGTCTTGTTCTGGGCAATCGCGGTGACGAAATTCCGGTCGGTAAAAAACACCGTCGCACCGGGCACTTTGCGTTCATTGAACCCGATAGCGGTGGCATCAAAGCTCTTGCCGTCCAGTTCGAACCGGATGGGATAGCTCTCACCTTGCTTAATGTCGCCCCAGGCCTTGTTGTAAACGGCGAAATACCCGCGATTATCCAATGCGTCATAGCCCAGCCGCACTACCGAGAGATCCTGATACACCGTCTGGATCAGACACCCGTTCCCAAGCGCGGGGTCCATCATAATGTTCCAGCCTTCGACGAAGCCCTTGTCGACCAGTTCCTGCGACAGGGCAGCGGTTGCGGTGAAGGCGGCGAAGGTAAAGGCGAGAAGGCGGGTCAAGTTAAGCACTCCCAACTAAAAAATGTGGTTGGCTGTATCTAACTGTAACTCGGTTTCAGGCAAACAGTATTCTCTGAAACCTAGTCCAGATGCTTCAGCAGTCTCAAAGTACGACAGTTTTGCGCGGCAACTATGCTACAGTGATTGCGTTCAAGAATGTGAGAAACGCTATGACTGCCAACAAAGCGCAGGCGGATTACTGGAGTTCAGCTCCGGGACTTCAGTGGATCAGGTTCGAAGAAGAACTGGACGCTGTTTTTGAAGCGGTGGACCAAGAACTCATCCGGCGAGCGGGTGATATCCATGATGCGGATGTACTTGATGTTGGTTGCGGAACCGGCGCCACGAGCCGTGCTTTTGCGAAAAAGCTGACCCCAAATGGAACACTGATGGCGCTGGATATTTCCAAACCGCTCTTGGAGCACGCTCAAAAGAAAGCTGGAAAACTTACTGTAAAATCAAAGTATTTTTTGATGGACGCGCAACAAGGTGCGATCCCAAGCGCGCCATTTGATCTTGTGATTTCGCGCTTTGGCGTCATGTTCTTTTCCGATCCGAACGCTGCGTTTGCCAATATACGAAAGCACATGCGGGCGCGGGGGCGTTTGATTGTAGCGGCTTGGGCTCCAATGGCAATAAACCCTTGGTTCGATGCTCCGTGCAAAGCGGCAGTTTCACGTTTGGGTCCACCTGATCCTGCTGATCCCAACGCACCGGGACCGCTGGGTTTTCAGGATATCGATTACGTTGTCGATGTGTTGAAAAAAGCAGGATTCAGAAATGTGACAGGAGAAGTTTCGGCGATCACACTAAAACATCAAGGACCGCTCAAAAAAGTTGCTGACTTGGCTTCCAACATAGGACCAGCAGCGCGAATTCTAAAAAAGTATTGTGGAACGGATGCGGATGTCGCGGCAATACAAGAAGCCGTTATGGAAAAATTCAGGGTATTCGAGAAGCCGGAGGGCGTGGGTATTCCCGCAAAGTTAAACTTTTTTGAAGCAGTTAACCCTGGATAAGCTTACAAAAGACAGCCAGGAGACAGACACGTACAGCTGGTGTAACACCCCACGTCAGTCTACAATTCCTTACGCGCCCTGAGCGCCGCCGTGATCGTCCCGTCATCCAGATAATCCAACTCTCCGCCGATGGGCACGCCTTGCGCCAGTGAGGTCAGGCGCACCTGGCCTTCCAGCTGATCCGCGATGTAATGGGCGGTGGTCTGGCCGTCGACG
The DNA here is from genome assembly GCF_056541905.1 of Ruegeria sp. AF5. Classification (NCBI taxonomy): domain Bacteria; kingdom Pseudomonadati; phylum Pseudomonadota; class Alphaproteobacteria; order Rhodobacterales; family Roseobacteraceae; genus Ruegeria; species Ruegeria sp. AF5. The sequence goes on from NZ_JBQFYZ010000020.1 coordinate 6,884, forward strand.
GTGGCGTTCAGGGCAAGGATCACTTCGGTGATCCCTTCGGCCAGGACCCGATCCCTGAGGCGAGGAATGCGCAGCTCGTCCGGGCCGATACCGTCCAGTGCAGACAGTGTGCCACCCAGCACGTGATAGCGGCCTTTGAAGACCCCTGACCGTTCCATCGCCCAAAGGTCGGCGACGTCCTCGACCACGCAGAGTTCGCCGGTCGCTCGGGCCTCGCTATTGCATATGTCACAGATATCCGTGGTGCCCACATTGCCGCAATTCAGGCATTCGCGGGCGGTGACGGCCACTTGCTGCATGGCGTCTGACAGGGGCGTCAGCAGCAGAGCGCGTTTGCGGATCAGGTGCAGCACCGCGCGGCGGGCCGAGCGCGGGCCCAACCCCGGCAGTTTGGCCATCAGGTCGATCAGATTGTCGATTTCGCTGTTCGTGCCCATGGCCTGTCCTGCTTTGCGCCGGAGGGAGCCTCCGGCGGGAGTATTTGGGAAAAGATGAAGCTCAGAACGGTAGCTTGATGTCTTTGGGCAAGCCCATGCTTTCGGTCAGCTTGCCCATCTCTTCCTGTGAACGTTCGGCGGCTTTGGCCTGAGCGTCCTTGATGGCGGCCAGGATCAGGTCTTCGACCACTTCCTTGTCGTCGCCGTTGAAGATCGACGGGTCGATGTCCAGCCCCTTGAGTTCACCCTTGGCTGTGGCCGTTGCCTTGACCAGCCCTGCACCGGATTCGCCGACAACCATCATGTTGTTCAGCTCTTCCTGCATTTCGGTCATCTTGGTTTGCAGGTCTTGTGCGGATTTCATCATCTTGGCCATGTCGCCCAGTCCGCCAAGCCCGCCGAGTCCTTTCAGCATCAGTCGTCTCCTGTGTTTCTGTTTGGTTCTAAATACGGACCGCAGGCAGGTGGCACAAGAGGTCTCCCGCCTGTCCAGATCAGAGCGGCGCCGACCGATCATTTATGTGCCCGCATTCCCTCCTTCAGGTGCATCGTGAAAGGGGGTGAGTATGCCGGTTTCTTGAAACTTGGACCCGCGGGCTCAGGGGCTAGTCCTCTTCGAACGGGTCCCATTCCTCTTCGACTTCGGGAAGGGCCTCGGTCTCAACCTTGGCGGCGCGCTGCTCCGGTGTTTCGATCCGAATGATCTTTGCCTTGGGGAATTGCGTCAGCACGGCCTGAACCAGCGGGTGTTCTTCGGCCTCGGCTTTCAGGGCAAGTTCGGCCCGGTCCCGTACTTCCGCAATGGTCGCCGCATCTCCGTCCGAGACAATGGAGACGGCCCACCGATTGCCGGTCCATCGTTGCAGGGCAGAGCCCAATCGCGACGCCAAATCCGACGGTGCCTGAGGCGTCGGGGTGAATTCGATCCGGCCGGGCTGATACGACACAAGGCGCACGCCGCTTTCCACCTCGACAAGCAGTTTCACATCGCGGTTTGTGCGGATCAGTTCCACCACATGCCCGAAGGTTGGATAGCGGGCCAGGGCCGTCTGTGCATCCTGCGACAGTGCGGCAACCGGTGCGCCACCCGCTCCGCGCGGGGGCGATGTATAAGCAGGCGGCGGGGTCGCGTTGGATTGCGTTGCCACCGGGGCCTGTCGCGACATTGACATGCCTCCGCCCGGCCCGCCGGGAGGCGGAGGTGGGGTGTCTTGCAGCCGTTTGATCAGTTCTTCGGGGCTGGGCAAATCAGCGACATGCGTCAGCCGGATAACGGCCATCTCGGCGGCCATCATCGCGTTGGGCGCCGCAGAGACTTCCTCCAGCGCCTTCAGCAGCATCTGCCACATCCGGGTCAGAACCCGCATCGGTAAAGCCTCGGCCATGTGCTGGCCTCGTGTACGTTCGTCGGGGGAAACCGTCGGGTCTTCGGCCGCGTCAGGTGTGATCTTTACGACGGACACCCAATGCGTGATTTCGGCCAGATCGCGCAGCACGGCCAGAGGGTCTGCGCCTTCCGCATATTGACCGCTCAGTTCAGTGAGCGCCCCTGCCGCGTCACCGCGCAGGATCATGTCCATCAGGTCCAGAACGCGACCACGATCCGCCAGACCCAGCATCGCACGGACCTGATCGGCGGTCGTCTCGCCAGCCCCGTGTGAAATTGCCTGATCCAGCAGTGAGGTCGCGTCGCGGGCCGACCCTTCTGCAGCGCGGGTGATCAGCGCCAGTGCGTCGTCGGCAATCTGCGCGCTCTCGGCCCCGGCGATCTTGCGCAGCAGGCCGATCATGTCTTCGGGCTCGATCCGGCGCAGGTCAAAGCGCTGACACCGCGACAGAACCGTGACCGGCACTTTGCGAATCTCGGTGGTCGCGAAGATGAATTTCACATGTGCGGGCGGTTCCTCGAGCGTCTTGAGCAGCGCGTTGAATGCGCTGGTCGAGAGCATGTGAACCTCGTCGATGATGTAGATCTTGTAGCGTGCACTGGCGGCGCGATAGCGGACACTGTCGATGATCTCGCGGATATCGTTGACGCCGGTACGGCTGGCCGCATCCATTTCCATCACATCGACATGGCGACCTTCCATGATTGCGACGCAATGCTCGCACTGACCGCAAGGCTCGGTTGTCGGTCCTCCGGTTCCATCCGGTCCGATGCAGTTCATGCCTTTGGCGATGATCCGCGCCGTGGTGGTTTTTCCCGTTCCGCGAATGCCGGTCATGATAAAGGCCTGCGCAATCCGGTCGGCCTCGAAGGCGTTTTTTAGGGTGCGCACCATAGCATCTTGACCCACCAGGTCGGCAAAGGTTTCCGGGCGGTATTTGCGGGCGAGAACCTGATAGGCGGGGCTTGGCGTGTCTGTCATGTCTTCTCGCTCGGATTCGGTGCTTCGGCACAGCGTAGTGGCGGCGGCACTCCGCGTCCACTGTGGGGCGTGATGATTTTTTGTTTCAGAAACGGGCTGGTTTCCAACTAAACTGGTCCAGCGGATTTAATGACTCATTTCTTAAAGAGTACCTTGGGGGAGGACGCACTTCATGTCGCAGCTGGTCATTTTTGCTCTGCAGGTCGGAGGCGGAACGCTTGCCCTTACTTCAATGCCCGGGCGTGGCGGGGATTACGTCGGCGATCTGGATATGATTGCGGCTTGGAAACCGGGCCTTGTGATTTCAATGACGACGGATGTTGAAATGCTTCAGGATGGCGCGCAGCACTTTGGCAGCGACATCCAAAGCCGTGCCAGCCGGTGGGTTCACCTGCCGATCGAAGATTTTGGAGCACCGACGCAGGCGGTTCAGAAGGCCTGGCCAGAGGTCAGCGCCACGGCCCGACATGCGCTGTCGGGCGGTGGCCGGGTTCTTGTGCATTGCCGTGGGGGGTGCGGCAGATCCGGGATGATTGTTCTGCGACTGATGGTTGAATGCGGTGAACGCGCCAGCGACGCACTGGACCGCCTGCGGGCCGTGCGCCCCTGCGCTGTCGAAACCGATGCGCAGCTGGCCTGGGCGTCCCGGATCACCCCGGCACAGGTGGAAGTGGGATCAAGCTGACAGCTGCTGGGGTGCGTAGCCGGTTTTCCGGGGCCGGATCGTTGAAACCTCGATCATGGCGCAAGGCGGGTTCGCGACAATGCCCGAGGGCAGCGTGCTGAATGTAGGTCCGAAGATCAAATCGGCATAGGCATCAAGGTCCCGAATTGCCGTATCAGGGTGCGCCCCGCAGAAAATGCGAACGCTGTCGGATCGCGCTCGGATCGTTGCCATGCACCCTTCCGCGCAATGTGACAGCGCGCTGTTGCCTTCAAATTCGAAATCTTCGCTGGTGGCCGAAACCGCCTGCGCCATGGCTTCGGAAATCGAGCGGGCCAGTCGCGCCAAAGCCGGGCAGGTATTGCCCGTCCGCTGGCACACAGTTGCGCTGTATTCGTGTGACTTTGTCTTCCAGATCATCCTGCGCCCTCCGCGCGTGGTGGGCTGGATATTGGGGCAGGTGGGACAGCATCTCGCTGTCAGGACCTGCCCGGACACCCCGCCCGAGTTTCGGTTTCAGTTCCGATGGCAGGTCTCCTGACTTGCGGGTCATTGCTCTGCCGACCTTCCCAGCCCGTGGGCCAGTGGTATTTCGGCATTACTTACCGCTTACAGTTGCGGGGGCAGTCGCGGACTTGGTTGATATCTGTGTGACCAGACAAACCGCACCGTGTTCCCTTTTCATCCCGACCTCTTGTGGGGGCCGGAAACCATCACACAACCGCTAGCGCCTGATCGCGTTCCGAGTCAAGCCGATCTTTAGGCCGGACGTTTGGTCATGCTGGATGCGGTTTACCTTCCGGCCTAGTGTCGTCGGCATCGAAGGCAGGCAAACCGATTGTTTCAGCGAAAGCCGGGGATCATGTTGGATACGGAACAGACAGTGTTGATCGAAGATTTCCGCTTTCCGTCCGGGTCTGTGACCTTGTCGGCGCGGCTGTACCGGCCAGTGGGTGAGTCGGACACGGTTATCGTGCTGAACAGTGCCACGGGTGTGCCGCGTGACTATTATCAACACTTCGCGCGATGGCTGGCCACCGACCAGGGGATAGCTTGCCTGACCTATGACTATCGGGACTACGGGCTTTCTTTGGTCGGCCGCCTGAAAGACGCAACCGCGACAATGGCGGATTGGGCGTTGATCGACATGCCAGCGGCACGGGCCGAGATGCGCAGGCGGTTTCCAAAGGCGCAGCAGTGGACCATCGGCCATTCGGTCGGTGCGATGCTGGGGCCGGTGCAGCCGGATATCGACCAGATCGACCGAATGATCGGTGTGTGTTCGGGGCTGGTGACTTTGAAAGATCACCCATGGCCCTATCGGGGGTTGGCAGGGCTGTTCTGGTATGGCCATGCACCGCTGATGGTGCGGGCGCTTGGGTATCTGCCCGGCAAAGCAATCGGGTTTGGGTCGGACCTGCCCGCCTCGGTCTACTGGCAATGGCGCAAATGGTGTACAGCTCCTCTTAGCTACATTCCCGAGATCGGGCAGAATTTGCCTGATGCGCATTGGGGCAGTTCTGGAACACCTGTGGATCTGTTCACGTTCGAAGATGACCAGATGGCTCCGCCCGAGGCGGTTTGGCGCCTTGCTGATTTGTATGGCCCCGAGGCCAGACGCCACCTTCTGAAGCCTGCTGAATTCGGACTGCCGGAAATAGGCCATATCGGAGCATTTGCCCGTCGCAATGCAGCGGTCTGGCCGCGCCTGATCGCCTGATCAGACGCGACGCAGGTTTTCCTAACACCTTGCAGTTATGGCCGTTTGCGAAGCTTCTTGTCCTGCATGACACCGCGCACCATCTTGCCGAACGCCTTGTCCCGCGCCCGCGATTGGGCAACGGTTTCCGAGTTTCGCTGATCTTCGCGCCGCAGCTTGCGCCAACGGTCCAGCCGGGTCGGGTCAAGTACGCCTTCGCCGATTGCGTTCTGCACGGCACAGCCGGGCTCGGTCTCGTGCTGACAATCCGAAAAGCGGCAGCTTTGGCCAAGCTCCGTGATGTCCGAGAACACGTTGTCGATCCCGTCCTGAGCGTCCAGCAAACGTAATGCGCGCATTCCCGGCGCGTCGATCAGCCAGCCACCGTTACCCATCCTGTGCAACGCGCGCACCGTTGTCGTGTGTCTGCCCCGTGCGTCGTCTTCGCGAATTCCAGACGTGGCGAGGTTTTGATCCGTCATGGCGTTGCTGAGCGTCGTTTTACCTACGCCCGACGACCCGACCAGCGCGCCGGTCTGGCCTTTGGGGCACCACGCCAGAACCTTTTCGACATCTGCCGGGTCCAGCGCATTGACCGCCAGCACCGACAGAAAAGGGTCCAGAGATTGCACTTGTCCCGAGAAACTGCCGGGGTCATCCGACTGGTCAGCTTTCGTCAGGACAACGACCGGATAACATCCGGCCTGATGCGCCAGCGCCAGATAACGTTCCAGCCGGGGCAGGTTGAAATCGGCGTTGCACGAGCTGACGATGAACAACACATCGACATTAGCGGCAATCAGTTGTGTTGCGGCACCTGTACCGGCAGCCCTGCGTTGCAGCAGGCTGCGCCGGTCCAGAAGGTGGCGCACGCGGTATTCGGCGTCCGCAAGAACCCAATCCCCGACGGCATATGAACCGGTCGGATTATCCGGTGTCAGCAAAGGAATTTCACCATTCGGGCTCAGCCCGATCAGACGGTCCCGATGAACGGAGGCGACGCGAAAGGGCGTGTCGGAAGGAAAAGCCGCGTGTTGCGCGGCAAAGTGAGAGGACCATCCCAGGTCCGAAAGCGTATAAGACATTTATCTGCCTGTTTTCAGAAACAGCAATGCCAACGGATGGCAATCGCGCATCCGCAGGTCGTGTGTTCAGGCAGTCCGGTGATTCCGGTGAATCAGAACCAGTCTGCCCGAAGGGTTTTCACTACAATCATAAAGCCCTCCTGCGGCTGTGGTTCACGAAGTGAGAGGTTGGACATCGACCCAAGCGGGGCTCGTTGTGGCTGCTTCCTTCCGGACCTGACCAGGTTGGCGAGGCGCTCGCCCGCGCCAACCTCTCGAGTCCGGATATAGGGAAGGCATCGGGAAAAGACAACCCATCAGAGCGTCAGGCGAATGCGTTCAAATCCCAAGCCATCCGAGCCCAGCGACACGGGATCGAACCTGTGCAACTCATCCAGATATTTCAGGGCGCCTGGACCTGTACGAAGAATTATTGTCACGCCCCGTTGCGGCATCAGCGAGAACGGGTAGGGCTGCGTGGCGATCGGATCGGGCGGAAGGTGCTGCGACAGGTAATCCTGCACAAGGTCCTTGATGCTCAGCGGTGGCAGGCTGATCAGCTCAGACGTTGTCGCATGCGGGAAATGCCCACCTCCGCTGGCGCGGTAATTGTTCAGCGCCATAACGAATATCTGCTCCGGTCGTACGGGATGGCCTGCATATGTCAGATCACTGATCCGCCTGTGGTCGGTATGGATCATCTTCCCTTGCGCATCGTATCGCGGCGGCCGCGTGGGATCGATCTGATAAGACAGTCCAAACACGATGTCGAAATTGTACCCGGCCCGTTCAGGGTTGATCAGCTCGGGTTCGGAACCGGGCTTTAACTGGTTGAATACGCTGGCTGACATCTCCAACCAGTCCAGCAGGTGCGCACCGCTGATCCGGATTGCACGCAGCTCGTTTGGAAACACATGCAGATCCGCGACATGGCGTAGACATATCTCTCCGGCGGGTACCTCGGTATAATGGCGGGGTCCTGCGCGCCCGCCGGATTTGGCAGGCGAAACAACCGACAATGTCGGCAGACCCGCCAGATCGGTTCCCTGCAAGAACGGGCGCAGTGCGGCGGCTTGCGCTGCAGCTACAAGGGTCAGCCCGCGATCCGGCGCACAGCAACTGAAATAGCTGTGCAATGTATCCGGGATATGTGCCACCGGTGCGGCAACGGATTGACGGGTCATACGATGCGCCACCTCACACAGGCCCGCAATTTCACTGTCTTCCCCGACGGCTGTGCCGTTGCTGATAACCGGGCGCAGTTCGACGCAGCAATCCCGGATTTGCACTTTGCCGTCCGGCCCGGCGGTCACGGCCAAATCGATAACCCCCAGGTAAGAGCCCGCTGATCCCGGCATGACAACGGGCGTCCCATGTACCAGCCCCGTCAGGTGATCGACCATCGGGGTATTGGCGTGACCCTCTCCTGGAAGTGTCAGGTGAGTGTGCCCGGCCACAATGGCATCGATGCCTTTGATCGCGGCTAAGGGTTGCACGGCGTTTTCCATCCCCGCCATCGGTTCGCTGCCCCCAAGGCCGGAATGAGCAAGCGCCACGATGATATCACACCCCTCGTCGCGCAATGCCTGCGTCAGGGACTTTGCCGCAAGCAGGATATCTTCGACGACGATATCGTCATCCAGATTATGTGCCTCCCAACAGGCCGTTTGCGGCGGAAGAACCGAGAAGATGCCGATGCGAACAGGAATGTCTTTACCGTTCAAAGACACAGTGCGGTTCAGAACGATATGCCGCTGCCAGGGTTGAGGTCCGCGAGTGCGATACAGGTTGCTGCAAATAACCGGGCAGGGGGCTTGCGTCAGGATGTTGCCCAATGACACCAGCCCGAACCCGAAATCATGGTTGCCCAGCCCGATCGCGTCATAATCCAGGGCTTCGAACGCCTTCATCATCGGATGGGCAGTGCCACTCTTTGCCGCCCAATCGCCCATTGGGGTTCCCTGCAACGAATCCCCGTTGTCAAACATCAGCACCAGCGCGTCCTTGGCCTCTTGTCGGGCAGCGCGGATCAGGCTGGCAGTGCGCGTTAATCCAACCGTCTGGTCTGGCGTGTCAGTGTAATAGTCAAAACCGGTGAGGTTCATATGCAGGTCGGTTGTGGCCAGAATGCGAATTTTCCCAATGTCACCAATGGGCTGTACCTGCGTCGAGGAGGGGATCTTCACTTTGAGTATTCTGCTATTGAATGTGTGTATTGATTAAATCCATCAAAATTCACTCTAGATGATTTTTCCGAGGCCACCATGCGGCTTTTCAGCGGCAGGGTGGTGGATTTTCTATCCCTGAATAGCCATTGCAACACGGGCTGAGACGTGGCAGCCCTGTGCGCAAGACCAAAAGGAAATCCAATGAAAAACGCAGAGCAGGTAACCTTCGGGGGTTCGGGCCTTGATCGGGCGGCGCAGTATCGCGGAGATGCGGACAAGCTGGCCGAGGCGATGCACAACCCGGCCGCCCGCTGTGTCTTGCTGTGGCGTGGAAAACTGCTGGTACAGGGTGAGGGGCTGGACCAGCTTGCCATGATCCCGATGACGCACTCGCTGATCAGCAATGGTCCCGGTGGCGTCATTGAATCCCCGGTGTTTTTGGGTCTGAGCGCTGACAGCGCCCCCGTGTTTGCCGTTGATATTTCCGCATGGACAGCCGAGGGGCTGGATCTGACCAGTCTGGGCGCCTTCGTGGACAAGTCCGAACAACAACACCCGGATTTACCGCAAGGCCACGTGTTTGCCGAACTGCGCCGGATCATGACACGGCTGTCGGCGCGCGACGCGGAACTGGCGGCAACGTCAAAGGCAATAATCGGCTGGCATGAAACGCATCGCTACTGTGCCCGATGTGGTGCCGCCAGCGAGGTGTCGCAGGGGGGATGGCAGCGCAGTTGCCTGTCCTGTGGCGGGCAACACTTTCCGCGCACCGATCCGGTTGTGATCATGTTGATCACGCATGGTGACAGCGTGCTGATGGGCCGGTCTCCGGGCTGGCCTGACGGGATGTTCTCCTTGCTGGCGGGATTTGTTGAGCCCGGCGAAACGCTTGAGGCAGCAGTGCGCCGCGAAGTGATGGAAGAGGCGGGCGTGCCGGTAGGTGCGGTTTCGTACCTGTCCAGCCAGCCCTGGCCGTTCCCGGCCTCATTGATGTTTGGATGTGCGGGTGAGGCGCTGTCACGCGACATCGTGATCGACCCGGTCGAGATAGAAGAGGCGATGTGGGTCAGCAAATCCGAAATGATGCAGGCCTTTGCCGGTGATCATCCTAGGCTATTGCCAGCGCGCAAAGGGGCAATCGCTCATTTTCTGCTTCAGAACTGGCTTGCAGATACTCTGGACTGAGGAAACATTAGCTCAGCAATAAAACAGCAAAGGTCATTATGCAGTTTTCAGCGCGCGAAGATATCGAGGCCCCCATCCAATCGGTGTTCGACATGGTGTCGGATTTCGAACGATTCGAGCGTATGGCAATGCGCCGTGGCATCGATGTGCGCCGTTTGGGCGGTGGCGCGGCGGTGACGGCCGGAACCGAGTGGAATACGGAGTTCAAACTGCGCGGAAAGCCGCGTCAGATGTCGGTGGTGATGACGGATTTCGACAGGCCTTCGCAAATGCGATTTGACGCTGCCAGCAAGGGTATCACCGGGTTCACGACCGTGGATTTTCTGGCCCTGTCCCCGCGCCGGACGCGCCTGAGCGTTGAAATGTCACTCGCCGCCAAGTCCCTGCCGGCACGGTTGCTGTTGCAATCCATGAAGCTGGGGCAGTCGAGGTTTCGCAAGCAGTTTCAGGTGCGTCTCAGCGAATTCGCACGCGAGTTGGAGCAGAGGCACCTGCATGGCGGGTAAGACACGAGATCGCACAGCAGGTGCGAGGGGATCGGACCACCTGAGTTTCAAATCCGCATCCGACAGCGATTCCGAAGGGATCGCTGGCGTCCTTCACGATCTGGTCCTGGCTGGCAAGCGGCGCAAAGCCCACGATGTCGATTTTGCCTTAAGGCACTATATTCGCCACCCGGATCAAATACGGTGTACAATCGCCACGGACCCGAATGGTCACGTGCTTGGGTTCCAATCCCTGAAATATGCGGTCGAAAACCACCCCTACGACGTGTCAGTCGGGTGGGGCGTGATTGGAACCCATATCCGACCATCAGCCGCCCGGCTTGGGATCGGGCGCGCACTTTTCGCGCACACTCTGGACGCGGCCCGCGCGCATAGTCTCCCTGCTATCGATGCAACAATTGGCGCAGGCAATACCGAAGGTCTGGCCTACTACGAAGCCATGGGTTTCCGGACCTACCGCACGCAAGATGGGTCTGTGTCAAAGGTCTACCGGATTAACCGCTAGAGAGCGACGATTCCAGGCGCAGCGGCGCGGGACATTGGGAGCCACCGGCATTGCAAACAGCTTCGAAAAACGGGCAACATCCAAACAAGCCCAAAGGAATGCCGTCGTGAACCGTGATTATCCACGCGGATGTGCTGCCGGATAGACGCCCAGAACCTCGACATTTGTCGTGAAATGCTCAAGCTCGTCCATGGCCAGCTGCACGTTGCGGTCTTCGGGATGCCCGACGATATCCGCGTAAAACTGCGTCGCGGTAAAGGAGCCGTCGACCATATAGCTTTCCAGCTTGGTCATGTTGATCCCATTGGTGGCAAACCCGCCCATCGCTTTGTAAAGCGCAGCAGGGATGTTGCGGACCTGAAACACAAAGCTGGTGATCATCCCATGATCGCCCCGGCGGGACAAATCCGTTTCGCGCGACATGACAAGAAAGCGGGTCGTATTGTCGTCATTATCCTCGATATGGCGGGCCAGAACGTTCAGGTTATAGATCTCACCGGCCAGCTCACTGGCCAGCGCGGCTGAATGCGGATTGCCTTCCTCGGCCACTTCGCGAGCGGCGCGGGCGTTATCGGGGCTGACGCGGCCGCGGATGCCGTGTTCCTTAAGGAAACCCGCACATTGCGGCAGCAGCACCAGATGCGAATGCGCCTCGGTTATGTCTTCCAGTTTTGCACCCGGCACGGCAAGAAGGTTGATATGAACCCGGACAAAGGCCTCATCGATGATATGCAGCCCGCTGTGGGGTAACAGCCGGTGAATATCGGCCACCCGCCCATAGGTCGTGTTCTCGACCGGAAGCATTGCCAGATCCGCATCGCCTGAGCGGACCGATTCGATCACATCCTCGAAGGTGCGGCAGGGCAGGGCTTCCATATCTGGCCGAGCGTTGCGGCAGGCCTCGTGACTGTAGGCGCCGGGTTCCCCCTGAAAAGCAATGCGATTGGTCATTTGGTCGATTCCATGCAACAAGTTCGCGATTTGGTCGTTTCGTCGCGGTGTCTATACCTTGCCTCTCGCAAGGGGAAGCCTTAGACAGCTGCCCAGACAGCTGAAATGGACTCGCGATCAATGTTCGACACGATGACAGTAACCAAGGCCGCCGCAGGCCTGTTCGGCACATTCCTGGTGCTGCTTCTGGCCAAGTGGGGGGCGGATGTCCTCTATTCTTCCGGTGGCCATGGCTCGGCTGAGGCCGCCTACATTATCGAAACCGAAAGCTCAGGCGAAAGCGCCGACGGTGAAGAAGTGGTCTTTGAAGACCTGCTGGCCGCCGCAGACGTCGAGAGCGGCGCAAAAGTGTTCCGCAAATGCACCGCGTGCCACAAGCTGGAAGACGGCGCAAACGGCACCGGCCCTTACCTGTACGGTGTGGTTAATCGCCCCGTCGCCTCGGCCAACGGCTTCACCGGTTACTCGGCCGGTATGCAGGCGCATGGCGGCAACTGGACACCCGAAGCGCTGGATGCCTTCCTGACCAAGCCCGGCGGCTATATCTCGGGCACATCGATGAGCTTTGCCGGCCTGAAAAAGCCGCAGGATCGCGCCGACGTGATTGCCTATCTGCAGACAATCGGCAACTGATTGCCTGACCGATCAGAACCATTCAAAGCCGCTGCCGCAACGCAGCGGCTTTTTTGTCTGAAGAAACCTTCACAAAGTGCTCACGCATTCTAAACTTGAATCTGCACGTGCTGGCACTTTAGCTAGCGGTTACGACATTGACGGTGACAATGACCGAGAGGATGAGCAATATGATATCCCTGATGCCTGCTGCACGTGATCTTGAGGTAAGGCCATGGGTTGGCATTTTGGGGCTCTGCGCCGCTCTGATTGCTCCGCATGCAGCACAGGCGCTGGATGAAGGCGTCACCCGCAGTCACGGGTATTCGTATTTCGGAAATCTGGATTACCCGGCGGATTATTCGCATCTGAATTATGTGAATCCCAACGCCCCCAAGGGTGGCGAGCTTTCGCTGGCAGCCTCTGGAACGTTCGATTCTCTCAACCCCTATTCACGCAAAGGGCGCGCCGGTGCGCTGACCACATTGCAATATGACCGTCTGTTTGAAAGTACCGAAGACAGTGTCGGGCAGTATTACGGCGTAGTTGCGGAAAGTCTGGAATATGACGAAGGGCGCAATTTCGTCATTTTCCATTTGCGCCCCGAAGCAACTTTTTGGGATGGCACGCCTGTCACGGCGGAAGATGTTGTCTACAGCCACCGTTTGTTCATCGAACAGGGCCTGCCGTCTTATGCGCAGGCCGTTGGCCGTATGGTGACAGGAGCCGAGGCGTTGGATGACCATACCGTAAAATTTACCTTCAATCCCGAAGTCACCCGCCGCAGCCTGATCGAAACCGTCGGCTCAACTCCTGTTTTCTCAAAAGCATGGTTCGAGGCGGATGAGACACGGCGATTGGATGAACCGCGGCTGGAAGTGGCGGTGGGCTCTGGCCCCTACAAGCTCGACAGCTACGACATCAATCGCCGCATCGTTTACAAACGCCGGGACGATTATTGGGGCAAGGACCTGCCTTTCAATGTCGGGCGCAACAACTTTGATACAATCCGGGTTGAGTATTTCGCCGATCAAACGGCGGCTTTCGAGGGTTTCAAGGCGGGTGAATACACATTCCGGATCGAAAGTGATCCCAAGCTTTGGGCGACCGGGTATGATTTCCCAAAGCTGGATGAAGGCACAGTTATTCGGGATGAGATCGCGGATGGCAGCCCGCCGACACCTTCGGGCTTTGTCTTCAACCTTGGAAAGCCGCAATTTGCCGACAAGAATGTTCGCAAGGCCCTGGCCCTGGCCTTCAATTTCGAATGGACGAACGAGTCATTGTTGTTCGGCCTTAACACGCCGCGGAATTCTTTCACGCAAGGAACCCCGATCGAGGCGCAAGGCCTGCCTGAAGGGGCGGAGCTGGCGTTCCTGCAGGCGCTTGGCGACGTTGTTCCCGAAGATGTCCTGACGGAACCCGCTGTTGTGGCGCACGAATCAAACCCTGCACGCCTGAATGACCGAAAAAACCTGCGCAAAGCTGCCAACATGCTGGATGAGGCAGGCTGGTCCGTCGGCGAAGGCAATATTCGTCGCAATGCCGAAGGGCAGACTTTGAAGGTGAATATTCCATATCCTTCAAACCTGCCGACCTCGACTGCAACGATGATCGAAACCTATGTCCAGAACCTGCAATCCATCGGGGTGGATGCCTCGACCGAGAAAGTGGATCCGGCGCAATACACGTTGCGCAGCCGCGAGCGGGATTATGACATGGTCTATTCCACGCGCTACGGATCGTTCTTGTCTACCGGGGGCGGTCTGAGCCAGATGTACGGATCGGAAGAAGCGGCCTTTAGCCTGTTCAATCCGGCAGGTCTGGCCAGCCCCTTGGTCGACGCAATCATCGAAGCGTCCTTTGAAACGGACAATCAGGCCGATCAGGACACGGCGTTGATGGCTTTGGATCGCGCCTTGCGGTACGAGTTTTTCGTAATCCCCGTGGGGTACATCGCAGAATACTGGACAGCATATTACGATATGTACGAATACCCGGAAAACCTGCCGCCCTATTCGCTGGGTTATCTTGATCTGTGGTGGATCAATCCGGAAAAACAGGCTGCGTTGAAAGCGAAAGGCGCGCTGCGATAACATGGGCGCCTATATACTAAGACGCTTATTGCTGATCATTCCGACCCTTCTGGGTATCATGATCGTCAACTTCACGCTGGTCCAGTTCGTACCTGGCGGGCCGGTCGAACAGATCATCGCGCAAATCGAAGGTCAGGGTGACGTGTTCGCCGGGTTCGCCGGTGGGGGCGATGCCGGAGCGGGTTCCGAACCGGCGGGCGGTGTCTTCGACGACAAATATGTCGGCGCACGCGGCCTTCCGCCCGAGTTTATTGCCGAACTTGAAAAAGAATTCGGCTTCGACAAGCCCCCGCTTGAACGGTTCGTGATCATGATGGGCAACTATCTGACGTTTGATTTCGGCGAGAGTTATTTCCGCTCGATCAGTGTGATCGACCTGGTGCTGGAAAAGATGCCGGTCTCGATCTCGCTGGGGCTGTGGTCGACCCTGATTGCCTATCTGGTCTCGATCCCGCTGGGTATTCGAAAGGCGGTCAAGGATGGATCGCAATTCGATACCTGGACAAGCGGGGCGATTATTGTGGCCTATGCCATTCCGGGCTTTCTGTTTGCGATCCTGCTGCTGGTGCTTTTTGCTGGCGGGTCATACTGGCAAATCTTCCCGCTGCGCGGCCTGACGTCGGACAATTGGGATAGCCTGAGTTTCTTTGGCAAGATGACGGATTATTTCTGGCACATAGCACTGCCGACGATTGCGCTGACAATCTCGGCCTTTGCGACACTGACCCTGCTGACCAAGAACTCGTTTCTGGATGAGATCAAGAAACAATATGTCATGACCGCCCGTGCCAAAGGGCTGAGCGAGCGCAAGGTTCTCTATGGTCATGTCTTCCGCAACGCGATGCTGATCGTGATTGCAGGGTTCCCGGCCGTGTTCATCGGGGTGTTTTTTGGCGGGTCGATCATCATCGAGACGATCTTCTCGCTGGATGGTCTGGGCCGATTGGGGTTCGAGGCCGCCGTGGCCCGCGATTACCCGGTGATCTTCGGCACGCTGTTCATCTTCGGTCTGATGGGGCTGGTCGTTGGCATCATCAGCGACCTGATGTATGTGCTGGTCGACCCGCGCATCGATTTCGAAAAGCGGGAGGGGTAAATGGCTTTGTCCCCGCTAAACCAGCGCCGCTGGAGCAACTTCCGCCGCAACAGACGGGCCTTCTGGTCGCTGATCATCTTCGCGGTATTGTTCGGCCTGTCGTTGTTTGCCGAGTTCATCGCCAACGACAAACCCATCCTTGTAAAGTATCGGGGAGAGTACTTTACGCCGGTTTTCAACTTCTATGCCGAAACCGAATTTGGCGGTGATTTCCAGACCGAAGCGATCTATCGCGACCCCGAGGTTCAGTGCCTGATCGACAGCGGTGGATTGGAAGACTGTTTCGATGATCCCGAAGGCATCATCGAACAGATCGACGCCGGTACATTCCAGGCCGAGGGTTTTGAACGCGGCTGGTCGCTCTGGCCGTTGATCCCTTATTCCTTCAATACCTCGGTGGACCGGCCCGGCGCGGCGCCCCTGCCGCCCAACGGCCAGAACCTGCTGGGTACCGATGATACCAAGCGCGATGTGCTGGCCCGCGTGATTTACGGCTTTCGCCTTTCGATCCTGTTCACGCTGCTTGTGACGGGCGCGGCAAGCCTTATCGGGATTTTCGCGGGCGCCATACAAGGGTTCTTTGGTGGGTGGCTGGACCTGATCTTTCAGCGGATCATCGAGATCTGGTCCGCAACCCCGTCGCTTTATGTCATCATCATCATGTTTGCGGTGCTGGGGCGAAGTTTCTGGTTGCTGGTCGCGCTGATGATCCTGTTCAGCTGGACCGGGCTGGTTGGTGTGGTGCGCGCCGAGTTCCTGCGGGCGCGGAACCTTGAATATGTGCGCGCCGCGCGGGCGCTGGGCGTGGGCAACATGACGATCATGTTCCGCCATATGCTGCCCAATGCGATGGTGGCCACGCTGACCTTCATGCCGTTCATCGTCACCGGAACCATCGGCGGGCTGGCTTCGCTGGATTATCTGGGCTTTGGCCTGCCATCCTCGGCCCCCTCGCTGGGAGAGCTGACCTTGCAGGCCAAACAGAACCTGCAGGCCCCATGGCTGGCCTTCACCGCCTTCTTCACCTTTGCCATCATGCTGTCGCTGCTGGTCTTCATCTTTGAAGGCGTGCGGGATGCGTTCGATCCCAGAAAGACCTTCTCATGAGCTTGCTGGATGTGAAAAACCTCAAGGTCTCGTTCCGTCAGGATGGGCAGGTCAACGCGGCCGTCAAAGGCGTGTCCTTCACTGTGGACCGCGGGGAAACCGTCGCGCTGGTGGGCGAATCCGGATCGGGCAAATCGGTCACCGCGCTCAGCACCGTATCTTTGCTGGGCGACAGCGCGTTGGTCGAAGGCTCGGTCACCTATGACGGGCAAGAGATGATTGGCGCCTCGGAACAGCGTCTGATGGATGTGCGGGGCAACGACATCAGCTTTATCTTTCAAGAGCCGATGACGTCGCTGAACCCTTTGCACACGATCCAGAAACAGATGGCTGAATCGCTGGCCCTGCATCAGGGTGTGGCTGGCGATGTGGCACGGGACAGGATTGTCGAATTGCTGACCAAGGTCGGTATCCGCGATCCTCAAGACCGGCTGGACAGCTATCCGCATCAGTTGTCAGGCGGTCAGCGGCAGCGGGTGATGATCGCCATGGCCCTTGCCAACAAACCGGACATCCTGATCGCGGATGAGCCGACAACGGCACTGGATGTGACCATTCAGGCGCAGATCCTCGAGCTGCTGGCTGAATTGCAGAAATCGGAAAACATGGGGATGCTGTTTATCACTCATGATCTGGGCATCGTGCGCCGCATCGCCGACCGGGTCTGTGTGATGAAAGACGGCGAGATTGTCGAGACCGGCGTGACGGCCGAGATATTCGAAAACCCGCAGCACCCCTATACCCGCAAACTACTGGCGGCAGAACCGTCGGGTCAGCCTGAACCCGTTGCCACAGATGCGGAAGAGGTCGCACGCACCGACCACCTTAAGGTCTGGTTCCCGATCCAGCGCGGGTTTCTGAAGCGTACGGTTGGATATGTGAAAGCGGTGAACGACGCGACCCTCAGCGTGCGCGCGGGTGAGACGTTGGGGATTGTTGGCGAAAGCGGGTCGGGCAAGACCACACTGGCACTGGCCATAATGCGGCTGATTGCGTCCGAGGGTGGCATCACCTTTCGCGATCAGGACGTGCGCAAATGGTCCACGCGGGAACTGCGCCGGTTGCGCAAGGACATGCAGATCGTGTTTCAGGACCCGTTTGGCAGCCTCAGCCCGCGGATGACCTGTCAGCAGATCATTGCGGAAGGTCTGGCCATTCACAAAGTCGACCCGGACCGTGCGCCACGCGAACTTGTGGCCGAGGTGATGACCGAAGTGGGGCTGGATCCGACAACGATGGATCGATACCCGCACGAGTTTTCCGGCGGTCAGCGTCAGCGCATCGCCATTGCCCGCGCGATGGTTCTGCGGCCCAAACTGCTGGTCTTGGACGAGCCGACCAGCGCGCTGGATATGACCGTTCAGGTTCAGATCGTCGATCTGCTGCGCAATCTGCAACAGAAATACGGGCTGGCCTATCTGTTCATCAGCCATGACCTGAAAGTGGTCCGGGCCATGTCGCACAACGTGGTCGTCATGCGCAACGGCGATGTGGTCGAAATGGGCGCGGCCGAGGATTTGTTCGAAAATGCCCAGACCGACTATACCCGCGAATTGATCGCAGCGGCGGGCTGAGAACAGCCCGCCCGGTGTCGCGCGTCAGGCGCTGGCTTTTTCCCGTGCAGATGACTGGGGCACAGGCCCGCGCAGTTCCTCGTAGTGATCAAAGCTCAGCTTGACCCACCCGGTCCCGCGCGTGGCACTGGCAAGGGTGCGGTGCAGTTCGTCCTCGGCAACGGCGGGCAACTGGGCGTTGAATATCTCCCAGCCCGTCGCATTCGGGTTGCCCTCAAATCCCAGAACCTGCCCCTGAAGGGTGCTGATCGTTGGTACGAGATCGCCCACAAAGGCCGAGGGTAAGTGTATCTCGGCGCTCAGGATCGGTTGCAGGACCACAGGTTTGGCTTGCGGCAATGCCTCGCGCACGGCGTTCTTGCCTGCGGTCCGGAAGGCATAATCCGAACTGTCCACATTGTGGTGTTTGCCATCGCTCAGGGTCACTTTGACATCAACCACCGGAAAGCCCTCGGGGCCTTGTTCCAATGCGTCCTTGGCCCCGTGTTCCACCGACGGGATGTAGTTCTTGGGAACGGCACCGCCCTTGACCACCTCATCGAACTGGAACCCCGATCCGCGCGGCAATGGCGCAACCGAAATCACCACATCTGCGAATTGCCCCGCGCCGCCGGACTGTTTGCGATGGCGATGGCGATGCTCAACCGTTGTGCGAATGGTTTCGCGATAGGCGGTTTCCACCTGTTCCGCCTCGATCTCGATCCCGAAATCCTCGGCCAGCTTGGCGGTCACGCGGCGCATATGTTGCGGTCCCTGCGAGCCCAGAATCGAATGACCGCTCATCTCATCCTGTTGCAGGTGCAGGCCCGGATCGATTTCGGCCAGACGGCTCAGGGCGTTTGACAGGCGCACATCGTCCCGCTCATGCGCGGGCGAGACGACCTGACGATGCGCAACCGGATGAGAAGACGCCCATTCCGGCAGTTCCGTCGCAGAAGAACTGTCATAAATGTATCCGGGGTTGAGGTGATCGGATTTGACTGCCAGTCCGATCTGCCCGGCCTCCAGCGTAGCGATCTGGGTCTTGGCGTCCAGAGTTGTCAGGTTGCCGACCGTTTCACCGCCCAACGCCTCATGCGCTTTTACCCCGTCCCCAAGGCCGCGCAGAACGATGATCTTTCCGATATGCTTTTTGACATCCGCAAAGCCCGCGATGGCACGGGCGCTTTCGGCGGCCTCGTCCCGTCCGGCGGCGATATCAAACTCGGGGGCCTCATGACGCAGCGCTTTCATCAGGCGCGTCAGCCCGTTGCCGTGGCTTGCGGCGCCCAGACAGGCGGGGATCAACTGATGATTCTGCAGAACTTGCGCGGCCAGCTCATAAACCTCATCGCTTGGGGGCTGTTTGTCTTCAATCAATTGTTCCAGCAGGTGATCATCGAAATCGGAAAGCGTCTCAAGCAACTCGGTCCGGGCTTCCTGCTCGCGATCCTCGACAGATTTGGGTAGCTCAATCAGGGCCGACGGCTGGCCCTCCTGATATTTCCACGCCCGTTCCGAGATCAGATCGACCGCGCCGATGATCGTGTCGCCCTCGCGGATCGGAACCTGACGCAGGGCGATGTGGTGCGTGCAATAGGTTTGCAGCGCCGCGATGATGTCGCGGATGCGGCCATTGGGGTTATCCATGCGGTTGATGAAAAGAAAACAGGGAATGGCCGCCTCTTCCACCAGCCGAAGATAGGGCGCGCACAGCACGGCGGCATTTGGATCGGGTGGTACCACGATAACGGCAGCATCCGAGATTGCCATGGCAGGGCCGACATAAGCGAGGGAATCGCCACCCCCATCCACGTCGACCGCGCACCAGGGCTCGTCCAGGTAAGAAAAACCGTGCAAGTGCACGGTTCCGGAAACATCGAATGTGGTCGGGCGCCCGTCGAGGCGGCTGATGGCCTCCACCAGGGTAGATTTGCCCGACTGGCTGGGCCCGAGGACGGTGAATACGCGCATGAGTGTTGTCCCTCTTTCAGGTTGCAGAATGGCTGCACGAAAAGGGCCGTCCGACGCAGTCGCGTCAGCTAGGACTGTCTGTAATTTGCCCGCCTCAGGCCGCAGGGTGAAACATCACCCCACAGCTTGAGTGTGGGAAAAACCGCAGGCGTGCGTCAAGCCCCCGATGTGTTTTGTGCTTTACGGGCTGAATGTTGCCCGCAAAAAGAGAGGTCAGATCGCCGAGCTGTGCCCGGCTTTGCTGAGGTCGTATGCGTCAAAGCTGCGGGCAACCATCCGGGTCAGCGCGCGCGCCTCGGGGGGGATAAACAGCCCCTCGTCGCTGATTTGCAGCAGCCCGTCGAATGAGGCGTTGGCGGCACGATATATCTCGTTCAGCGCTGCGGCCGAGATATCGTGATCGCGCAGGATTTCAGCCGAATCGATCCGGAAATCGCACATCAGTGCTTCGATCAGACGAGCGCGCAGAATGTCCTGACCTTTGAACAGGTGCCCGCGGGATGTCGAGAACTGCCCGTTGCGAATGGCCTTGGTATGAGCAGACGTAGCCGGGGCATTCTGCGCATAGCCTTGTGGAAAGCGCGAGATCGAGCTGGCCCCGACACCGATCAGCACATCGGCCTGATCGTCGGTATAACCCTGAAAGTTCCGCTTCAGACGACCCGCGCGCAGGGCATGGGTCAGCCCGTCATCCTGCGTGGCAAAATGGTCGATGCCGATCTCGGCGTAGTTGTCCCACAGGAACAGGCGGCGGGCGGTGTCGAACAGTTCCAGCCGTTGTTCGGGCGTTGGCAGTGCGTCCGACGGGATCAGTTGCTGCCGTTTGGCCATCCACGGCACATGGGCATACCCATAAAGCGCCACGCGATCCGGGTTGAGCGACAAAAGCTTCTGCACGCTTTCCGTCATCCGGGCCTTGGTCTGATGCGGCAGCCCGTAAAGGATGTCCGCGTTCAGGCTGGCAATGCCACGTGCGCGGATCATGTCGATAGCGTCGCGTGTGGTATCGTAGCTTTGAATGCGGCCAATGGTTTTCTGGATTTCATCGTCGAAATCCTGCACCCCGATCGAGGCACGGTTCATGCCTGCCTCCGCCAGCGCATCCAGACGTGCCTCGTCAATCTCGTTCGGATCGATTTCAACCGAGAATTCGGCATCCGGCCCCATGGGGACGATCCCCAGAATGTGCTGTGCCAGATCGCGCATCAGCTGGGCATTCAGCAACGTTGGCGTACCGCCGCCCCAGTGCAGGCGCGACAGAACCACACCCGCAGGCAGGCGCGCCGCCAGCAGGTCCAGCTCGGCTTTCAGAACATCCACATAGGCAATCACCGGATTGTCGGTTTGTGTGCCTTGCGTTCTGCAGGCGCAAAACCAGCACAGCCTGCGGCAGAACGGGACGTGGATGTAAAGGGATATGGCGCTGCCGGGTTTGATTCCCGAAATCCAGTCGCCAAACATGTCCGCCCCCACGTCATTGTTGAAATGGGGCGCTGTGGGATAGCTTGTGTAACGCGGTACTTTCGCGTCAAAAAGTCCAAGCTTTGCCAATTGTGGTTTCACTATCATGACGATACCCTTAGGGGGCAGGCGACTTAGGTGCTTTGACGGAGATCAAGTGGAAACGCAGATGACAATAAAAGCACAGTTCGATCACTCAAATTGCGAAGACTGCCCGATACGACATCGCGCGGTCTGCGCCCGCTGTGACGCGGACGAGCTGGAAGCGCTTGACGGCATTAAATATTACCGCAGTTTCGAAGCGGGTCAGACCATCATCTGGTCGGGCGACCAGATGAATTTCGTCGGCTCGGTCGTATCGGGAATCGCATCGCTGACGCAAACCATGGAAGACGGGCGCACTCAGATGGTCGGTCTGCTTCTGCCCAGCGATTTCGTCGGTCGCCCGGGGCGCGACGTTGCGCCTTACGATGTGCAGGCGACAACGGATGTCGTGATGTGCTGTTTCCGCAAGAAACCATTCGAAGAGCTGATGGACGAAACGCCTCACATCGCGCATCGCCTGCTGCAGATGACATTGGACGAGCTTGACGCCGCCCGCGAATGGATGCTGGTTCTGGGTCGCAAGACAGCGCGCGAAAAGATTGCCAGCCTGATTTCGATCATTGCCCGGCGGGATGCGTCGATTGGTCAAAAGGGCCTGTCAGGACCGATCGTGTTCGATCTGCCCCTGACCCGAGAAGCCATGGCGGATTATCTGGGACTTACGCTTGAGACGGTCAGCCGCCAGATTTCAGCTCTGAAAAAGGACGGTTTGATCTTACTGGAAGGCAAACGTCACGTGACCATCCCCGATCTTGGGCGACTCATGGAAGAAGCAGGCGACGATTCCGATGGCGGGTTTCTGGTCTGACCAGTCTTTCATTCGGCAGAATTCGCTTACCGCGACCATCCGGTCGGTTCACGTACTAACATAGGAGTGTGGCATGGGGTTCAGCAGTCTGTTGGCAATGCTGTTCATTGGCGCAATCGCCGGATGGCTGTCGGGAAAGATCATGGAAGGCCGTGGGTTCGGCCTGATCGGCAACATCATCGTCGGCATCGTAGGCGCGTTCCTGTCGGGCATGATCTTTCCGGCGCTTGGTTTTTCCGTTGGAGGGGGCCTGCTGTCGTCGATCCTTTTCGCGACAATTGGGGCTGTGATCCTGTTGTTCCTGATCGGCCTCATCCGCCGGGGGTGAAAAAAGCCGCCTGTCGAGGCGGCTTTTCAACTTGATTGGATCAGTGCGCCAGGAACACCGGAACCGAGGATTGTTCCAGCATGTTCCGGGTCGCTCCGCCCAGAATGGCTTCGCGAAAGCGGGAATGGCCATAAGCGCCCATCACGATCATGTCCGATTCGGTATCCGTCGCGTGGCGATTAAGGATATCCGAGACTCGGGTCATGGTCTTGCTGAGCACGTCGATCTCGCATTTGACACCATGACGGGCCAGCATCTGGGACAGCATCCCACCCGGGTCTGACCGGTCCGGCCCATGCTGTGGCGGGTCGATGACCACAATACGAACGATCTCGGCCTGTTTGAGGAAGGGCAAGGCCCGCCGGATGGCGCACATGGCCTCGACGCTTTCGTTCCAGGCGATCATGATGTTGCCCGGCGCTTTCAAGGGCGCGCCGCTGTCGGGAACTACAAGAACCGGGCAATGTCCTTCGAACATGGCCGCTTCGATAATGGGTTCGGCCTCGGCCCCCCGACCATCACCATACGGATGCGGCAGGATCACAAGGTCGGAAAACCGGGCCCGGTGCGCGACGTGGCGCCCGATATCGGCAATTTGCGCAACGCCGTGTTCGGCGGACCAGCGTACGCCGGATTTGCCGAGATAATCATTGGCAAAGGTCAGCAAATCCTGTGCCTCGGCGTTGGCCCGGTTCAGCGTTTCCTGAACGATCAACGCATTGGCACCCGCATAATAATAACCTGTCTGACTGCGATCGACACCCAGACACAGGACTTCGGCATGGGCATCCTGAGACTCGGCCAGGGCCACAATCTGCGCCAAAGCAGCCTG
This sequence comes from Ruegeria sp. AF5, assembly GCF_056541905.1. Taxonomy (NCBI): domain Bacteria; kingdom Pseudomonadati; phylum Pseudomonadota; class Alphaproteobacteria; order Rhodobacterales; family Roseobacteraceae; genus Ruegeria; species Ruegeria sp. AF5. The sequence goes on from NZ_JBQFYZ010000020.1 coordinate 30,404, forward strand.
TGCAGTCTGCGTTTCGGTCATGACTGTGAGAAGAGATTTATACGCCATTTTGACCTCATGTTTCGGGCAATTGGTCTCATGTGACCTGTTAGCCCTTTTCTACTACCATGCGTGTCATAGAAAACGCTGGGCTGTCTTGATACAGATCAAAGCAATGAGGGTGGCCGTGCTTCAGAACGGCAGCCAGTCAAATGGGTTTCGCGCGTCATAAGAATCAAAAGCGCGCGGAGCATGGCAAAGGGACGCAATATGTCGAATTACATCAAGCTGATCGTGCTTGGTCTGATCGCGCTGTTTGCAGCGATCGGAACCAATTATGCACGCGATTTGGCGTATCAGGTACATGCGCTGCTGGTGATGCTCATCGCCGGTGGCCTGTTCATCTGGACGCTTCGAAACACTGACGAGCCAGGTAATCAGATCGACCGCTCGGGCGAATACATGGATGGCGTGATCCGCTATGGCGTGATCGCAACTGCCTTCTGGGGCGTGATCGGGTTCCTCGCCGGGACCTTTATCGCGTTTCAGCTGGCGTTTCCGGTACTGAACTTCGAATGGGCGCAGGGTTATCTGAACTTTGGTCGTCTGCGTCCGTTGCACACCTCGGCAGTCATTTTTGCCTTTGGCGGTAACGCATTGATCGCAACCTCGTTCTACGTGGTTCAGCGTACCAGCGCGGCGCGGCTTTGGGGCGGAAACCTCGCGTGGTTCGTGTTCTGGGGCTATCAGCTGTTCATCGTGCTGGCCGCAACCGGCTATGTGCTGGGCGGAACGCAGTCCAAGGAATATGCCGAACCTGAATGGTATGTCGATCTGTGGCTGACCATTGTTTGGGTCGCCTATCTGGCTGTCTACCTGGGTACGATCATCAAGCGGAAAGAACCCCACATCTATGTGGCCAACTGGTTCTATCTGGCCTTTATAGTCACCGTCGCCATGCTGCATCTGGTCAACAACATGACCATCCCGGTCAGCATCTGGGGTTCGAAATCGGTCATCGTCTGGTCAGGCGTGCAGGATGCCATGATCCAGTGGTGGTATGGCCACAACGCTGTGGGCTTCTTCCTGACCGCGGGTTTCCTGGGCATGATGTACTATTTCATCCCGAAACAGGCCGAACGTCCGGTGTTTTCCTACAAGCTGTCGATCATCCACTTCTGGGCGCTGATCTTCCTGTATATCTGGGCCGGTCCACACCACCTGCACTATACCGCGCTGCCTGACTGGGCGTCGACGCTGGGCATGGTGTTCTCGGTGATCCTGTGGATGCCGTCCTGGGGTGGTATGATCAACGGTCTGATGACCCTGTCGGGGGCCTGGGACAAGCTGCGCACCGATCCGATCATCCGCATGATGGTCATCTCGGTCGGCTTCTACGGCATGTCTACCTTTGAAGGTCCGATGATGTCGATCCGTGCTGTGAACAGCCTCAGCCACTACACCGACTGGACCATTGGTCACGTGCATTCGGGCGCGCTGGGCTGGAACGGCATGATCACTTTTGGTGCGCTGTACTTCCTGGTGCCTGTCCTGTGGAAGCGCGAGCGTCTGTACTCGCTGCAAATGGTCAGCTGGCACTTCTGGCTCGCCACGATCGGCATCGTGCTTTATGCCGCGTCGATGTGGGTCACCGGTATCATGGAAGGCCTGATGTGGCGTGAAGTGGATGCAAACGGCTTCCTGGTGAACTCGTTCGCTGACACCGTGGCCGCCAAGTTCCCGATGTATGTGGTGCGTGCTCTGGGTGGCGTGATGTTCGTCGCTGGCGCCGTGATCATGTGCTACAACCTGTGGATGACTGTGCGGAAAGCGCCGGCCAAAGAGGCCAGCCTGACCGTCGCGGTCCCGGCTGAATAGAGGGAGGGCCGGAGCAATGGCAATTCTCGACAAACATAAGATCCTCGAGACCAACGCGACCCTCCTGCTGATCTTCAGCTTTCTGGTCGTGACCATCGGTGGCCTGGTGCAGATCACCCCGCTGTTCTATCTTGAGAACACCATCGAGAAGGTGGAGGGCATGCGCCCTTACACCCCTCTCGAAATGGCGGGGCGTGAGATCTACATCCGCGAAGGCTGCTATGTCTGCCACAGCCAGATGATCCGCCCGATGCGGGACGAGGTCGAGCGTTACGGTCACTACTCGCTGGCGGCTGAGTCGATGTATGATCACCCGTTCCAGTGGGGATCAAAGCGTACCGGACCTGATCTGGCGCGTGTCGGTGGTCGCTATTCGGATCAGTGGCAGATGGACCACCTGCGCGACCCTCAGTCTGTGGTGCCTGAATCGGTGATGCCGAAATACGGCTTCCTCGAACATCGCAAGATCGACGGCAAGTATATCGGTGACATCATGGCGACCAATGCGGTTGTCGGCACCCCCTATACCGACGAGATGCTGGAAAACGCGGTTGCCGATTTCAGCGCGCAGGCCGACCCTGACAGCGACTACGACGGTCTGCTGGAGCGGTACGGTGACAAGGTCAACGTGCGCAACTTCGATGGTCAGCCTGAACTGACCGAAGCCGATGCGCTGATCGCCTATCTGCAAATGCTGGGTACGCTGGTCGATTTCTCGACCTTTACCCCGGATGCAAGCCGTTAACAGGAGGGTGTGATGGAAGAATACACACTTCTTCGACAGTTCGCGGATAGCTGGATGCTGCTTGTGTTGTTTGTCTTCTTCGTTGGCATCGTGATCTGGGTTTTCCGCCCCGGTGCCAGCAAGGAATACAAGGACACCGCCAACATCCCCTTCCGGCACCAAGACAAACCCGCCACACCCAAGGAGGCGCGGCAATGAGCAAGACACCTGATAAACAGCCGGGCGATCCTAATACAACCGGGCACAGCTGGGACGGAATCGAGGAATTCGACAACCCCATGCCGCGCTGGTGGCTATGGACCTTCTACGCCACCATCTTCTGGGGCGTGATCTATACGATCATGTTTCCGGCCTGGCCCCTGGTCCATGGCGCGACAGCCGGTGTGCTGGGATGGTCAACCCGTGAAAACGTACAGCAGGACATGGTTGCCTTCGAAGAGGCAAACGCGCCCTGGAACGCCAAGCTGGTGGAAACTTCGCTGGAAGACATCTCTAAGGATGCAGAGCTTCAGCAATATGCCGTGAACTCGGGCGGTGCGGTGTTCAGGACCTGGTGCGCACAATGCCATGGTTCGGGTGCGCAGGGTGCGCCGGGTTTCCCGAACCTGCTGGATGATGCCTGGCTGTGGGGCGGAACGCTGGACGACATCGTCTACACCGTCAGCTACGGTGTCCGGAACGAAGAAAGCGACGATGCGCGCTATTCCGAGATGCCGGCATTTGGCGAAATCCTCGAACACGACGAAATCACGCAGGTGGTCCAGTACGTCATGTCGCTGAGCAATGCCCAGACCGACGATGCGGCAGCGCAGGCAGGCAAAGTTGTCTTCGAAGACAACTGCGCGGCCTGCCACGGCGAGGATGGCACAGGTGATATCTTCCAGGGTGCGCCGAACCTGACTGACGCGATCTGGCTTTACGGTGGCAGCGAAGAAACGCTGACGGAAACCGTAACTTACAGCCGCTTTGGCGTCATGCCGAACTGGGATACCCGCCTGACCGAGGCGCAGATTCGCGCCGTATCTGCCTATGTCCACCAGTTGGGCGGCGGTCAGTAAGATCTAAAGAACACCTTCGGGCGGTTCGCCGCCCGAAGGCTGGGGCACCGGCTGTTCCATCTGTTCGCGCGTTTCCTGAGCAGCCGGTGCTTTTTTCCCACAATAAGGCCACTTAAACCTGTGGTCCAGATTCAGGTTTACTGTTCCTTGCGTCAAAAGTTGCTCGGATCCACCTCGCGCGGGTTTTTAATCCACCAATGACCTTCCGGCAGCCAACGGCGTTTGCGGTGACCCGGCTTTGGCGCATCGCGAATATGCGGCGCATTGATCCGGGTTGCGGTCATGAAAGATCTGGCAAAAACGGTCAGCATGGTTGGTCTCCTCTGCAAGGGTATCTCTGCAATAAAGATTGACCTTTGCGGTGCTGAATGCGACTCAAATACCATTCCATAGTGTAAGTCAGGGTTACATATGAATTGGTTGTCGCTTCCCCCGTTGGCCGCGCTGAGGGCGTTTGCGGCATTTTCTGAAAAGCGCAATGTCGTCGAAGCTGGTGCTGCGCTAAACGTAAGCCATGCGGCAATTAGCCAGCAGTTGCGTGTACTTGAGAAACATCTGGGTGCTGCCTTGCTGGATCGAACGGGCAAGGCCCTGACCCTGACCGCCGATGGCGAGCACCTGGCCCGAGCCCTGCAACTGGGGTTTGGCGCGATCGAGGCGGCAGTGGGGGATTCGGCGCGGTCTGGTCAGGATCGCCCGGTCCACGTGTCGCTGACATCTTCTTTTGCGGCCTCTTGGCTGATGCCGCGCCTACCGGCCTTTCGCGAAACCCATCCCGAGGTGAACCTGATCCTTGATCCCACCGCGGAAATTGTCGAACTGCGGCCGGGTGGGATCGACATTGCCATTCGGTACGGCCCCGGCGGTTGGACCGGTGTGCAATCAGAAATGCTGTTGCAGTCGCCCGTGGTCATCGTCGCCGCCCCGAAACTGCTGGGGGAAAAGACATCATGGACTCCGACCGAGCTGGCCCGGCTGCCCTGGCTTGAGGAAATCGGCACCACCGAGGCGACGACCTGGCTGGCCGAACACGGTGCTGGTCCCGAACGCGGCGCCGGGCGCACCGAGTTGCCGGGAAACCTGGTACTGGACGGACTGAGGGCCGGGCAGGGGGTCACTGTCACAGTGCGACATTTCGTCGAGCCTGACATCAAGGCCGGTCGCATCGTTGAGCTTTATGCAGAGCCGGATACGCGCGGTTACCATATTGTGACGCCAAATTCGGCACTTAGACCCGCAGTAAAGACATTTGTGACGTGGTTGAGGCGTCAGGCACGGGAAATGTGATAAAAGGTGTCTGTACGATGCGCGTTTTGACCCATGTCAAAGTTGCTATGCGCGTGATCTGGAAGAACACACACTCAGAAGAGCCAGTACCGGAGCCAGCCTGTGAGCGATTCCAACCCCACCCCCAGCCTATACGTCGCACGAGAACCGATCTTTCCGAGACGCGTTTCCGGGCCATTTCGGAACCTGAAATGGATCATCCTTATCGTGACACTGGGCATTTACTATGTAACGCCCTGGATCAGATGGGATCGCGGCCCCAGCCTGCCGGATCAGGCCGTGCTGCTGGATCTGGCAAACCGGCGCTTCTATTTCTTCTGGATCGAAATCTGGCCGCACGAGTTCTATTTCGTGGCGGGCCTGCTGATCATGGCGGGGCTGGGTCTGTTTCTGTTCACATCTGCACTTGGGCGGGTCTGGTGCGGTTATGCCTGCCCGCAAACGGTCTGGACTGACCTTTTCATTCTGGTCGAGCGCTGGATCGAAGGCGACAGGAACGCCCGTCTGCGCCTGCATCGTCAGGAAAAGCTGGATTTCCGCAAGGCGCGGCTCCGGGTGACGAAATGGGTAACCTGGTTCCTGATCGGTCTGGCCACCGGCGGCGCCTGGGTGTTTTATTTTGCGGATGCGCCGACGCTGCTCCGCGATCTTGTGACGGGTAACGCGCATCCCATCGCTTACACGACGATGCTGGTTCTGACTGGTACGACCTTCTTTTTTGGCGGGTTCGCCCGCGAACAGATTTGTATCTACGCGTGTCCTTGGCCGCGCATTCAGGCCGCGATGATGGATGAAGACACGCTGGTCGTGGGATACCGCGAATGGCGTGGTGAGCCGCGCGGCAAAGGCAAGCGAACAGCCGATTCCGAGTTGGGGGATTGCATCGACTGCATGGCCTGCGTGAATGTCTGCCCTGTTGGGATCGATATCCGGGATGGTCAGCAGCTTGAATGTATCACCTGTGCCCTGTGTATCGACGCGTGTGATGACATGATGGCCAAGATCGGCAAACCGCGCGGGCTGATCGACTATATGGCGCTCAGCGACGAGCCACGTGAACGCTCAGGCCAACCGCCCAAGAATGTCTGGAAACACATCTTCCGGCCCCGCACGATCCTGTACACCTCGTTGTGGTCACTGGTGGGGTTTGCGCTGCTGTTCGCCCTGTTCATTCGCTCTGACATCGATCTGACCGTAGCGCCCGTGCGCAACCCGACCTTTGTCACCCTGTCAGACGGCACCATTCGGAACACCTATGATGTCAGACTGCGCAACAAGCACGGCGAGGACCGCCTGTTCAAATTGTCTCTGGCGGGCGATCCGTCGATGCGACTGGAAATTGAGGGAACCAAGATCGATACTGTGAATGTCACGGCGGATACGGCACAATTGACCCGTGTATACATCGTGGCATCCCGTGACAGCGGTCCGGCGGCAGCAGAAGCGACACCAGTGCGGATCTGGGTCGAAGACCTCAGCAGCGGCGAACGCGCTTACAAAGACACCACGTTCAACGGACGGGGGAACTGATCATGGCCGAACGTAAATTCACCGGAAAGCACGCTCTGGCGGTGTTTGTCGGTGCCTTTGGCGTGATCATCGCGGTGAACCTTGTGCTGGCTTATAATGCGGTGAAGACGTTTCCCGGGCTGGAGGTCAAGAATTCCTACGTTGCCAGCCAGGAGTTCAACGATCGCCTGAAAGAGCAGCAGGCATTGGGCTGGACGGTTCGGGCAGAAACCAAAGGTGGCCTTCTGATCCTGCATATTACGGACGCGACCGGTGCACCGGTTCAGGTCAGCGAATTGCAGGCGGTGGTTGGCCGCGCAACCCATGTGCGGGACGATTTTGCACCGGATTTCACCTTTGACGGCGCGGCCTATGCCACACCTGCCACGCTGGGCAAGGGCAACTGGAATATCCGGTTGGTCGCGCGTGATGGCAGTGGCGCCGAGTTTTCGCAGCGCGTTCCGCTGTACGTGAAAGGGTAGCCGATGACGGCGCAGCTTTCATCCGGTACGGCGGCCTGTCCGGGGTGTCTGGCAGCACCAGCAGAACCCGCGCGCCCGATTCCGGAAGATGTGCAGATTGCCTTGTCGCTGCCGGGCATCCACTGCTCGGCCTGTATCGCGACGGTCGAACGTGAACTGAACGCCCATCCCGGTGTCGAAGACGCGCGGGTCAACCTGACTCTGAAACGGGCGATGATCAAAGCCGCGCCGGAAACCCGCGCGGCCGATCTGATCCCGGTGCTTGAACGGGCAGGTTTCGAAGCGCACGAGCTTGACCCCGGCGCTTTGTCGGCAACACAGGCGGACAAGGCGGGGCGTGACCTGCTGATGCGACTGGCCGTCGCCGGGTTCGCATCCATGAACGTGATGCTGTTGTCGGTGTCGGTCTGGTCCGGTGCAACAGACGCGACGCGCGACATGTTCCACTGGATTTCCGCTGCAATCGCGCTGCCTGCCATTGCCTTCTCGGCGCAACCGTTCTTTGCCAACGCCTGGAGCGCCCTGCGGGTGCGGCGGCTGAACATGGATGTGCCGATCACGCTGGCGATCCTGCTGGCGCTGGTCACCTCCCTGTGGGAGACCGCACTGAGCGGAGAGCACGCCTATTTCGATGCCGCGCTGACCCTGACTTTCTTCCTGCTGGCGGGCCGGTATCTTGATTACCGCACCCGCGCCGCAGCCCGATCCGCCGCAGAAGAGCTCACCGCTCTGGAAGTGCCGCGCGCGATCCGCATCGTGGACGGGGTGGAGGCCGAAGTTGCGGTGGCCGATCTGAAGGTCGGTGATCTGATCCTTGTGCGCCCCGGTGGCCGAATGCCGGTGGACGGTCAGATCGTGTCTGGTCAGTCCGAACTGGACCGTTCGCTGTTGACGGGGGAAACCCTGCCGGTGTTTGCCGAAGCCGGTCAGCTGGTCAGCGCGGGCGAGGTCAACCTGACGGGTCCGCTGACCCTGCGCGCCACAGCAGTGGGTCAGGATACGTCGCTGCACCGGATGGCGGATCTGGTGGCCATCGCTGAATCGGGGCGGTCCCGCTATACTTCGCTGGCCGACAAGGCCGCCAAGCTTTATGCGCCCGGTGTCCACATCCTTTCGGCGCTCAGCTTTGTGGGGTGGTACATCTATTCGGGCGATTTGCGCACCGCTCTGAACATTGCCGCGGCGGTTCTGATCATCACCTGTCCCTGCGCCTTGGGTCTGGCTGTTCCGGCAGTGACCACCGCTGCCTCGGGCCGGTTGTTCCGCAAGGGTATGCTGATCAAGCACGCAACCGCGCTCGAACGGTTGTCCGAGACCGACACCGTGGTTTTCGACAAGACAGGCACGCTGACCTCGGGTGCGCCGGAACTGGTCAATCTTGGCGATCACACCCGCGCACAGGTCGAGGTTGCGTTGGCCCTGGCCGAGGCCTCTGCGCATCCCTTGTCTGTCTCATTGGCAAAGGCCGCGCGACAGGCCGGGATCAAACCTGCAAATGTTAGGGACATAACCGAAGTGCCGGGATACGGCACCCAAGGGGAATACCGCGGTCAACGCGTTCGTTTGGGCCGGGCCGCATGGCTCGGCGCACAGCAGGGCGCGGAAACGTCTGCCTGGCTTGCAATTGGCGACGATGCGCCCTTGGCGTTCCGTTTCTCGGACGCGCTGCGCCCGGGCGCGGACGAGGCGGTAAAAGCGTTGCGCGCGTCGGGCAAGCATGTGCTGTTGATCTCGGGGGATTCGAAAGGTGCCGTGCGCGCATTGGCCGAGAAGCTGGGAATAACGGATTGGGTCGCCGAGGCTTTGCCGCAGGACAAAGCACAGCGCATTCAGGACCTCAGGGATCAGGGCCGCAAAGTTCTGATGGTGGGGGACGGCCTGAACGATACGGCTGCTTTGGCGGCGGCACATGTGTCGATCTCTCCGGCCTCGGCGCTGGATGCGGCGCGGGTTGCCTCGGACATCGTTCTTCTGGGTAATGACCTTCTGCCCATAGCGGATGCCTGCGATACGGCCATCAAGGCCACCCGTCGCATTCGCGAGAACTTCCAGATCGCAACCGTTTACAACGTGATTGCCGTTCCGCTGGCCGTGATCGGACTGGCGACACCGCTGATCGCGGCCTTGGCGATGTCGACCTCGTCGATTACCGTATCGCTGAACGCATTGCGGCTGAGGTAACCCTGATGGAAGTGCTTGCCTATCTGATCCCGATTTCCCTGTTTCTGGGGGGCGTTGGTCTGGTCGCCTTTATCTATACCGTTCGTTCCAATCAGTACGAAGACCCCGATGGCGATGCGCGCCGCATCCTGAGTGACGAGTGGGACGACAAACCCAAACCCTGACCAATCGCCCGATACGCGCAGAGTTCATCCAAGCGCCCTTGAAATTGCCGCAATGCCCGGCTATGTCCGGCCCATCCGCAAGCAGAGAGAACACGCCAAATGGCCACCACCAACCCGATCCAGTTCATTCAGCAAGTCCGTGCCGAAGTTTCCAAGGTCGTCTGGCCGACCCGGCGCGAAGTGCTGTTGACCACGGTCATGGTCTTCATCATGGCGGCGCTGACAGCTGTGTTTTTTGCTTTGGTCGATCTGGGTATCCGGGGCGGCCTTCAGCTGATTCTGAGCGCTTTCGGCTAAGCCGGTTCAGGCGGGGGCAAATACGACTGCCCCTTGCACCTCGCGCGATGTCAGAGTAGGTGACGCATATTCGGAATGGGCGTGTGGCGATTCGGGTCACGCGCCGCTTTTTATTCCGGATGACGTGACAGGATTTAAATGACGGGTGTGTCCGCAATATGTGATGCCCCGAAGACAAACAAGGACGACAGGTTCATGGCGAAACGGTGGTACTCGGTCAGCGTTCTTTCGAATTTCGAAAAGAAGATCGCAGAGCAGATCCGCACGTCGGTGGCTGAACAGGGCCTTGAGAACGATATCGACGAAGTTCTGGTGCCCACCGAAGAGGTGATCGAAGTGCGCCGGGGCAAGAAGGTCACCACCGAACGCCGCTTTATGCCGGGTTACGTGCTGGTGCATATGGAAATGTCGGATCAGGGCTATCACCTGATCAACTCGATCAACCGCGTCACCGGTTTTCTGGGTCCGCAGGGCCGCCCGATGCCGATGCGCGACGCCGAGGTGAACCAGATCCTCAACCGCGTTCAGGAAGGCGAAGAAGCGCCCAAGTTGATGATCACCTTCGAGATCGGCGAGAAGGTCAAGGTCAACGACGGCCCGTTCGAGGATTTCGACGGCATGGTCGAAGGCGTGGACGACGAAGCGCAGAAGCTGAAAGTATCGGTCTCGATCTTTGGCCGCGAAACCCCAGTTGAGCTGGACTTTACTCAGGTCACGAAGCAGAGCTAAGCGCGCTTCCAGAGAAATTCGAAACGCCGCGATGTGAAAGCATAGCGGCGTTTTCGTATCTGTGCCGCAGAAAGCACAACGATCTACCTGCGCCAAAGTATCGACACAATTTGTTGATTATTTCCAGAACGGCGACAATTGAGGGATTACTAGAAAATGACAGCTTTTGCGCAAGATGTGTTGGCCGTCAAAAGCAAAGAAGCACCCAATGTTTCCAGTCTTCTTGTCGAAGTTGCTCGACGGACCGGGAGAAGTCCATTTTCGCTGGCCTTTGACTTTTTCAAGCTTCGCAAGAAACGCGGAAAGCTGAGGTTTTACGAGTACTTTCTTTACGAGCTTTATGATCGGGAGCGTTGGTCTGATATTGAGCGTGAGGAGTTCGTTTCATCTCATGTCCACTGGCCGCTTGTAAATGCTTGCAACAACAGTCAATGGCAGGCCCTCACCGAAGACAAATGGTTGTCTGCGTGTTTCCTCGAACACAACAGGCTGCCCGTGCCGAAAACTTTGGCTGTCTTTGATCGCAGCGCGCGCCAGTTCGGTGGAACGCCAAAACTGACAAACGCCGAAGACTTGAAGTCCTTCTTTTCGACCCACGGGTCATGCTCGGTTTTCGCGAAACCTATCGTCGGGATGTGGAGCGCAGGTGCCATGCGCATTTCGGGGCACACTGATACGCATGTCATTCTGGACGGGCAGGAACCTCAAACCTACGAGGACTTCGCAAATTCGACACTTGGTGAAATCCCCTACATCTTTCAGGACTGTCTGAAACCACATGGTTTTTTTGACGGTATTACCGACGCTATTGCGACCGTGCGCAGTTTGAACATTATCGACGACAATCAACTTTCCGTTCCGTTTACAATGCTAAAGCTGCCACTTGCGGGGAATGTTGCGGACAACTTCTGGCGGCCCGGCAACCTTCTTTGCAACCTGAACCCGGAAACCGGCGAGGTTAAGGCCATAGCCTCAGTTGAAGACGGTCGCCGAGTTGAACTTAGCTCTCTGCCGGAATGCGACCGCACTCTTATTGGTGAAAAACTGCCATTCTGGGCTGAACTGAAAAAGCTGAACCAAGAAATCGCTTTGTTGCACGCAGAAAATCACTTTGGATCAACGGATATCGCTCTTACTGAGAATGGCCCGGTTGTGGTTGAAGTGAACAATGGCTGCGCTTTTGAACTTGTGCAAATTGCGACTGGTAAAGGGTTTCTCGACGAAAAAATGAAAGAGTTCTTTAGCAAACACAATGTGAAATTCTAGAATATTGGCGAATGCGGCCTTCAACGTTGTCGGATAAGTTCCACTCGCACGTGATTTCAGGGCTCGTATTCTTGTGTCAGATCATTGTGATAAGCCAGAGGGGCGTACAGCCAGCAATGTTTCGCCCCAAAGAACGCCCAGCAAGCTTTTGACGACCAGAACGCAGTGCCTTTTGTAGGCCGGGTTCTTGTTTGATTATGGAAGCGTAACACCGCGGTGCATTTGGCACCGCGGCGGTTTAGTTTAAGACGCGGAGTCTCGACGCCGTTTCGCGTTTGGGCTTACTGCGACTGAACCATGGCTGCGCGCAAAAGCTGCGGGCGGTCGGTCTGGGACGGCAGGAAGACCGCCTGCGACCCGGCATCCAGCGCCGAAAGGCTTGCATCATACCATTGCATCGCAAGATCGCGGCGCGCCTGAACACCAAAGCCTTCGCGCAGATGGTGACCGACCAGTTCTCCGTATGCGGGTTCACCCATGGCAACCAGCATCAGCGCAGACCCAACTGCGGTATCCATGTTGTCCTGACGATATCCCATCGCAAGGCAGACCTTGCTGGTTGCGGCAAGATCAGCAGGGCTAAGACCCGAATCCAAGGCAAGCTTGCGCACCTGGGTTTCAGCCTCTGATTTCGAGTTGATAGACAGCGCGTCAACTTGCGGTGCCAACATGTCGCCAAAGGCGGCGCACTGGTCTGCGACCTGATCGGGTGTAAGACCCTGAATGCCCTGCATCAGCTCTTCGCCCTGTGCCATCGCATAGCTGCGGGCAAGGCAGAATTGTTCGCTGAGCGCAAAGTCAGGATCGGACATGTTAGACAGGGTCGTATAGCCGCCATTGGTCGACGTTTGCAGCATGACCCCGCTGCACCGATTGGCCAGCGACGGGCCTCCGGTTCCGCCGGAAAACAGGCTCGGCAGGCTGGCTGTCGTGGTTTCAGTGGCGCTTGTTGCGGGTTCGGCCTGTTGAGGCGTGATAACCGGGATGGCCGGTGCCTGGGTCTGAGGTGCCGCCGCCAAGGCAGAGCCGGTTTGCACCTGTTGGCGATAGGCCATCAAGAGCGGTTGACCCGAAAGCTGGGTTGCCGCCTGCCCACCGCTTGTCGCCCAGTAATAGGCCTGCATCAGAAAGTCATATTGATAGGGCTGGAAGTCATAGCCATTCACAGGATAGCCCATGGACACCTGGTAGCGTTCGATCGCCGACCGGGTTCCATGCCCGACCTGCCCATCGACACGCCCGGCGTTATAGCCGAAATAGTTGAGCGCGGTCTGCGTTTGCGCCCCTTGCGAGGTCGATGGAATGCCCGACCGGTAGGTCTGGCTCGAAGACCGGGACTTTTTCTTTTGCTGGTCTTTGCCGATCGCGTATCCGACGACCCCGCCAACGACAGCACCGCCGATAAAGTCGCCCGCATCGGCCCGCGCGGTCTGGGGAACGGCGGCCGCGAAAGACAGCGCAGCGATTAGCATAGTGAATAAACGAATAATCATGACGAACCTCCGAACAAATTTGTTCTGCCCAAGTATAGCACAGCTACGGCATGGCTCGGTCATTTATGCTACTTCAAAGATCGACGCCCTGAGGGGATTACCGCCGGGCGACGGATTCACCGATATTGCTCAAGCGATTTAAGCCTTTAACATCCAGTGATACCTTGGGGTTCATGCCGACTTGTAACTCCTTGGGTTGGCCGGAAAGGGTGGCAGTTTCTTGCCCACGGGTTTCAATGATGTGGTCATCGACTTTAAACTCGATTCGGTGATCCCGAATTGAAAGGCAGGCCACTTGCCAACCCCCATGATCCCCTGTAAACGCCGCCTCTATCGTCTTCGGGCGAGATTCTCTCGTGGGAGGTTACCGGGGTCGCGATCCCGGGCCGGACCACGCAACAAAATCCGGGTGAGACGCGTTTCACCCTAGTTGAAAGGAAAACCAAATGGCCAAGAAGCTTGCTGGTACAATGAAACTGCAGGTTCCTGCAGGTCAGGCGAACCCGTCGCCGCCAGTTGGTCCGGCGCTGGGTCAGCGCGGCATCAACATCATGGAATTCTGCAAGGCGTTCAACGCCAAGACCGCAGATATGGAGCCCGGCGCGCCGTGCCCGACCGTGATCACCTACTATCAGGACAAGTCCTTCACCATGGACATCAAGACGCCGCCCGCGTCTTACTACCTGAAAAAAGCTGCTGGTCTTAAGCCGGTCGGTAAGCGTAACCGCCCCCGCGGCGCGGAAAACCCAGGTCGCGAGACCGTGGCAACCGTGACCTCCAAGCAGGTTCGTGAAATCGCCGAAGCCAAAATGAAAGATCTGAACGCCAACGACGTCGAAGGCGCAATGCAGATCATCCTGGGCTCGGCCCGCTCCATGGGCATCGAGGTGAAGTAAGATGGCAAAACTCGGTAAACGTACCCGCGCTGCGCGCGAAGCCGTCGCTGGCAAGGAAAACCTGTCGGTGGACGAAGCTGTTGCCCTGGTCAAAGCCAATGCAACTTCGAAATTCGACGAGACTATCGAAATCGCGATGAACCTGGGCGTTGACACCCGTCACGCAGACCAGATGGTGCGCGGCGTTGTCGGACTGCCGAACGGCACAGGCAAAGACATGCGCGTTGCTGTCTTCGCACGTGGCGCGAAGGCTGATGAAGCGAAAGAAGCAGGCGCGGATATCGTTGGCGCAGAAGACCTGATGGAAACCATTCAGGGCGGCACCATCGAATTCGATCGCTGCATTGCAACCCCGGACATGATGCCGATCGTCGGTCGTCTGGGTAAGGTTCTGGGCCCCCGTAACCTGATGCCGAACCCCAAGGTTGGCACTGTGACCATGGACGTGAAAGCAGCCGTGGAAGCAGCCAAAGGCGGCGAAGTTCAGTTCAAGGCGGAAAAAGGCGGCGTTGTGCACGCAGGCGTTGGCAAAGCGTCGTTTGACGAAGCCAAGCTGGTCGAAAACATTCGCGCCTTCGTCTCGGCTGTTGCACGGGCCAAGCCGTCGGGCGCCAAAGGCACCTACATGAAGAAAATCGCGCTGAGCTCGACCATGGGCCCCGGCGTGACTGTTGATGTGGCAGAAGCTTCGGGCGAATAAGCCGGATCTTCGTCAAAGCAATGTTGCGGGCGGTCCAAACGGACCGCCCGTTTTCGTTTAGCTGAGCGGCAACGCGGTGTGGCTGGCTGTATCTCCGGTCAGGGTGAAGAAGCTCCGGTCTTCAATGGGCGTCCATTTTCCTGTGCCCTTGTCCAGCGGCTCGGACGCAATGACCTTGCCGCCGTGGTCCAGACCTTCCCCGAAATACAGGGACGGGCTGCGCTGATCGCTGGAATACCGAAAGGCATACAGGTTCTGCCCATCCGAAAAGGCGACGGCCATGCGATCCGGTTGCGTCCGATGACCTCCAAGCGCATCGATCTGACGCAAAGTTGCGACAACAGCGTCCTGCGGCGCATCATCCAGCCCGTTGGCCAGCAGCAGCAGAAACAGAAGCTCAGAATCCGTCGACCCGCGCCGCGCCGCGTAAAGTTCGTCCGGCAGAGAGGATTCAAGCCGTCTTCGCAAACGCCCGAACTCGCCAATCTGGCCATTATGCATGAAGGACCATTTGCCAAACGTGAAAGGGTGGCAGTTTGCGCGCGACACTTCGCCGAACGTCGACGCGCGGACATGGGCCAGAAACAGCGAGGATTTTATCATCCTGCAAAGATCGACCAGGTTACCATCCGACCACGCGGGCAGGACATCCCTGTACAGGCCAGGGCGATCCTGGTCTGCGTACCAGGCCATACCGAAGCCATCGCCATTGACGGCAAGTTTAGCTTCGGCCGCGTGCTGGCTTTGCTCCAGCAAGGAATGCTGGGGCCGGATGACGATGTTTTCAAGCGGGATACTTGGTCCGCAATAGGCGGCAATTCTGCACATTTGTTCTGATTCTTCTTGTTTCTGAGAAAAATTGTCGGGTTATAGTCTTGAACTTGGAACAATGTCACGAACTATTTTGCCGTCAGCCCTGAAATTCGACCAAATCAATTGCTCGTCACCGCACTTTATCTTGTGGTTCTGGTCATCCCTTGTTGCGTCTGATTTATCCCAATTTACCTCTTGGAAACCCCGGCCATCTGTCCTAAGTAGACCTGCGGAATAAAGCGTGCGATTCGTCGTGCGCTTTATTTTGTTTCGTCCAAGACGGTGGGTGGTGCCATCTGGCCCCTTAATTCCCTGCCTGAGACGGGTAAGACCAAAGAATTCTGAGGGTCCCACCCTCGGGCGAGTTTTGGCCAATCCCGTAACAACGGACCTGAACGCCGGGGCGCAAGCCGCGGCAAATATGAGCCGGGGTGAGAACTCACCCCTAACTTGGAGAGAACTGTGGATAGAGCCCAGAAAGAGAAAGTGGTCGAGGAACTCGGCCAAATCTTCGAAAGCTCTGGCGTCGTAGTGGTTGCCCACTACGCCGGTCTGACAGTTGCCGAGATGCAGGACCTTCGCGCACGTGCACGTGACGCGGGTGGCTCCGTGCGTGTTGCCAAGAACAGGCTCGCCAAAATCGCCCTCGAGGGTAAGCCGTGTGCAAGCATGGCCGACCTGCTGACAGGGATGACCGTTCTGACCTATTCCGAGGACCCCGTGGCAGCAGCCAAGGTGGCCGAGGACTTCGCCAAGGATAACAAGAAATTTGAAATCCTCGGCGGTGCAATGGGCGAGAACGCTCTGGACCGCAAAGGCGTTGAAGCCGTTTCGAAAATGCCGTCTCGCGAGGAGCTTATTGCTTCGATCGTGGGCTGCATTGGCGCACCTGCTTCGAACATCGCCGGCGCGATTGGCGCACCTGCAAGCAATATCGCAAGCATCCTTTCCACCATCGAAGAGAAGGCGGAAGCTGCGTAAGCGGTTGGCACTGAATGATCTGCGTAGGGTACCTACCCTGACGTTGGAACACACATTGTAAACGGAAAGAGCTGATAAAATGGCTGATCTGAAAGCACTCGCAGAAAGCATCGTGGGTCTGACCCTGCTGGAAGCACAAGAACTGAAAACCATCCTCAAAGACGAATACGGCATCGAGCCCGCAGCTGGCGGCGCCGTAATGGTCGCAGCAGCTGGTGGCGACGCCGGTGGCGCAGCTGAGGAAGAAAAAACCGAATTCGACGTCGTTCTGAAGAACGCCGGCGCTTCGAAAATCAACGTGATCAAAGAAGTTCGCGGCATCACCGGTCTGGGCCTGAAAGAAGCCAAGGAACTGGTCGAAGCCGGCGGCAAGATCAAAGAAGGCGTGTCGAAAGACGAAGCCGAAGACGTCAAAGCCAAGCTGGAAGCAGCTGGCGCCGAAGTCGAGCTGGCCTAAGCCTGGTCTCAGGCGCATCGCTGATGCGCCGAAAAATTTGGCTGGATCCGGAGAAATCCGGGTCCAGCCGAACCTGTCTTAGAAAGGGCCTCACGGAATGGGGCGTTTTCTAAGACACGGTTTTCGGATCGGGAGGCCGCCTTCGGGACGGTGGCCACGAATTGATCCGGACGTGTTGTCTCGATTGTGCAAGATGCCGGGGCCCGACGGTGTCTTTGCCCGCTGAGAACATCGAAAGGTGACATCTGACATGGCTCAAACGTTCCTTGGCCAGAAACGTCTTCGTAAATATTACGGCAAAATCCGCGAAGTACTGGAGATGCCGAACCTCATTGAGGTACAGAAATCTTCTTATGATCTTTTCCTGCGCTCCGGCGATGCAGAACAGCCCACAGACGGCGAAGGCATCAAGGGCGTGTTCCAGTCGGTTTTCCCGATCAAGGATTTCAACGAAACCTCTGTTTTGGAGTTCGTGAAATACGATCTGGAGAAACCCAAATACGACGTCGAAGAGTGCATGCAGCGCGACATGACCTACAGCGCACCGCTGAAGGTTACCCTGCGCCTGATCGTGTTCGATGTTGATGAGGACACCGGCGCGAAATCGGTAAAAGACATCAAGGAACAGGATGTCTTCATGGGCGACATGCCCCTGATGACCCCGAACGGCACCTTTGTCGTCAACGGCACCGAGCGCGTGATCGTTTCCCAGATGCACCGCTCGCCCGGTGTGTTCTTTGACCACGACAAGGGTAAAACCCATTCCTCGGGCAAGCTGCTGTTTGCCTGCCGCATCATCCCGTATCGCGGCAGCTGGCTGGACTTCGAGTTTGATGCCAAGGATATCGTGTTCGCCCGTATCGACCGCCGCCGCAAACTGCCTGTGACAACCCTGCTATATGCGCTGGGTCTGGATCAGGAAGCGATCATGGACGCGTATTACAAAACCGTGTCCTACAAGCTGGACAAGAAGAAGGGCTGGGTCACGCCGTTCTTCCCCGAGCGTGTTCGCGGCACCCGTCCGACCTATGACCTGATCGACGCGAAATCAGGTGAGGTGATTGCCGAGGCAGGCAAAAAAGTCACCCCGCGCGCGGTCAAGAAGCTGATCGACGAGGGCACCGTCACAGAACTGCTGGTTCCGTTCGATCACATCGTTGGCAAGTTTGTCGCCAAGGACATCATCAACGAAGAAAACGGCGCGATCTATGTCGAAGCCGGTGACGAACTGACGCTGGAATATGACAAGGATGGCGACCTGATCGGCGGTACCGCGAAGGAACTGATCGACGCGGGCATCACCGATATTCCGGTTCTCGACATCGATAACGTCAATGTCGGACCCTACATGCGCAACACCATGGCGCAGGACAAGAACATGAACCGCGAAAGCGCGCTCATGGATATCTACCGCGTCATGCGTCCGGGTGAACCGCCCACCGTCGAAGCGGCGTCGGCCCTGTTCGACACCCTGTTCTTCGACAGCGAGCGGTATGACCTGTCCGCCGTTGGCCGCGTGAAGATGAACATGCGCCTGGCACTGGACGCGCCGGATACCCTGCGTACCCTGCGCCGCGAAGACATCGTGGCCTGCGTCAAGGCTCTGGTCGAACTGCGCGACGGCAAAGGCGACGTGGACGATATCGACCACCTCGGCAACCGTCGTGTGCGTTCGGTCGGTGAACTGATGGAAAACCAGTACCGCGTCGGTCTGCTGCGCATGGAGCGCGCGATCAAAGAGCGTATGTCGTCGGTCGAGATCGACACCGTCATGCCGCAGGACCTGATCAACGCGAAACCGGCTGCTGCTGCTGTGCGTGAATTCTTCGGCTCGTCGCAGCTGTCGCAGTTCATGGACCAGACCAACC
The DNA here is from genome assembly GCF_056541905.1 of Ruegeria sp. AF5. Taxonomy (NCBI): domain Bacteria; kingdom Pseudomonadati; phylum Pseudomonadota; class Alphaproteobacteria; order Rhodobacterales; family Roseobacteraceae; genus Ruegeria; species Ruegeria sp. AF5. Next base: position 49,187 of record NZ_JBQFYZ010000020.1, read on the forward strand.
CGCTGTCGGAAGTCACCCACAAACGCCGTCTCTCGGCGCTTGGCCCCGGTGGTCTGACGCGTGAGCGTGCGGGCTTTGAAGTGCGCGACGTGCACCCGACCCACTATGGCCGGATGTGCCCGATTGAAACGCCGGAAGGCCCGAACATCGGTCTGATCAACTCGCTGGCCACCTTCGCCCGCGTGAACAAGTATGGCTTCATCGAAACACCTTACCGCGTCGTCAAGGACGCCGAGGTGACCGATGAGGTTCACTACATGTCCGCGACCGAGGAAATGCGTCACACCGTGGCGCAGGCGAACGCGACGCTGGATAAGAACGGCAAGTTCATCAACGATCTGGTTTCGACCCGTCAGGCAGGCGACTACACCCTTGCCCCGCGCGAGAATGTGGACCTGATCGACGTGTCGCCGAAGCAGCTGGTCTCGGTTGCTGCATCGCTGATCCCGTTCCTTGAAAATGACGACGCAAACCGCGCTCTGATGGGCTCGAACATGCAACGTCAGGCGGTTCCGCTGCTGCGGGCCGAGGCACCGCTGGTCGGTACCGGGATCGAGGAAAAGGTTGCGATCGACTCGGGTGCTGCGATTCAGGCGAAACGCGCCGGTATCATCGACCAGGTCGATGCCCAGCGTATCGTTATCCGCGCCACCGAGGATCTGGAACTGGGCGACGCTGGCGTTGACATCTATCGTCTGCGCAAGTTCCAGCGTTCGAACCAGAACACCTGCATCAACCAGCGTCCGCTGATAAAGGTGGGTGACACCGTCCAGAAGGGCGAGGTCATTGCCGACGGTCCGTCGACCGATATGGGTGAACTGGCCCTTGGCAAGAATGTGGTCGTCGCGTTCATGCCGTGGAACGGCTACAACTACGAAGACTCGATCCTGATCTCAGAACGTATCGCGCGTGATGACGTCTTTACCTCGGTCCATATCGAGGAATTCGAAGTCGCCGCCCGTGACACCAAGCTGGGCCCGGAAGAGATCACCCGCGACATCCCCAACGTCGGTGAAGAAGCGCTGCGCAACCTCGACGAGGCGGGCATCGTTTACATCGGCGCGGATGTTGAGCCGGGCGATATTCTGGTCGGCAAGATCACTCCGAAGGGCGAAAGCCCGATGACCCCGGAAGAAAAGCTGCTGCGCGCCATCTTTGGTGAAAAAGCATCTGATGTGCGCGACACCTCGTTGCGCGTGAAGCCGGGCGATTACGGTACGGTCGTCGAGGTTCGCGTCTTCAACCGTCACGGTGTCGAGAAAGACGAGCGTGCGCTGCAGATCGAGCGTGAGGAAGTCGAACGTCTGGCCCGTGACCGGGACGACGAGCTGGCGATCCTTGACCGCAACATCTATGCGCGTCTGCAAGGTCTGATCCTGGGTAAAACCGCTGTCAAAGGCCCGAAAGGTGTCAAGGCAGGGTCGGTGATCACCGAGGATCTGCTGGACACCCTGACCCGTGGTCAATGGTGGCAGCTGGCGCTGGAAGACGAGCAGGACGCACAGATCGTCGAGGCCCTGAACGAGCAATACGAAGTGCAAAAGCGCGCTCTGGACGCCCGTTTCGAGGATAAGGTCGAGAAAGTCCGCCGTGGCGACGACCTGCCGCCGGGTGTGATGAAGATGGTCAAAGTCTTCATCGCCGTGAAGCGCAAGTTGCAGCCGGGCGACAAGATGGCCGGTCGTCACGGGAACAAGGGTGTGATTTCCAAGGTTGTTCCGATGGAAGACATGCCGTTCCTGGCCGATGGGACCCCGGTCGACTTCTGTCTGAACCCGCTGGGTGTGCCTTCGCGTATGAACGTTGGTCAGATCCTTGAAACCCACATGGGTTGGGCCGCGCGCGGTCTGGGTCTGAACATCGATGAAGCTCTGGGTGAATACCGCCGTTCCGGCGACCTGACCCCGGTGCGCGAGGCGATGAAGCTGGCCTATGGCGAAGATGTCTACGAAGAAGGCATCACCGGCATGGACGAGGAAACGCTGGTCGAAGCAGCGGGCAACGTGACCCGCGGTGTTCCGATCGCAACCCCGGTCTTTGACGGTGCCAAAGAGGCTGACGTCAACGACGCGCTGGTGCGTGCGGGCTTCTCGCAAAGCGGTCAGTCGGTTCTGTTCGACGGTCGTACGGGTGAGCAATTTGCGCGTCCGGTGACCGTGGGCATCAAGTACCTGCTGAAACTGCACCACCTTGTGGACGATAAGATCCACGCGCGTTCGACCGGCCCCTACAGCCTGGTTACCCAGCAGCCGCTGGGTGGTAAGGCGCAGTTCGGTGGTCAGCGCTTTGGTGAGATGGAGGTCTGGGCTCTGGAAGCTTACGGCGCCGCCTACACCCTGCAAGAGATGCTGACGGTGAAGTCGGATGACGTCGCCGGCCGGACCAAGGTCTATGAGTCGATCGTCAAGGGCGAGGATAACTTTGAAGCGGGCGTACCGGAATCGTTCAACGTTCTGGTGAAAGAAGTCCGCGGCCTCGGCCTGAATATGGAACTCCTGGATGCGGAGGTCGATGAGTGATGAAGGGATGCCGGGCTGAAGCCCGGCCTACCATCTGATCCGGCGTAGGCCGGGCTTCAGCCCGGCACTGCGTGACCCCCGCACCCTCTAACTCTGAGGTAAAGAGATGAACCAGGAAATCACCAACAACCCGTTCAACCCGCTGACGCCCCCGAAGGTCTTTGACGAAATCAAAGTCTCGCTGGCGTCGCCCGAACGGATCCTGTCTTGGTCCTATGGCGAGATCAAGAAACCCGAAACCATCAACTACCGGACGTTCAAGCCTGAACGTGACGGTCTGTTCTGCGCGCGTATCTTTGGCCCGATCAAAGACTACGAATGTCTGTGCGGCAAGTATAAGCGGATGAAGTATCGCGGCGTTGTCTGCGAGAAATGCGGTGTGGAAGTCACCCTGCAGAAAGTCCGCCGCGAGCGTATGGGCCACATCGAACTGGCCGCGCCCGTTGCACATATCTGGTTCCTGAAATCGCTCCCGTCCCGCATCGGTCTGATGCTGGACATGACGCTGCGCGATCTGGAACGCGTTCTGTACTTTGAAAACTATGTCGTCATCGAGCCCGGTCTGACTGACCTGACCTACGGCCAGATGCTGACCGAAGAAGAGTACATGGATGCGCAGGATGCCTTTGGCATGGACGCGTTCACCGCCAATATCGGTGCCGAAGCCATCCGTGAGATGCTGGCCCAGATCGATCTGGAAGCCGAAGCCGAGCAGCTGCGCGCTGATCTGGCCGAAGCCACAGGCGAGTTGAAGCCCAAGAAGATCATCAAGCGTCTGAAGGTTGTTGAATCCTTCCTCGAGTCGGGCAACCGTCCCGAATGGATGGTCATGACCGTGATCCCGGTCATTCCGCCGGAACTGCGCCCGCTGGTTCCGCTGGATGGTGGCCGTTTCGCGACCTCGGATCTGAACGATCTCTATCGCCGCGTCATCAACCGGAACAACCGTCTGAAGCGTCTGATCGAACTGCGTGCGCCTGACATCATCGTCCGCAACGAAAAGCGGATGCTGCAGGAATCCGTTGACGCTCTGTTCGACAACGGCCGTCGTGGCCGCGTGATCACCGGCGCCAACAAGCGTCCGCTGAAATCGCTGTCGGACATGCTGAAAGGCAAGCAGGGTCGCTTCCGTCAGAACCTTCTGGGGAAACGCGTCGACTTCTCGGGCCGTTCGGTCATCGTGACCGGTCCGGAGCTTAAGCTGCACCAGTGTGGTCTGCCCAAGAAGATGGCGCTGGAGCTGTTCAAGCCGTTCATCTACTCGCGCCTTGAAGCCAAAGGTCTGTCTTCGACCGTGAAACAGGCGAAGAAACTGGTCGAGAAAGAGCGTCCCGAAGTTTGGGATATCCTCGACGAGGTGATCCGTGAACACCCTGTCATGCTGAACCGTGCGCCGACGCTGCACCGTCTTGGCATTCAGGCGTTCGAACCGGTCCTGATCGAAGGCAAAGCGATCCAGCTGCACCCGCTGGTCTGTTCGGCCTTCAACGCCGACTTCGACGGCGACCAGATGGCCGTTCACGTCCCGCTGAGCCTTGAGGCACAGCTGGAAGCCCGTGTTCTGATGATGTCGACGAACAACGTTCTGTCGCCTGCAAACGGCGCGCCGATCATCGTTCCGTCGCAGGACATGATCCTGGGTCTGTACTATGTGTCGCTGGAACGTGCGGGCATGCCGGGCGAAGGCAAGGTCTTTGGTTCGATCGACGAAGTTCAGCACGCGCTGGATGCGGGTGAGGTGCATTTGCACACCAAAATCACCGCGCGGATCACGCAGATCGACGAAGAAGGCAACGAAGTTCAGAAGCGCTATGAAACCACTCCGGGCCGTCTGCGTCTGGGTGCCCTGCTGCCGATGAACAACAAGGCACCGTTCGATCTGGTCAACCGCCTGCTGCGGAAGAAAGAAGTGCAGCAGGTGATCGACACCGTCTACCGCTACTGCGGTCAGAAAGAGTCGGTTATCTTCTGTGACCAGATCATGTCGATGGGCTTCAAAGAAGCGTTCAGGGCGGGCATCTCGTTCGGCAAGGACGACATGGTCATTCCAGACGACAAGTGGGGCATCGTTGATGACACCCGCGATCAGGTGAAAGACTTCGAACAGCAGTACATGGACGGCCTGATCACTCAGGGCGAAAAGTACAACAAGGTTGTCGATGCCTGGTCGAAGTGTAACGACCGTGTGACCGAGGCGATGATGAGCACCATCTCGAACGTCGCCAAGGCCGAAGACGGGTCTGACATGGAACCGAACTCGGTCTACATGATGGCCCACTCCGGTGCGCGGGGCTCGGTCACTCAGATGAAACAGCTGGGCGGTATGCGCGGCCTGATGGCCAAGCCGAACGGTGACATCATCGAGACGCCGATCATCTCGAACTTCAAGGAAGGTCTGACCGTTCTTGAATACTTCAACTCGACCCACGGTGCCCGTAAGGGTCTGTCGGATACCGCTCTGAAGACGGCGAACTCGGGTTACCTGACCCGTCGTCTGGTGGACGTGGCGCAGGACTGCATCGTTCGCGAGATCGACTGTGGTACCGAGCGCGCAATCACGGCCGAAGCCGCAGTCAACGACGGTGAGGTTGTCGCCTCGCTGGCCGAGCGTATCCTGGGCCGTGTGGCGGCTGACGATATCCTGCGTCCGGGTACGGATGAGGTGCTTGTTGCGGCTGGTCAGCTGATCGACGAACGTATGGCAGACACCATCGACGAAGCGGGCGTTCAGTCGACCCGCATCCGCTCGCCTCTGACCTGCGAGTCCGAGGAAGGCGTCTGTGCCACCTGCTACGGTCGTGACCTTGCTCGCGGTACCATGGTGAACACGGGTGAGGCTGTCGGCATCATCGCCGCCCAGTCCATCGGTGAACCCGGTACACAGCTGACGATGCGGACCTTCCACATCGGTGGTGTTGCGCAAGGTGGTCAGCAGTCGTTCCAGGAAGCCAGCCAGGCTGGTGTCGTATCCTTCGAGAACCCGCAGATCCTGGTCAATGCCGCAGGCGAAAGCCTTGTCATGGGCCGGAACATGAAGCTGGTGATCAAAGACGATCACGGCGAAGAGCGCGCCAGCCACAAGCTGGGCTATGGCTCCAAGCTGTTCGTCAAGGAAGGCACCAAGGTGGCCCGCGGCGACAAGCTGTTCGAATGGGATCCCTACACCCTGCCGATCATCGCCGAGAAAGCCGGTACCACCAAATACGTCGATCTGGTTTCGGGCCTTGCCGTCCGTGACGAGACCGACGAAGCAACCGGCATGACCCAGAAGATCGTGATCGACTGGCGCGCCGCCCCCCGTGGCAGCGACCTCAAGCCCGAGATCATTCTGGTCGGTGACGATGGCGAACCGGTCCGCAACGATGCGGGCAACCCGGTTCACTATCCGATGTCGGTGGATGCGATCCTGTCGGTCGAAGATGGCCAGAAGATCGAAGCCGGTGACGTTGTTGCGCGTATTCCGCGTGAAGGTGCCAAGACCAAGGACATCACCGGTGGTCTGCCGCGTGTGGCCGAACTGTTCGAAGCCCGCCGTCCGAAAGATCACGCGATCATCGCAGAAGCTGATGGTTACGTGCGCTTTGGCCGCGACTACAAGAACAAGCGCCGCATCAGCATCGAACCGGCTGACGAGTCGCTGGAACCCATCGAGTACATGGTACCCAAGGGCAAGCACATCCCTGTTGTCGAAGGCGACTTCGTTCAGAAGGGCGACTACATCATGGACGGTAACCCGGCCCCGCATGACATCCTGTCCATCATGGGTGTCGAGGCGCTGGCGAACTACATGATCGACGAAGTGCAGGACGTGTATCGTCTGCAAGGCGTGAAGATCAACGACAAGCACATCGAAGTCATCGTGCGCCAGATGCTGCAGAAGTGGGAGATCCTGGATTCAGGCGACACCACCCTGCTGAAAGGCGAACATGTCGACAAGCAGGAGTTCGACGCAGCCAACGAAAAGACCATCGCCCGCGGTGGTCGTCCGGCACAGGGCGAGCCGATCCTTCTGGGGATCACCAAGGCTTCGTTGCAGACGCGTTCGTTCATCTCGGCGGCGTCGTTCCAGGAAACCACCCGCGTACTGACCGAAGCGTCCGTGCAGGGCAAAAAGGACAAGCTGGTCGGCCTGAAAGAGAACGTCATCGTTGGTCGCCTGATCCCCGCCGGTACCGGTGGGGCCACACAGGCCGTCCGCCACATCGCGCAGTCGCGCGACAATGTGGTGATCGAAGCCCGTCGGGAAGAGGCCGAAGCGGCCGCTGCCCTGGCTGCGCCGATCATGGATGATGATCTGGTCGGGGATGAGCTGGACGTTCTGGTGGAAACACCCGAAAGCCGCGAGTAATCGCCCGATTGACAAGTTTAGGAAGGCCCCGCGATTTCGCGGGGCCTTTCGTTTTTGCAGGGCTGAAACGCGCACCACGCTTAAGGCGGTTCCAGACCACTGGAATATCGCGCTCGCCGTATGAGACCTGCAATAACAGTAGGGTTTTTCTGGTTTAGCCTAAACTGTGCTACCATCCGCCATGAGTTCACACAGGTGACGGGGGTGGATGATGAGAGCTGTCACAAAGTTGTCGCGCGTATTTTCGGTTTTCGGTCTGGGCCTGATGGCCGCCTGCACGGACTATGCCTATGTGGGGATGCCACCGGGCCAGCCATCGCGTGAGATCGTGATCCCGAACGGCACGACGCGCCTGATCCCGATCTCCGGATCGATCGTCGGGTTGGCTTATGATGAGCCGCGACGGCGGATCTTCCTGCGCAATCTTCCCGGCACCCAACTACAGGAGTTGGACCGAAATGGCCGTGTCCTGCGTACCTTTGCGGCACAGCGGGTTCCGGCCGGATGCGGTGGCATCACACCTGACGAGTTTCCCATCAAGGAATGCGGGTTGGCCATTCGGGGAAGCGACGGGCATTTGTTCCTCGACCATCCGAACGGGGTGATGATCGCGGAACTGACCCGCGACGGGCAATTTGTGCGCAACATAACCCTCAGCCAGCCACAGGGGCCGATTGGCGGGCTGGCCTTTGATGAAACGACCGGCACGCTTTATGTGCTGTTCATCCGCAATCGCCTGATCGCCGAGGTGGATTTGAACGGCACGGTGCTTAGGACAATCCGGGCGACCAATCCATCGGTCGGCGCAGCGGTGCAGATCGAACGCTTTGGCCTTGGCATCAATTCCAAACGCCGCGAGCTTTATGTTGCGCTTCAGAACGGCAACCAGCTTGGCGTTCTGGACATGTCCGGCGGGTTGATCGCAACGTACACGCTCAGCGCCGGGGTGGCTGTGGAAGGGATCGGAGGCGGTCGGGTCTCTGGTCTCTGATAGGGGCTCAGAAGGCGTTTTCGGCCCGCTCCCAACGCGTCGGAGCGTAATTCTTGCGCTGATCTGATTTGATGCGTTGACAGGCGGCTGTCCGATTGGGCCAATGGCCCGATCACTCTGCGCAGGGCCAAATCTGACATGAACCCAAACACCAAAGGTGCCTTGCTGATGATGGGCAGCATGGCGGCCTTCACCCTGAACGACACTTTGGTCAAGGTCGCGCTTCGGGATCTGCCATTGTTCCAACTGGTGGCCATGCGGGGCGTCCTGGCCGTTTTCCTTGTCTACGGTCTTGCCCGTTATCTGGGGGCGCTGCACCTCAATTTCTCAAACCACGACCGGTTGCTGGTTGCGCTGCGCAGTCTGGCCGAACTGTCGGCCACCTTCTTTTTTCTGACAGCGCTCAAGAACATGCCGCTTGCCAATGTGACGGCCATTCTGCAGGCGCTACCCCTGACCGTGACGCTGGGCGCGGCACTGGTCTTTTCCGAACAGGTCGGCTGGCGGCGCATATTGGCAATTGCCATTGGTTTTGGCGGCATGGTTCTGATCGTCAGACCCGGTCCTGACGGCTTCAGCCTGTATTCCATCTACGCGCTGATCGCAGTGGCTTCGATTACGGTTCGCGATCTGGTGACGCGACGCATGTCGCCCCAGGTTCCGTCAATGGTGGTGACGTTGGCGACGTCTCTTTCCATCACGGTGGCCGCGGCCATCGCATCGGTGTTCGAAGGATGGGTTCCGGTTTCCGGCGCTGCGGGTTCTCTGGTTGCGGCGGCGGCCGTGTTCGTCCTGATGGGCTATCTGTTCAGCGTCATGGTCATGCGTCAGGGCGATGTCGGGTTCATCGCGCCGTTTCGCTATTCCAGCCTGATCTGGGCCCTGGGGCTGGGCTGGGCCGTATTCGATGAATGGCCCGACGGTCTGACCATGCTGGGTGCGACACTGATTGTGGCCGCCGGACTGTTTACGCTGTTCCGGGAACGCGCGCGTCGGGAAGCGGCGTGAACCTGCGTGACACGGCTCTGAACACTGGTTATCCGAAGGCGAAACCCAGCCTCCGGTTGCAGGCTTGGCACTTCCGGTGCAGCGCGGTTATATGAACCCGGTAAAGCCCGCGCACCTACTTCGGCACGGCCCGGGTCAGCCTATTGCCGGGCAACCGGTATCGTGCTGTTGACACTCGGGCCGACTCCCCCTATTACGCGCGTCATCTCGGTGACGGGGGCCGCCCCATAGCCGATTCCAGTAATGAGCTGGTCAAGGCCCGGACAATTTTGCAGTTCGCGCCCTCTGAGAAACAACCGCGACGTTCACCTCGGAATGGGAACGCTCGTGGGTTTTGCGCTTGTGGACGCATAAGCGCAGCGAAGTTAGCCGCACGCAGCCCGCGTGCATGTCATGTGTTGCAAAACGGGGAAGAAACCGGAATGCCAACTATTCAACAGCTGATCCGCAAACCGCGGCAGCCCAAAGTAAAACGCTCGAAGTCCATGCACCTGGAGCAGTGCCCGCAGAAACGCGGCGTCTGCACACGTGTTTACACCACCACACCGAAGAAACCGAACTCGGCTATGCGTAAGGTTGCCAAGGTGCGCCTGACCAACGGGTTCGAGGTCATCTCGTACATCCCCGGTGAAAGCCACAACCTTCAGGAACACTCGGTTGTTCTGATCCGTGGCGGCCGTGTGAAAGACCTTCCCGGTGTGCGTTACCACATCCTGCGCGGTGTTCTGGATACTCAGGGCGTCAAAGACCGTAAGCAACGCCGTTCGAAATACGGCGCGAAGCGTCCCAAGTAAGAAGGAGAGGCTGATATGTCACGTCGTCACGCCGCCGAAAAACGCGAAGTCCTGCCTGACGCCAAGTTTGGCGATAAGGTTCTGACCAAATTCATGAACAACCTGATGATCGACGGCAAGAAGTCGGTCGCCGAGCGCATCGTCTACAACGCGTTTGACCGCGTTGAGAACAAGATCAAGCGCGCGCCCGTCGAAGTGTTCCACGAAGCACTCGACAACATCAAACCGTCGGTCGAGGTTCGCTCGCGCCGGGTTGGTGGTGCAACCTATCAGGTTCCGGTCGAAGTCCGCCCCGAGCGCCGCGAAGCACTGGCCATCCGCTGGCTGATCACCGCTGCGCGCGGCCGCAATGAAAACACCATGGAAGAACGCCTCGCCGGTGAACTGCTGGACGCTGTACAGTCCCGCGGTACCGCCGTGAAGAAGCGCGAAGACACCCACAAGATGGCCGAGGCGAACAAAGCCTTCAGCCATTACCGTTGGTAATCCCAGAGGCTTATCCAAATGGCACGCGAATATCCGCTCGAACTATACCGTAACTTCGGTATCATGGCGCACATCGACGCAGGTAAGACCACCTGCTCGGAGCGTATCCTGTATTACACTGGTAAATCCCACAACATCGGTGAGGTGCACGATGGTGCAGCCACCATGGACTGGATGGAGCAGGAGCAGGAACGCGGCATCACCATCACTTCGGCTGCGACCACCACCTTCTGGGAACGCACCGAAGACGGTCAGACCGCCGATACCCCCAAGCACCGCCTGAACATCATCGACACCCCGGGCCACGTTGACTTCACCATCGAAGTCGAACGCTCGCTGGCGGTTCTCGACGGTGCCGTCTGCGTTCTGGACGCAAACGCCGGTGTTGAACCCCAGACCGAAACTGTGTGGCGTCAGGCTGACCGCTACAAGGTTCCGCGTATGGTTTTCGTCAACAAGATGGACAAGATCGGCGCAGACTTCTTCAACTGCGTTCGCATGATCGAAGACCGTACCGGCGCACGCGCTGTTCCGGTTGGTATTCCGATCGGTGCCGAAACCGAGCTGGAAGGCCTGGTTGATCTGGTCACCATGGAAGAGTGGCTGTGGCAGGGCGAAGACCTTGGTGCAAGCTGGGTCAAAGCTCCGATCCGCGACAGCCTGAAAGACATGGCTGACGAATGGCGCGGCAAGATGATCGAAGCGGCCGTCGAAGAAGACGACGACGCGATGATGGCCTATCTGGAAGGCGAAGAGCCCGACGTTCCGACCCTGCGCAAACTGCTGCGCAAAGGCACGCTGGCGCTGCATTTCGTACCCGTTCTGGGAGGCTCGGCGTTCAAGAACAAAGGCGTTCAGCCGCTGCTCAACGCTGTGATCGACTATCTGCCCAGCCCGCTGGACGTTGTTGATTACATGGGCTTCAAACCCGGCGACGAGGAAGAAGTTCGTAACATCGCACGTCGTGCCGATGACGACATGGCCTTCTCGGGTCTGGCGTTCAAAATCATGAACGACCCCTTCGTTGGTTCGCTGACCTTCACCCGCGTTTACTCGGGCACCATGAACAAGGGCGACTCGATCCTGAACTCGACCAAAGGCAAGAAAGAGCGCATCGGTCGTATGATGATGATGCACTCCAACAACCGGGAAGAGATCGAAGAAGCGTTTGCAGGCGACATCATCGCGCTGGCGGGTCTGAAAGACACCACCACCGGTGACACTCTGTGCGATGCGAAGGATCCGGTGGTTCTGGAAACCATGACCTTCCCCGATCCGGTGATCGAGATCGCGGTCGAGCCCAAAACCAAGGGCGACCAGGAAAAGATGTCTCAGGGTCTGGCCCGTCTGGCCGCCGAAGACCCGTCCTTCCGCGTGGAAACCGACCTGGAATCGGGTCAGACCATCATGAAGGGCATGGGCGAACTTCACCTGGACATCCTGGTGGACCGTCTCAAGCGCGAGTTCAAGGTCGAAGCCAACATCGGTGCGCCTCAGGTGGCTTATCGTGAAACCATCTCGATGCCGGTCGAACACACCTACACCCACAAGAAACAGTCGGGTGGTTCGGGTCAGTTCGCCGAAGTCAAGCTGGAGATCCAGCCCACCGAGGCTGGCGAAGGTTACTCGTTCGAAAGCCGCATCGTTGGTGGTGCCGTTCCGAAGGAATACATCCCCGGTGTTGAAAAAGGCATCAACTCGGTCATGGACAGCGGCCCTCTGGCTGGCTTCCCCGTGATCGACTTCAAGGTTGCCCTGCTGGACGGTAAGTTCCACGACGTTGACTCGAGCGTTCTGGCGTTCGAAATCGCGGCCCGTATGTGTATGCGTGAAGGCATGCGCAAAGCTGGCGCGAAGCTGCTGGAACCGATCATGAAGGTCGAAGTGATCACCCCGGAAGAATATACCGGCGGTATCATCGGCGACCTGACCTCGCGTCGGGGCCAGGTGTCTGGTCAGGAACCGCGCGGCAACGCGATCGCGATCGATGCGTTTGTTCCGCTGGCGAACATGTTCGGCTACATCAACACCCTGCGTTCGATGTCGTCGGGCCGCGCCCAGTTCACCATGCAGTTCGACCACTACGATCCGGTTCCGCAGAACATCTCGGACGAGATCCAGGCGAAATACGCATAAGCGACGATTTGAGGGAGCGCCGTTCCGGGGCTCCCTTCATTACAGAAAAAGGAGGCCATCATGGCAAAGGAAAAGTTTGAGCGTAATAAGCCGCACGTCAACATCGGCACGATTGGGCATGTTGACCACGGCAAGACGACGCTGACCGCAGCGATCACCAAGT
>NZ_JBQFYZ010000021.1:0-54594 GCF_056541905.1 Ruegeria sp. AF5
CGGATCTTCTCCTCTGCCGAATGCTGGCGCCGTGTCTTCCTGCGGATGTCTTTGACAACTCTCTCTGCTGACGCTTTCTGTTTCCCGGATTTCATTCTCATCTTCACTCTCTGATGGTTACGATGAGCCTGAAATCCTCCGCTACGCAATCAACCTAGTCTGTTCCATGGGTGCTAATGGCGGACAGTTTGCGATTGGGCAGAGCCGGATTGAGAGGACCGAGGTAGCCATTCGCATCGGCGGTTTAACCGTATCCGCTGAGCCGACGGCTAAAGATCGCGCGTAAAGGGTGGATTCGACCTTATGCGGACAGCTTTGGCTGGACCAAGAACAGTTTGTTTGCGCTGACAGCAAGAGGCGCTTGCCCGGTTCTTCGCGTGGCTTTGGTTTCGGGTTCGCAAATCCGCGAAATGGCGCTTAACCATCTTGAGGGAGTTTTATTCTCGCCCCCTCACCGTGGCGACATGCTATTCATGTCCCCTTCAATGAGTCCTTTTGAGTTCGTGTTTACCGCAAACGCCCACGATAGTGGGCCTGATTGAGCGGCCCAGTGCCATTGCCAGCGACATCGGCACTAAGCTGATTAATATGATGGGCTTGGATGTTGGCAGCGAACCCTGAGACAGCGGCGCCAAGTAAAGTCTCTAATCAGCCGCTGAAGCGTATGAGTTCAACGGCAACTTGCTGTCCCCAGTTGGCTCTTCCGTCAGTTTTTTTTGGCCGTGGTGGACGTCCGATCTCGGTCGCGCCCGCTTCAGAGATTGGAAGCCCGAGAAACTTTAAGCCTACGCCGTGGAGGAGTGGATCAATCTGTCAACATTATCAATAAGTTGAGCATTCCCAACGTGCACCTTGCGAGCAATTCGCCTCGAAAGCCTGCAAACTGCGGTGAAGCTGACTTGCATATCGGCGATCCAAACGGCGGTTTTGTCCGCAATCTGTGAGTTCGACGAGGCCCGGAGTTCGCGCTTGCGGCGAATGTCCGGAAAGCGGGCTGCAACCGCAGAATTCAGGACTAAGGTCGAACGGCAGGATTGGGCCGTCCACGAGGGCCGAAATATAGTAGGCATTCGATCTGATGTTTAACCACCTCCAACTGCGGTTGTGAGCGGTCTTTGTAGCAGCGCCGTGATATCCCGCCATCGAACCATCTTCCATACGTGAGCGATCATTCAAGACAAAGGGCGACAGTGAAAGCTCGGTCAGGCCTCAGCTATGATGGTTTCATCTGCGAATGCTGCAACTCTCTCAGCAGCCTCCAGCGCGCCTTCAAGAAATCCGCCAAACCCGCGTGCGGTTTCGGTCGAGCAGAAATGCACACCCCGTTCCGCCAAGCTGCCGAGGATTGAAGGCAAGCCGTAGCTTGGGTGGAAGCGCACCGGAACGCGATCCTGCGTGCGGGAGATTTCCGGGATTGTGGCCCAGTCCTGCAGTTCCAGATCGAGGGGCTGCGCCATCTTGGGGCCAAACATCGCCGTAAGTTGCGCCAGGGCATCGTCCATCATGGCGTCCTTGTGTGCCTCGCGCGTGTCGGCGGGATAGCCGACGAAACCGAACAGCGCGTAGGGACCGCCCTTCATGGGAGAGGCGTCGTGGATTTCGACCATAGGGCCGCGATGGCTCATGGCGTCACCCGAAAGCCCGGCATTGCGCCAGTGGGGCTCATCGTAAACCGCGAGGATCTTGGCCTGCCCCGCCATCCAGGTCGGGACGTTTTTCAAGGCCTGGATCTGTGCTGCATCCAGCGCCGGCTCGAATTTGACGGTTTCCGCAATCACCCGCGGCGGGATCGCCAGCATGATTTGCCGGGCTTCAACGGAAAGGGCCGTGCCGTCATGGTCGAGAGATGCAGTGATCATGCCCGGAGAATGATTGACCGATTTGAGGCTCACCTGTGTCAAGACGTGACCGGCATCCAGAGATCCGGCAAGCGCGTCGATCATGGCGCCCATGCCCCCGGCAAGCCGGTAGGAGCCCTGCATCGAGGCATAGCCGCGGGCACGTTGGACGGCGCCGGACTGGTCCTGATACATCTGATCGCCGGTGGCAAACTGTTCGAACACCGGGATTCGGAAACGCCGGGCCAAGGCGGCCATTCGCGGCTGGCCGGGCCAGAACCAGGCCGGGCCAAGGTCGAACTTTCCGCCCGACAGGTCTTTGGTCAGGATGCGCCCGCCCAGGCGGTCCTGCGCTTCGATCAGAAGGAAATCCGTGCCGTTTCGTGTCAGCTGATCGGCAAGGGCAAGGCCGGAGAGACCTCCGCCAACAATCAGAGTATCGGTTTGCATCAGAATGCCTCCCCTTTGGGTCTGAGATCCAATTCGTGGGTCCAGGTGGATTGCGGTTGGTTGGCCAGCGCCAGATAGGTCTGAGCGATGTCCACAGGTTTCATCATCCGCGCCGGATCCATCTTGTGCAGATCCCGGCTGGCCCTGGTGTCGACGATCCCGTCCAGAATCACATGCACCACATGCACGCCTTGCGGCCCGTATTCGCGGGCCAGGGATTGGGTCAATGCCCGCAGACCCGCCTTGGCCGAAGCGAAGGCTGCAAAGTTCCTGCCACCGCGCAGGCTGGCTGTGGCACCAGAGACGATAAAGGTGCCGCCCCCGGTATCAACCATTGCGGGCAAAATTCGGTGTGCCAGGTTGACCGTTGACAGGACCATGGCCCGCCAGGTCGCTTCGAAATCCTCGATGCTTGTTTCCTCGAACGGCGCGATCACGAGTTTCGCGGTGTTCTGAACAACAAGCTTCGGCGCGCCATGGGTGCAGATGATGTTGCGCAGCTTGGCCTTTGTGTGTTTCGGATTCGCCAGGTCGACTTGCAGAATTTGGTCGGCACCCGACGGGATCGTCCGGTTGAGACCAAATGCCGTATAGCCATTCTGACCAAATGCCGAAACCAGCGTCTGCCCAAGCCCCGGACCAGCACCAGCGACAATTGCAAGGGGTTTGCCCATGATCCTATCCTTTGCCCGGGATGACCGGCGGTTCTGCCAGGTGGTCGGTTTTGACCCACAGGCGCGCGCCTTTGGGCCCGGCCGTGGCATCGAGCGCCATACCCGGCGGCAGACGCAGCCATGAATTCTTCTCGAAGATCTCTCCGTGCTCAGAGAAGCTGCCTTCGATCACCAGTGCCTCGAACCCCTTGTGGTCGGTCACGGTCACATTGGCCGATGCATCCCAAAGCTCGATCCGGACCCGTTCACGGGAATCCTCGAAAAGCGGGATTTCGGATATGCCATCTGCAACCGGGCGCGGGTCCTGCGCGTTTGTGTCGATTGTCAGCTGTGTGCGGTCCTCCGGGTCGAACTGCCAAAGCTTGACCAGGATCGTTGCCCCGTCCGCCGCGCTTGGCGTATGCGACGTGGTCGGCGGGTTGCGCACATAGGTGCCGACGGGAAAATCCCCGTGCTCGTCCTGAAAGACGCCGTCAAGCACCAGAAACTCTTCGCCACCGGTATGGGTATGGGCCGAAAAGGCGCTGCCTGGTGCATAGCGGACAATCGTTGTTGCCCGTGCAACCTCGTCGCCGATCCGGTCGAGCATGCGACGGTCGACACCCTTCATTGGCGAGGGGACCCAGGGCTCGTTCTCCGAGTGGACGACAGCGCGTTCATCAAAGTTTGCATTGATTTCCATGGCTCATTCCCTTTCTCAAAGGTTGATCTTCATGCCGACGGCAATCGGCACAACCCGTTCGCCGTATTGGCGTTCCAGCGCGTTTGTCGCACGCCAACCTGTGCAGTGGCCGGGCATGATCAGGTCGATGTCGAACTGCGCAAAGTCGGCGACGGTCCGGTCGATGATCTTTTCGTTGCCACCGGCAAGGTGAAAGCCGCCGGTTAGGCCATGGATCGGCACTCCGGGGATATCCCTTTGAGCGGCATGAAGGACATTGACGATACCCGCATGGCTACAGGCCGAAAACACCACCAGCCCTTTGCCCGCGATGTTCACCGCCACATAGCGTTCGTCCATGAGCAACGGGTCGTCTTCCCAACCCGCGCCGTCTTCGGTGCGGCGGACATGACCCGGAAATCCGACCTCGTAATCCGTGACACGGGGAATTTCGCCCGAAATATAGAACATATCGTCCAGCACGCTGACCGGTTGATCCGTAACAACGGGTGTAGCCCCCTGCGCAGCCAGGGCTTCGGGCGTGGCGATTTCGCGAATTTCGATCAGTTCCCCCGATGAAAGCGGAAAGGCGCGTTTGCGGAACATCCCGGGATGCAGATAAACCGGTAACTCGCCGGTCTGGCCATCCTTGCGGATCAGGTCGATTGCCGCTGGAATGCCGCCTGCATGGTCCCAATGCCCATGCGACAGGGCGATCGCCTCGATGGCTGCAAAGGATTTGCCAAGGCGTGATGCGTTGAACTCGACGGCAAAATCCACCGGCCCGGCGTCAAAGAGCAATGTATGTTCCGTCACACCGCGCCGGGCTGTGATGATCAACGCCAAGCCGTGATTGGCACAACACTGACCGGCGCCCGAGATTTGCTTCATCCCGACGTTGTGGAGGTTGATCCACTCATGGGTGAACCCCTCGGGCACGCTGGACAGGCTGTCCGTCCGGTTGTCGATGAGAACGAGAATCTCGACACTGTCGATGGGTTGCAGATCGGCGGACATGGGACTTCTCCATTTCGAATTGCCGGGGCGGACAGGTGCCCGCCCCGACGTAAGGCGTCAGGCAGCCAGGCGCAGCTTGAGCGCTTCCGCGAGTGGTGGTGCCGACGCCGGGCTTTGGCCGGTCATCAGGGCGCCATCTTCGACCACGTTGGCCTCCCAGTTGGCCTTGCTGACGTAGGTGGCGCCACGGCGTTTCAGTTCATCTTCGAGAGAGAACAGAAGGTGATGCAGAAGCTCGATCTCACTGTCTTCGTCGTTCTTGAAACCGGTCAGGCTGAGGCCCTCAACCAGGTAGCTGCCGTCTGACTTCTTGATATCCCGCAGTATGGCCGGCGCGTGGCAGACCATCGCGACAGGCCGTTCGGATTCGTAGAACTCCCGGATCATCTTGATAGCATGGCTGTCCGACGCCAGATCCCAGATCAATCCATAACCGCCGGGTACGAAAAGCGCATCGAAGGTCGAATAGTCGATCTCGCGCAGTTTGCGGGTATTCTGTACCGCGAACATGGCCACCGGATCGTTGAAGAAGCGGTCAGTGTTTTCGGTAGTGAACGGAGCCTTCATCGACAGCAGGTCAATCGGCGCGTTGCCGCCTTTGGGCGAGGCAAAGACAACCTCATAGCCCGCTTCCGTCAGGACGTAATACGGGGTTGCGACCTCTTCGAACCAGGTGCCGGTTTGCTTGCCCGAGATGCCCATTTCGTCAACGGACGACATGACCAGCAAGACGCGTTTTTGTTTGTTTCCAGTAGCCATCAGCGTGATCCTTTCATCAATATCTATCTATCACTAGGTAGATAACAGTTAGAAGTTGATTCCTGGGCTGTCAACGTTTATCTATCAATCGGTAGATTGTAGGTAGTCATGCCACTGACAATGAAAGAAAAAATTCTTATCGCCGCCGAGAAACGCGTGCGCAGCGCGGGCTTTTCGGAGATGAGTTTCCGTGACCTGGCGAACGATGTGGGAATCAAAAGTGCCAGCGTACACTACCATTTCCCCACCAAACCGGATCTCGGGGAGGCTCTCGTCACCCGCTACGCCGAGCAATTCAAGGCAGAACTGGACAAGATTGACCTGAACGATCTGCAAACCGCTCTGGACTGCTTCGTTTCGCTCTACTCCAAAGCGCTTGTGCTGAACGAATCGATATGCCTTTGCGCCGTCATGGGCGCCGAGGCCATTGGACTGCCGGAAAACATCAACCAACGCACAAAAGCCTTCTTCGAGATGAACAAGGCATGGCTCCAAAATCTGCTCGTCAAGCATGGGGTCAAGGATGCCGCTGACAAGGCAAACCTCATCGTCGCCGCCCTTGAAGGGGGCATGATCGTCGCATCAGCGTCAAACGATCGATCGATGTTTGAACAGGTTGCCAAAGCTGCAATTCGCGGCGTTGGTACGATTTAGGAACAGAAGCTAGCAGTGCGTCCCATGCGCAGGGGCGGGGATCTGTTGCAAACCTTTGACTGTTGACGCTCATAAGTGCTTCGAGTGAATGGATATCGGAATATTGAAGTCGAAAATTTGCAACAGATCCCAGCGGGGTCTAAACCTTCAGAACCGGGGAATACAGATCGCAAGTTTAAGTCCGAGAGGCTTCAAACGCCGCCCATGCTTTTTCGAAGGCATCGAAATCGAACCCGGTTGCGCGGGCGGGATCCAGAATCAGTTTTTCGGTTTCAAGCAATTTGATGATCGCCCGTTCAAGCTTGCCCACGACTTCGGGCGGGATAACCAGCGCACCATGACGGTCCGCGTGCACAAGATCGCCGTTCTGGATCTTCAGACCAAAGATAGAAACCGAGGTGCCGATTTTGCGCACATGTACGAACCCGTGACTGGGCCCGATTGACCCGGCAACAACCGGGAAGTTACCGGGTAGATCGCCCAGGTCGCGCATTACCCCGTTGGTCAGCGCACCACTGATGCCGAAGCCCTTGTGGATCGTCGTATTGATCTCACCCCAAAAGGCGCCGATGCAATCTGGATAATCCAAATCCTCAACCACGGTGACAGCCGGGCCGCTCCCAGTTGCCATATGCCTGTAATAATCCATCCGACGTTGGCGGATCTCCTCAGGCGGTTCTGACGGCGGGTTCACGGCGGCAATCTTCGCGGTACGGGCATATCCAACCATCGCGCCCGCATCGGGATCAGAACATAACATCGTGCCCCGGGTGAATTCACTGAATCCGCGCTTGCCCTGCGCCACTTCGATTGCGTTACAAACAGTCGGCGTGTCGATCTTTTTCAGCAGGTCCAGCAAGGATTGGTTCATATCAACTCCAGCCAGCGGATCAAAGCCGCCGTTGTTTGTCGCGGTTGTTCCAGTGTCGGCAGGTGGCCGGCGTTTTCTATGATTTCCAACCGGCTCTGTGGCATCAGATCGTGCATCAATTCATGCCTTGAAACAGGGCACAGGGCATCGTCGCGCCCGCAGAGAATGAGTGCTGCGTCGGTGAAGTTGCGCAGAGTGTTGCTCTGGTCAGGGCGATCACGCAGAGCTTTAGATTGATTGACAAAAACGTCCGGGCCAAGATCCATGGCCATATCCATGCACAGGTCCAGAATGGCGGCGCGGCGCGGACCGTCCGTTAGGTAGTTCGGTTTCATCTCTTCGGCCATGACCTTGCGTAGGTTGCCACGTCCGACCGCATCGATCTGAGGGCCGCGCCTGGCTTTGACCTCGTCCAATTCAGCAAGCGGGTTCGTGTCCATCAACGCCAAACCAGCCACACGGTCAGGGGCCTGACGCAGGATTTCCATCCCCACAATGCCACCCATCGAGAGTCCCGCCAGAGCAAAGCGTTCGGGCGCATAGGCTAACACATCGGCGGCCAGCGCCTGCATTGTGTCCTGTCCGCCGATTGGTGCGCACAGGATCGGGTACTTGCCTGACAAAGCGTCGATCTGCGGGGTGAACAACCGCGCATCGCACATCATGCCGGGCAGGAGGATAAGCGGCGTCATTTGACCAGGGCAGCCCCTTCGGAAAGCGCGCCCAACTTGGCATAGGCGATATCCGGATCAACCGCACCAAAGCCGGCAAAGGTGCCAAAGCCGCAATCTGATCCGGCGATTACACGCTCATTTCCAACGATGTTCGTAAACCGCTCGGTACGCTGAGCAATCAGTTCGGGGTGTTCGACAAAATTCGTCGTGGTGTCCACCACACCGGGCACAAGAACCTTGTCATCCGGAATCTCATCCTTGCGGTCACGGAACACTGTCCATTCATGCGCGTGTCGCGGGTTAGAGGTTTCGAACAGCACATAGCGCGATTTGGTCGACATCAGCGTCGAAAACACCTTGTCCATGCCGATGTCGCAGCAATGCGGCCCCTCGTAATTACCCCAGCAAATATGGACACGCACTCTGTCAGCTGGGACGTTTTGCAGCGCGTGGTTCAACGCCTCAACGTGCATGTCTGCAATTTTCACAAACTCGTCGTCGGAAAGGTCCGTGAACAGCATATGGCGCGACAGGGCCAGATCGGGGCAGTCCAATTGCAGATCCAGACCCGCACCAACGATGGTCTCATATTCTTCCTTCATCGCATCGGCCAGCGCGGCCAGATAGGCCTCGCGCGTCGGATAGAAATCATTTTGCAGAAACAGGGAAATAACTCCGGGGCTGGCGGCGTTCATAAAACCGCGCTCGACCCCGTGCTCGGCCATCGCGGCTTTGAGATTGTCGATGTCCTTCTGCAGCTCACCCTGCCCTTTTGAGCGCACCTCGCCCACACACATGGGTCGAGCATACTGGGGCGTTCCACCGTCATCGGCCAATCGTTGCAGAAAGCCCGGAAACATCTTGAGGTCAGCCGGCGCATTGCGCGCGCTGTCACCTGCAAAGCCGGTATAGCGGTCCTTGACGTAAGTGGCGTAAGAGATCTTTGAGGTCTCACCGTCCGAGACGATATCAACGCCAGCCTTGACTTGTTTCCGCACGGTCTCGGACACGGCCGCTGTCATGCAGGCGTCAAATGCAGCCTGATCGAACGGTTCCTCTCGCTCGCGTGCAAAGATGAAGTCAACGACCTCCTGATTTCGTGGCAGACTTCCCACATGGGTGGTTGAAACGCGGGTCATGTTAGGATCTCCATTCAAATCTAGGTCCATCGCCGGGCCGGAAAGCCGGCGATGGATGTGCTGCGCGCGCCCCGATTGAAACCGGGACGTGTAATTTCGGCGTTATTCTCCTGTCCAGGTCGCCCCAGCAGGGTCGTCGGTTGCGGTGATCCGGTACAGACCCGCTTGCCCGGTCATAGACGGTTCAGCGCTGTAGCTTTCACCGGGCAGAACCAGAGCGGTATCACCGTTGGACAGGGTAACCTCGACCTCATTGATCTTGATGTGCCAATGGCCACTCGCCGGCATCAGAACCACGGGTTTGTCCGCCTTGACCAGTTCAGCCACAGCCGAACCGCGCGTCAAAAAATCAACCTCGAAACCGGGCTTGTCTTTGATCAGGCCATTTTCACCGATCACAACCGCAGGTTTGTCCGCTGCCAGCGCCATCAGGTCCCAGTAGCGAGCGACGTATTTGCCGATCACCGCATCAACGGGAACCTCAGGGTAGGCTTTCAGTTCTTCCTCGGTCAGTAGCGGCATCGGCTGCACATTGTGTGGCAGTTCCTCGCCCTTTTTGCTATCGTACAAGACGCCGTTATTGCCCAACATCAGGCCATGGGCCTGCGCATCCTGAATGACTTGCGGAGCCCAGGTCACGCCGCCACCGGCATCGTCGCCACCCAGCATCGACATGATCATGCCATAGTCCTGGCCGACATTCTCGAAGCCGCGGAAGATCCCGGTCGGGATGTTGAAGATGTCGCCTTCTTCAGCGATGAACTCACCTGCCGTGCCATAACGACCCCAGAAGAACCGCCATCGACCTTTAGCAACAAAGAACACCTCGGCGGTGGTGTGGCTGTGCAGCGAGTTGCGGCATTTCGGCGGTTGCCCCGCTGCGCCGATGTTGAACCCGATCTTGTCGGTGATGTGGACGTGTTGATCCGGGCTTTCGCTGACCCCACCGCCAATGATTGTAAAGTTCTCCTTCTGGTCCGAGCCCGGCGTGTGCGCGTCGATGAACGCGGTTTTACATGGCTTCAGTTCGCCATAACGGACGATGCGGCTTTCGATGGTACTCATATCTTTTCTCCTTTTGATTTGGGTTTGATCGGATCAAACCAAACCACCCGGCGGACGATTGTTCAGTCGCCGGGCACGCAGGCTGGCGCGATGGGCGTGGTACCGCCGCAACGCCTGCCCGGCATCCAGATTTGAGATACGGTGCGACATTCTAGAGATCGCCGGTTTTCAGCAGAATCTGTTTCCAGATCGAGGTTTCGTCAAACAAGGTGTATTCCTTGCGCAGACCCCATGGACCGAACTCGGCCTGGCTGATGCCCAGCACAAAGACCTCGGCCCCTGTGGGCACACCGAACACGCCCCAGCCGTCATGTGTGCCATGCAAAGACCAGCGGATCGCGGCGCGCGGCGGCATCATCGGGTCATCACGGCCGATCTGGTGGTGGATCTTGAATTCGGCACGTGGGAACGCCGCGCGCAGGCCCATCCAGAACCGATCAACCGGCCCCCAACTGTGGCCGGTCTTGCCCCCGGGATATTCTGACAGAACAGCGCGGTCGTATTCAGCCTCGATCACCCTCATATCGGCATTCATGATCCGGGTCAGGATATCCGCGTATTTCTGGCCCCATTCATTGTCATTGCCACGGCCTTTATAGGGGCCGGGCTGATCGTTCGCCGGTGTGAAAGGTTGCACGCAGGCGTCAGCCCCACCTTCGCGCGCGATCAGATCGCGGGCATATTCCTTGGGGTCCCAACCCATCTGCTGCACGATCGCGCTCTGGTCGCGGATGAGCCACTCATCGTTGATCTGGTTGTTGATGGCGTGGCAGTCGGCTAAAATGCGGTAGACCAGTTTCTTGCCGGTCGCCTTGCCATACACACCGTCACCCAGATGGGTCGCTGTGGACAAAAGGCGATGCGACGACAGCATGCCCTCTTCCGGCGTTCCCGACCAGATCACATCCTCACCCAACAGCGTTCGATCAGGGAATTCTGCCAGAGTTGCCATAGTGGCAGCAATGACATTCTGGTTTCCGACAACCACCGACCCAGGTGACCGCACGACGATGTCCAGGGCGTAATAGTCGTGCAGTGTGGCAATGCCACGATCTTCCCAGATTTCCTTGGTAATCCCGATTATGTAGTCGGGGAAATCTTTGAACTTGGGATCAAATCCCTTCATGTCTTCCATCCTTCAGGTATGCGGGCGGAGCCGCGCACAATTAGCGGTCCGTCAATCTCGACCCGACGAGGACCGGCATCGGGGTCCTCGATCTTGCCGAGCAGAATATCGACAGTTTCGGTGACCATGCGATTGGCGGGCTGTCGAATGGTGGTCAGGTTGTATGCTGGCCATGAGGCGACAGTGACATCGTCATACCCGATGACCGAAACGTCGCCTGGAACATTCAGCCCCAATTCGAACCGCAGCGTGTCCATCACGGAAACGGCCATGTGATCGTTGGCGACAAACACCGCATCAGGCGGATCGGCTTCGAACATCCGCAGCGTGGCTTGCCGGGCTTCTTCCGTCGAAAAGTTTCCTACTTCGCGGGCGTGCAGCGTAACCCCGGCTTTCTGCAAGGTCGCAACAAACCCTGTTTCGCGGTCACGCTGGGTCGAAGCTCCTTCCCACCCGGCGATATATCCGATCTTTTGGTGCCCAGCTGCCAACAAGAACTCGGCAGCCTTTCGACCACCGGCAACGTTGTCAGATGTAACTGACGACATCGCCGTGTCGTCTTGTGCCCGATTGAACAACACCATCGGTATACCGGCCGTTCGGCAGCGGTCTGACAAATCCGAGGACAAAGCCACCGAAGCGGCGATAATCCCTTCGACCTGAAAGTCGAGTATTTCCTCGACCACATTGTCGATGTTTCCAGATTCATGCGAGGCCATGAATATCAGCACGTGGTATCCACGTTCCTGTAACGTGTTTGTCAGCTTCTCCAGCGCCTCGGGATAGAACTGGTTGTTCAGATAGGCCACGACAAGCCCGATGATCCGGCTTTTCCCGGACACTACAGCGCGGGCCAGAACGTTCGGGCGATAGCCCAGTTCCTTGGCCGCCTTGCGCACCTTTTCAACGGTTTTTTTCGACGCAGACGCGCCGGGGGTGAACACACGGCTGACCGCAGATTGGCTGACCCCGGCGAGACGGGCAACTTCCAGTGATGTAACTTTTTGTGTCGCCATCAGTCTGCCGTCCAACCTCCGTCAACCATCAATGCCGTGCCCGTCACCAGCGCCGACGCATCCGATGCCAGATAAACTACCGCCCCCATTATGTCCTCAATCTCTCCGGGGCGACCCAGTTTAATCTTGTCCAGAATCCAGGCCCGCTTGTCCGGGTCGTCGAAAGTCGATTTTGTCAGATCCGTCAGAATGAAGGTGGGGCAAATCGTGTTAACCCGGATCTTTGCCGGTCCGAACTCAAGCGCCATCGCCTTGGTGAAGCCTTCGACCGCGAATTTCGACGCACAATAAACCGCGCGTTCGCGACCACCAACATGGCCCATCTGGCTAGAGATATTGATCAGCGAACCGGGGCGGCCAGCGTCGAGCAGGCCTTTGGCAACAGCCTGGGTCAGGAAATAAGCACCTTTGACATTGACGCCTATCACCGCATCGAAATCTTCCGGCTGTGTTTCCACGGCCTTGCTGTGTCGGGCAAGCCCGGCTGAGTTCAGCAGAATATCGAACGGCCCATTTTGCGCCACGGCTTCAGCGGTTGCCGCCACGTCCGAAACATCCAGTTCCAGAACTCTGGCAGACCATCCCTGCGCCGACATATCTTTTGCAATATCCTGAAGCGCACCAGCACGGCGCGCCGCCAAAGTGACCTCAGCACCATGTTCCGCCAGCGCCACAGCGCAGGCCATGCCTATGCCCGACGAGGCTCCGGCGACCAAAGCTCGCTTGCCGCTCAGGTCGAAACTGGGGGTGCTGGGAAAATGCGGCATATCAGACCTCGCCGACCGGGAATGGGATGGCGCCCGGTACACGTGCCTTATTGAACTCACGCAGTCGGGCAAAAACATCTACGCCCAATTGCCGATACACATCCAGCAAATCGACCAACACCCAATTCTCGCGGATCAGCCCACCTTCCAGACGCCAGAAATCAAGTGACTTCAAAGTGATCCTTTTGTCCGAAGGCGCAATCCCCATCCAGCCGTCATGGGTGACGGTCTGGATCATGTTCGGCCAGCCGGTCACAGCGGCGTAGTCGCCATCACCAAAAAAGTGAAAGGTGATCTCGTCGGCATACTGACCACGATCGGGCATTCCGTTGAGGAAGGGAGTCTGGTGCCAGTTGCGGAATCCCGCGATACCGCGCGCTGTCCCGATCCCTGCGGGACCGTACCAGTTCATGCGCGGATGCCAGAACCGCTCCATCTCCATCACTTCGGGCCCACCCTGGCTGGGGTGTTTCTCAAGATGTTTCAGCATGTCGACGATATGATTGCACGAGGCCAGAGATTTCACCTCATCCCACGGCCCGGACACAACGCCATCCAGCGTCGCCGGGCCGGGAATGCAGAACTCCAGCCCCAAAGACGGGGCCATTGGCCAGGCATTCGCCTGCATCATGACTTCGGGAACGTCCCAGAGTGTCTGGATCTCGACAACCTTGCCATTTTCGAAGCGGTAGAATTCGTGGAACCGCATGTGGGTCAGATGCCCGGTCGGCGGGATGTCCAACCAGGGGGCGACGAAGGTGCCGAAGTAGTGGCCGCCGCAGCCAACCCAATCGTTGCCCTGTTCTGTCCGACCACCCATAACGATCCAGTCGCGACGCTCAAGATCGGGCATGGATTTCAGAAGTGGCGCGTAACAGGTGTCATTGAGTTCCTGCGGGCCGGTCAGATCTCCGAATGGATACAACATGTGGAGGGCTGCATCGGGCGCGATCACCGCCTCCAGCGCCACTCGTACCTCAGCTTCGTCGAATTTATACATGGCCTCGCGCAGGGGCGCGATCAGGGCCTTGTGGGTAGAGTGAGTATCCATTGCGAAATCTCGCATTATTTTAACTTCTTATCCAAAAAATTCTGTAGGGCCCCGGTCGAATCCCTGCGCAAGATTCGTCACGCTTACGAAGTCGCATCGGCCGTCTCGCGATATGGTGCGCCTTCACCATAGGGCACGTTGATGCCCCCGTAACGCCGGACACGGATGTTGCATTGTTCGGCATGGCCGACAAAGCCTTCCAGCATACACAGACGTGAGCCGTATTCGCCGATCATCGCCGCTGCCTCATCAGTGACGACTTTCTGATAGCTATGGGTTTTCATGAATTTGCCGACCCAGAGCCCGCCGGTATAGCGCCCGGCCTTTTTGGTCGGCAGTGTATGATTGGTTCCGATCACCTTGTCGCCGTTGGCCACGTTGGTGCGTGGACCAAGGAACAGCGCACCGTAACAAGTCATGTGCTCCAGGAACCAGTCGTCGCGATCTGTCATGACCTGAACGTGCTCGGACGCGATGTCATCGGCCACTTGAAGCATCTCGTCATAGGTGTCGCAGACGATGACCTCGCCGTATTCCTCCCAACTGACCTTGGCTGTGCCGGCGGTGGGTAGGATCCCAAGGATTCGGTCGATCTCGCTCAGTGTCTCTTCGGCCAGTTTGCGCGAGTTGGTGACCAGAACGCAGGGGCTGTTATAGCCATGCTCGGCCTGTCCCAGCAAATCGGTCGCACAGAGCTCCGCATCCGCTGCGGTTTCGTCGGCGATGACCATGGTTTCGGTCGGCCCGGCGAACAGGTCGATGCCCACCCGGCCAAACAGCTGGCGCTTGGCTTCGGCCACAAAGGCGTTGCCGGGGCCAACCAGCATGTGAACCGGATCAATGGTCTCAGTCCCTATCGCCATGGCACCGATGGCCTGGATCCCGCCCATGACATAGATCTCATGCGCGCCGCCTAGATGCATCGCTGCGATCACGGCCGCATTGGGTTTGCCCTGGAAGGGCGGGGTACAAGCTATGATGCGCGGAACACCGGCGACCTTGGCAGTTGCCACTGACATATGCGCCGAAGCCACCATCGGGAATTTGCCACCGGGGACATAGCATCCCACTGACTGAACAGGGATGTTCTTGTGACCAAGGATCACTCCTGGCAGAGTTTCAACCTCGATATCCAGCATCGAGTCGCGTTGTGCCTGCGCAAAGTTCGTCACCTGCTTCTGCGCGAATTTGATATCGGCCAGTTCGCGTTCAGTCAGCGAATTGATCAACTCGTCGATCTGAGCCTGGCTCAGGCGGAAGCTTTCCGGCGAGTAATTGTCGAACTTCTCTGACAATTCGCGCACAGCGGTATCGCCGCGGGTTTCGATATCCGCCAGCGTTGCTTCGACAACAGCTCGGGTTTTGGCATCGTCTTCCGCCCGATCAGCTTCAGGTTTGCCGCGTTTCAGGTATTCAATAGCCATTGTCTCTATCCTCAGTTTTCGGGCCGGGGTGGAGTTTTTTCTCCCCGGTCAAATGCTTCCCAGCCTTCGCCGTTGAACAGATCAACGCCAAGCTGCGCGGCGACATGGGCGAAATCGACGTTCACCCAGTTGTCAACGATCTTGCCGTCGACGACCTTCCAGAAATCCATATATCGGATCTCGACCCGCTTGCCGGTGGGCGCGATGCCCAGAAACTCGCCCGAGTGGGTTGCCTCCTGACGGCCAAAGGCCGCAGCCCATTCGCCCATATAAAGCCGGGCCTCATCAATGCAGGTCTTGTCCGAGAACGCCGCCTGAAACGGGCGTTGCCAGTTTTCCTGAAACTCCTTGAGCCCAGTTTTGGTGCCGCAGCCCCGGTTGCCGATCCAGCGGAACCCTTCTGCGAAGAATTCGCCAATATCGTCGATTCGGTGATCGTTCAAACCATCGACCATCCCCTCGATCACGGCGCGGGTCTCGTCGGTTTTTCTCATGTCCGTGTCACGTGTCAGCACGGCCTGTTCGGGGCGGGAGCCCTTCATGTGTCTTTTCCTTTTATGGTTACCAAGGGGTTTTCTGTCTGGACGGGGAGGGTTGGTCGGCCGTCAGAAAATCCCTTGGCATCCGGTTGAGCGCCGGGTGGCGCGCAATGGCGTTATGTCTGGCGGAACAGCTCATTAGGTCTGTTCAGAAATTTCGGCAAAAAGGTCGAAACCCAGTTGCACCAGCAGATGAGGAATATCGAGCATGCACCAGTTCTCGATGATCTTGCCTTCTGCGCAGCGCCACCAGTCGCAGTCACGCATAAAAACGCGCTTTCCCGTTGGCTCCAGGCCCAGGAAGGATTTGACGTGGACGCCGGTGATCTGCGGCCAGCCGCACAGGAATGCATAGTCGCCATCCCCGGCTTTGCAATTCGAACCGACGCCGGTGACGCCTGCGTCCTTGCCGTCGCCCCAGCCTTCGAACGTGTCCTCGAAGGGGGATTGGAATTCGGCGAAGGCATCGACCGTGGCATAGGATCCCAGCCCGCCGGGACCGTACCACACCATTCGGTCATCCCAATAAGGCCGCCAGCTTTGGTCCTCGGTCGTTAGCTGTTTTAGCATGTCCTCGACCAGATCTGCTGTGGCGCGTGACTGCGCTGGGTCTGAAGGCCCAATGACGATGCCGTCATGCGTTGCCGGACCTGGCACGACACCTTCATAGCCCTGCAGTTCCAGCGGCCAGAGGCCAAGCGCGATGATCAACTCGGCAAAGCCGAGGAAGACATAGGATTCGACGATCTTGCCATCTTCCATTCGGTGGAATTCACCAAATCGCAGAAATGCCAGTTTGCCGCTGGGTGGAATACCACAAAGCGGTCGCTTGAAATGACCGTGGAAATACCCGGTCGAGGTGACCCACTCGCTTCCCAGGTATTCGCCACCTGTGACCACATAGTTCTGACGGGTGAGCCCCTCGAATGCCTCTGAAATCGGTAAGATGACAGAGCTGATGTAGCCGTTGCCATCAGGGGCTGCATTGATCGGATGGCTCGCTTCGGTAGTGGCCGTTGCGGCGAAGATCTCGCTGGCGGCCGTCTCCATGGTCTCGCCGAGACCCTTGTCAAAGCTTTCGAGAAACTGACGATAAAGCTGTTTGTTCTCAAACGTGGTTTCGGTAGCGATGCCCATGGCGGGGCGGTTTGAGCGTGCGTTCATGCCGCTGTCCTTTTTCAAACGGATTCCAATTTGCGTTGATGCTGTGCGGGCACGAGGCCCCGCGCGCATCAAGGCAAAGGGAATTCGCCCTGGCCGCCGCGCCCGGCGCGCAGCCAGATTTAGGCTGGCTGCGTGCGCATGGGCAGATACGGACTGAGGATGCGTGGAGCCCATTCGTGTCAGCCTTTCACCGCCCCTGCAGTCAGGCCGCCAACGATCTGGCGCTGGAAGAACATCACCAGGATGAACAGTGGAACAGTGGCCGAAACCACGGCTGCAACAGCGAACATCACGTTGCCCTCGGTTTGCGTTGTACCGAGAAACGCGGCAATGGCAGGCACCATAGTACGGTTGCTTTCAGAGAGCAGCATCGCCCCCACGGCAAAGTCGTTATAGGCCAGAAGGAAGGAGAACAGCCCGGTCGTGATGACGCCTGGCCACATCACCGGAATAATCACGCGACGAAATGCCTGGAATTGGTTGCACCCGTCGACCTTGGCGCTTTCATCCAACTCGCTCGGGATGTTCTTGAAGAAGGAATGCAACATCCAAAGAGTGAACGGCTGGTTGATTGCCACCAGCACGATAATGGTGGTCGGAAGAATCCCCCAAACATTCCATTCAAAGAAGGGCAGAAGATATCCTGAGACCAGAGTGATTGGCGGCATTGCACGGAAAATCAACGCCGTGATCAAAAGCCAGAATGTGTAGTTGTAAGTAGACCGCGAAAGGGCATAGCCCCCTAAAGTCCCGATAGTCAGTGAGATGGTAACAACAAAGAAACAGACGATCCCGGTGTTCAGAACATTGCGCCAGAACTCTTCCTGAATCCAAGCACCCTCATATCCGGTGGTGGTGAACGGCGAGCCATAAACCGCTTCGGTTCGGGCACCGGTCAGGGCGTTGGTCCAGTCAGCGATCGAGAAGAAATCCAGCTCGACCTTGAACGACCCCCAAACCGTCCAGAGGAACGGAAAGGCGGCCAGGATAAACCATAGGAGCACAAACAGGGATGAGGCGATCCGAAGGCTTGTAGGCATTCTTTGCGCGCGGCTGGCCATATTATCTTGCTCCTTTGAAATCGCGCCAGGTGCGGACAAGCACGGGCGACAGAAGAATGGCGACCCCGAAAATCGTCATCACAGAGGTAGCAGCAGCGGAAGACAGTTGCCGAGTCTCGCCACCGAGATCGTAGAAGATGAAGGTGCTGAGTGATTGCGCATGCGCTTGTGCACTGAAGCCGATGATAGGTTCGAACACCTTGAAATTGTCCATCAACTGGATCAGCGCAACAAATGTGACCAGGGGCATGAGATGGGGAACAACCACGAATTTGACCTGCTGCCAGCGCGTCGCCCCGTCTATCTGTGCGGCCTCAATCTGGTCTTGGGGCAAGGTTTGCAGGCCAGCATAGAACACGACAAAGGCAAAAGGCGCAGCGTGCCAAACACCATAGACCATCAGCGCTACCCACATCAGCCCTGTTGATGCTTTCAGGCTGAAATCCGGATCTCCAGCAAGATATACGAGGGCGTTGCCGATCACCCCGCGACTGTCAATCATCCAAAACAGGATGAGCGAGCCGATCAGCGGGGTCACGATCATGGGCAGAAGAGAGAAAAAGATCATCAGACCTTTGAGTTGCCTGTGCAGGGAGTTTACTGCCAGCGCAATCACCAGCCCCAAAATAATTGTGAGCGGTGTCACGACAGCAACGAAGGTCAGCGTGAATGCCATCGCCCGGTAGAAGGGCAGATTACCAAGCTCGGTGAAGAAGCCGCCCCATGTTTCATTCGCGGCCCAGATTTGACCAATTTCCTGTATCGCCAGATGGCCTCGGTTAAAGTAAATGTCCAGTCCCACAAACCGGCCCAGAGGTTTCTCGGCGCGAAGCGCCGCGGTGGCCTCTTGATCAACAGTGGTCTCAGTTGTGCATCCGATAAGCGGGGTACAGTTTTCGACCTCTAACAGAACGGCCGGGTGGGGCGCGAAGATCGATTGAGTCACCACCGAGACAATTGGCATTGCAATGAACAGCAACATCGCGAGTCCTGTGGGCAGGAAGAACCAAAGGAATGTCTTATGGCGCATGTTGCAATCCTCGTGTCAGTGGGATTGCGCGGGCTGTTATCAAAGGCACCCGCGCAATAGGCTTCTTATTGCAGATAGCCTTGCTCGATGGCGGCGGCCCGATAGGCGGCTTCTACATCAGCCAACGCTTGTTCCGCACTTTCCTTGCCCTGCATGAAATCAGCAAGTTCGTTGCCAAGTGCGCTGTGCATGAGCCCCATGTACGGCAACATCGGATACGGTGGCGTGCCCATTTTGGCCGCAGCAAACACGCCCTCGGCATCTTTTCCCGGCTGGTAGCCTTCAATCAGCCAGACCGCCAACGGCGTGGTTTCATCGTTCAGCATGTCAGGACGGATGCCATGTTTCATTGCAATGAATGTGGCCTCGGCCTCTTCATCTGAGATGTTCTTTCCGACAGTCCAACCGTCCCACCACAGGGTCGTTGCAGGGATATCTCCGCCACCAACTGTCAGCGGCGCGCCAATCGCATGGCCGTCGATTACCTCCTGCAACACACCTTCGGTGGTGGTTTGCTGCGATGCGCGCGAACCCCACATATTCATGATTGCAACGTTGCCAGCACGGTATTCGGCATTGGTGGCGTTGGAGTCATGAGTCAGGAAGTCGGGGTTCATGTATTCCGACAAAGCCTTCATCATATTCAGGGCGTTGACACCGGCCTCAGAATTCACGTTGGGTTCGGCCGTACCGGGTTTAAAATGGCTGCCGCCATAACCAAGGAACATATTGTTGAATTCCTGCGCCAGGTTCCAACCCGATGCATAGGCTCCACCAACCGGGTTTTGCATAATACCCTGCGCACGAATGGCCTCGGCCACCTCGAGCATTTCCTCATAGGTGGTCGGCACTTCGACGCCAGCCTGTTCCAGAACATCCTTGCGATACATCAGATGCTGCGCGTTCGCCATAAAGGCGACGGCCATGATGTTGTCGCCAATCTTGATCAGCTGCCCAGGCTGCAGGTCCTGGCCATATTTTTCCACCAGATCATTGAGCGGACGAATAACGTCTTCGTTCATCAGTGCCACAACCGAACTATTGGCGATGATTGCGGTTGTGTATTCCGACGGATTGCCTGACAGGCCAGCCACGTTGATGGTCTGGTGCTCGGATGTCAGGTTGGATTCTACCGGCGCTCCGGTGCATTCCTTTGCTCCGGCTGCGACGGCCTGGATGGCCGCAAATTCATTACCGACTATGTTGACACGTGCGCCGATTTCGCAGGCATATCCTGCGCTTGCGGCAAAGGCGGCTACCGAGCCGGCCAATGCAATATTCTTCAGAAACATCAATATTCCTCCCTAGATGGATGGGTGCATCTTCGAAGTCTGCACCCTGGTTACCCCGTCCCAACGGGTGTCGTTTGCGGTTCTCAGCCTTCCAGGCGAGCCCCAGTTTGCGCATCAAACAGATGGCAGTGGTCGGTATGGATATGAATCGAGACCTGATCGTCGATTTCGGCCCGATAGGTTTTGTCGGCCTTGACCGAGACCAGCGCACCACCGATCCGAACCGAGACCATGGTGCTGTCGCCCAACAGCTCTTGTGTATAGATCGGTGCATTGATCTCGCCGCCGCTTTCCACAACATTGGCGTCCTCGGCGCGAAACCCCAGCGTGATAGGACCGTCTGGCGCGTTCAACCCGTGTACCTCAGTGCTTTTGGCGCGAAACACGCCACCCTGAACCTCGCCATCGACAAGGTTCATTGCCGGGTTGCCGATAAAGCTGGCGACAAAGGTGTTGGCGGGGGTGTCATATATATCGACCGGAGTACCGACCTGTTGCACGACACCCTGTTTCATGATCACCACCCGATCAGCCAGTGTCATAGCCTCGATCTGGTCGTGGGTGACATAGATCGTGGTGACCGCCAATTCGTGGCTGAGGTTCTTGATCTGTGCGCGGGTGGAAACGCGCAGTTTTGCGTCAAGGTTGGATAGTGGCTCGTCCATCAGAAACACGTTCGGCTCGCGCACAATGGCACGAGCCAGGGCAACCCTCTGACGCTGACCGCCAGACAGTTCCGCCGGTTTGCGGTGCAGGAAGTCATCCAGCTCGACCATCGCCGAAGCGCGCCGCACTTTTTCGTCATGGGTAGCAGGGTCAATACCGCGAACTTTCAGCGGGAAGCGAATGTTCTCATATACATTCATATTCGGATAGAGCGCGTATGACTGGAACACCATCGCGACATCGCGGTCTTTGGGCTCCATGTCATTTACTCGGGCGCCGTCTATCAGGATGTCACCCTCAGATGCGTCCTCGAGGCCAGCAATCATGCGCATTGTCGTGGTCTTTCCGCAACCTGACGGCCCAAGAAGTACCAGAAATTCCTTGTCGGCTATTGTCAGGTCAAAATTGTCAACTCCGACAAACGATCCCCAACGCTTTCCAACATTGCGAAGTTGAATTTCGGCCATTCTGTCCTCCCTGCTGCACGCATCGTGCATACGCTTGCAAAACCATAGACAACAAAAGAAACATCTGGCAAGCTTTTTTTGCATGCGTGTGCAAAAGCCGACTTCATCTTCCTCGCAATTCGCCCCTTGGCAGCGACTAAAGAACTGAAAGAAAATAATAATGTCCTATGAAATCCAAAAATCGATCATCTTGGATTACTACACGGCGCTCAGCAGCGTAAAAGAATCGGATATCGCCAACACGTTGTCTGAGTTCTGCACAGAAGACTACCTGTGGCGCGGTTTCCACCCGTTTGATGAGCTTCGGGGCACCCATGACGTAGCACAGGCATTCTGGCGTCCCCTGAAGCAAAGTCTAAGGAAAATGCAGCGCCGGATGGACGTGTTCATGGCCGGAAAAAACGAGATGGACGGATTCACCTCGGTCTGGGTTGTTTCAATGGGGCATCTGATGGGCCTGTTCGACAATGCGTGGCTGGGCATCGCCCCCACGGGCAAGATGGCGTTTTTGCGCTATTGTGAGTTCAACAAGATCGAGAATGGCAAGATCGCCGAAACGGCGATGTATTTCGACATCCCGCATTTCATGATGCAGGTCGGGTTGCAGCCCTTCCCGCCTCAAACTGCAGCCCATCTGGTTCAACCCGGACCGATGACGCATGACGGGTTGATGTTCAGCCCGCAGCCTGCCGAAGAAGGCGAGAAAACTCTCGACACGATCAATGCCATGATTTCCGATCTCGGCCAATGGAACAGCGGCCTGAGCCTTGAGGAAGAATTGCGCCAGACATGGAGCGAAGACATGATTTGGTGGGGGCCCGCCGGGATCGGTGCGACCTATACGATTGAGCGTTATGCAAAGCAGCACTCAGGCCCGTTCCGCGCATCCTTAACGGACCGCTCGAAGACCAAGCACATTTGCCGCTTGGCTGAGGGTCACTATGGCGGCTTTTTCGGCTGGCCGAATTTCACGGCGCGGCCCACCGGCGGGTTCATGGGTATGCCCGCCACAGACAAGGCCGGTGAATTCCGTGTGATCGACATCTATCGTCGCGCGGGTGACAAGCTGGCCGAGAACTGGGTTTTCATTGACCTGCTGCACTTCTGGAAACAACAGGGTGTCGATATTTTGGGGCGCATGTCGAAAGTACCGCGAACATGACCGGCTGGATCGATGCCCATCACCACCTTTGGGACCTTGAAGCTGTAAACTACCCCTGGCTGATGGCGCGCGGGGTGGAAAGGTTCTTTGGCGACCCGACGCCGATTCAACGGGATTATCTGCTGCGCGAGTTCCGGTCCGAAGCCGCGCCCTGCGGAGTCGGTGCCTCGATCCATATCCAGGTGGGAGCCAAAAACGGTCTGGACGAAGCCCGGTGGGTTCAAGCTGTCGCCGAAACCAATCCAGACTGGCCAATGGCGCAGGTTGTGTTCTGTGACCTGACCTCGGCTGACCTACACGCCCAGCTTGATACGTTTCAGGCCCTTCCAACTGTACGCGGTGTGCGCCAGATCGTCGGGCGCGCACCCGGAGAGGACGCGCAGACGGGAACCAATTTCCTGTTGGACGATCCGCGGTTTCTGGACGGACTGAATGAGGCTGGACGGCGTGACCTCAGCTTTGATCTGCAGCTCATTCCTGATTTGATCGGAAAAACCACCCGAGTTCTCGCGCAAGCCTCGAATACACGAGTCGCTCTATGCCATGCCGGATCACCATATGACCGCACTCCGGCGGGCCTGAAAAGCTGGGCTCAAAGATTGCGCGCTCTGTCCGATCTGCCGCACGTCTCATGCAAGCTCTCAGGTCTGGGCATGTTCGATCACAACTGGGCGCCTGAGAGTATTCGCCCGATCGTGGAGATTTGCCTTGAACAATTCGGACCAAAGAGGGTCATGTTTGGCTCGAATTTCCCGGTCGACAAACTCTATGGCAATTACACATCGCTGGTACAGGCTTACCGTGATCTGGTTCCGGCTGAGGCCCAATCGGCTGTGTTCAGAGAAACCGCCGCACACTTCTATGATCTCGAGGTGCCCTGAGAGTGATATTCAATGACTCGGCCCCTTGATCCGGGCCGATCGGATGTAGAATCCGTTCCCGTTTCTTTCTCGTGATTAGGTTGCGGTCAAGGCCTGCTGAGCGGAACCATTGCGCAGCTCAAGCGAAGCAGGCCGGGCGGTACGGTTAAGATTAGCGTAAACGGCTGGTGCCAGTCCGCCGAGAGAAATGTGCGGTCGCTGTGTATCGTAGTCAATCCTCCAGTTTTTGATGATCTTTCGGGCTTCAGCCAGGTTGCCGAAGATATGTTCGTTTGAGCGCTAGCAGAAATGCGCTCGAACTGACAGGTAGGGGCGAAGTTTGCGACAGAACCTGGAACGGTTGTGTTGCAAATTTTTGGAACGATCAAAGTAAGCGTCTTACCAGGCACACTTATCCTACGATCTCAGCAAACACCCGAAAGCCAGAGGTGGCTGCGCTGAAGAATTGCTGTTTCCGGATCATGTTGACGACTTTGATGCCATCCAACGTAGCGGACGCGGATGCGAATGATTTGAACCCACACATATGTCGAACACGCCGTTTTATGAACCGATGATCCTGCTCGATCATATTGTTCAAAAATTTGGACCTGATTGTCTGCACCTTGGCTTGGCAACCAAACCGCTTCAGAATCCTGTTCACTTCTCGAATGCCGGCTGCGTTGGCTCCGCTCTTATCGATGACGACTTTGTCTGGGATTCCGTTTGATGACAGCGCTTCGGTAAAGAACCTGGTTGCTGCGGGACCGTTTCTTCGCTCAGACAGCATAAAATCAAGGGTGTTCCCTGCTTTGTCGACGGCCCGATAGAGATACACCCACTTACCGCGCACACGGAGGTAGGTTTCGTCCATTCTCCAAGATTTCTGTGTTGGACGCTTTTTCGATTGCGCCCGCGCAGCGATCATCGGCAAATATTTTACAACCCATCTATTCAACGTGGCGTGATCGACGGAAACGCCCCGTTCAGCCATAATTTCTTCAAGGTCGCGATAGGAAACAGTGTGGCGCAAATAGAAAAACACAGCGTACAAAACCACATCCTTCGGGAAGTGGCAGCCTTTCAAAGAAACCATTCTGAAACCTGCTCGCGATTGATTTGAAAGCAACAAGCACCAGGGCACGCGATTTCGTCAACCTCGGTCAAAATTCGCGACACAACCAAATTTCCTATCGACAACTGCGTTCCGGAAAGACATCCCAAATTTGAGCTCTGCAAGGTCTCTACCCGGCTCTCCAGTTTCAAAAAACCAATCCAAGGGGATTGCTAGGCGCTTTCCAAACATGAGCTAAAAGCTCGGCCCTGGGCACCGAAGTTCCGGCCAAGTATCGGCTCATTTGCGTACGGTTCACACCTGCAACATCAGTCAAGAATTTCACTGACCCAACCTGTTTGGCGAGGTGGTTTAGTCGTGCTGCCAGCGCGTCCCGCATATCTGATTGGCTGGCCGTACCCCTTGTCATTTTCAACCTCTTTTCCAGCGAGAGCAGGGGAAAAGTTTACTCATCAACACGCTGTGTGTCTCCTATAATCTGAAACCAGTTTCAAACGCTTGCCCGGCATCGCAGGCCTAGTGGTTCAGAATCTTGCTCAGAAAATCCTGCGCTCGATCACTTTCCGGGTTGCCAAAAAACTGCTCGGTGGGACGGTCTTCAATTACCAGACCGGCATCCATGAACACCACCCGATCCGCCACCTTGCGTGCAAAGCCCATCTCGTGCGTGACAACCATCATTGTCATACCGTCCTTTGCCAGTTCGACCATCACATCCAGAACCTCATTGATCATTTCCGGATCAAGGGCCGAAGTCGGTTCATCAAACAGCATCGCAATCGGGTCCATAGCCAGCGCCCGGCTGATGGCGACCCTCTGCTGCTGTCCACCTGAAAGCTGCCCGGGAAATTTTTCGATATGTGGCAGGAGCCCAACCCGATTGATCAGAGCTTCAGCTTTGGCGTTGGCCTCGTCACGTGACCGGCCCAGGACTTTCTGCTGACCCAGACAAAGGTTCTCGCGCACGCTCATATGTGGGTAAAGCTCAAAGTGCTGGAACACCATACCAATGCGCGAGCGCAGCTTGGTAAGATTGGTGCCTTTTGCGGTGACATCCACGTCTTCAACCTGAATGCGGCCCTGCTGCACCGGCTCCAACCCGTTAACGCATTTGATAAGGGTGGACTTTCCTGATCCGGACGGACCGCAGACCACTACAACCTCGCCTTTTTTGACGTTGGTGGTGCAATCGGTCAGCACCTGAAAGTTGCCGTACCATTTAGAGATGTTTTCAATGCTGATCATGCTGTTTTGGCCTTCTGAAGGTGCCGGACAACAAGTGAACCGGCGAAGCAAATGCTGAAGTAGACAAGGGCGGCGAAGATATACATCTCAGCAAGCCGGCCCTCGGTTCGGGCGACAATAGATGAGGCGGTCATGAAGTCGCGCAAGCTGACAACAAAGACAAGGCTGGTATCCTGGAACAGAATGATGCCCTGCGTCACAAGGATCGGGATCATGTTCCGGAACGCCTGTGGCAGGACCACATAGCGCTGGATCTGCCAGTAGCTGAGGCCAGTGGCCTGTCCGGCATGCACCTGTCCTTTGCGGACTGACTGAATGCCTGCCCGGATAATTTCTGAATAGTAGGCCGCCTCGAACATGACAAAGGCGATCAGCGCCGAATAGAAGCCGCCAATCGGCCGACCCAAAGCAAGAGGCACCAGGAAGTAGAACCAGAAGATCACCAAGATCAGCGGCACCGAGCGGATCAGGTTCACATAACCTGCGGCGAGGAGAGCCAATGGCGCGATACCAGATAGCCGCATCAAGGCAAGGCCGGTCCCCAAAATGATACCGCCGATCACAGCAAGAAAGGTAAGCCATAGCGAGAGCTGCAAGCCCTGCCACAGAAATGGAAGATTGTTCCAGATGACGGAAAGATCAAAATCACCCATAATTCAGCCTTTTCCGACAAAACCCGGGATGCGGGTGTATTTTTCAAGAGTCTGCGCGATGACTGTCGCACCAAGAGCGATGACGACGTAGATGACCGTCGCTGCGGTAAAGGCCTCAAATCCCTGAAAAGTGTATTCCGCGATCTGCTGGCTTTGCGCCGTCAATTCAAGAAGGCCGATGGTCAGCGCCAGTGAGGAATTCTTGAAGATAGTCAGGAATTCAGAGGTCATCGGCGGCACGATCAACCGGAAGGAAATCGGCAACAACACGTAGCGATATGTCTGCGCAGTCGAGAAGCCATTGGCATAGGCTGCGCTGGTCAACCCGTGACCGACGGCATTGATCCCGGCACGAACCTGTTCGGCAACGCGGCTTGCGGTGTAAAGTCCTAGACCGATAACAGCCGTAACATACTCGGGATTTGGCATGTCCCGCTTCATCCAACGACCCAGATCGTCCGGAACGATCTCAGGCATGACGAAGTACCACAGGAACAGTTGTACAAGAAGCGGCACATTACGAAAAAGTTCAACGTAGGTGGTGCAAAGTAAGGCAACAGGCCGCGATGGCAGTGTGCGCCCGACGCCAATTAGAACACCGACGGCCAGCGCAAGAACCCAGGCCACAAGCGCGACCGCAAAGGTCCACCCCAGCCCCGATATCAGCCAGCCAAGGTATTCCTCTTCAAAGAGGACACCCCAGTTCCAGTTGTAGTTCATGCTTTCTACCCTGATAAGAATGGTGCCGGGCCTCCCGCGCACGGTGCAGGCCCGACAGTGTTGCTACAGGAGGAGGTTATTCCGGCAGCGCATTAAGCTGGAACGCAGCCTTCAGCAGGTCTGTCTGACCGACACCCAGCGGATCGAACCACTTGGCATAGATGTCGTTGATCTCACCCGAGCGGAACACATCTGCCATAGCCTTCTTGCCGATCAGTTCAAAGGCGCTGTCGTCGCGGCGCACCATCAACGCATAGGGATCGAAAGACAGGAAATCACCGACCACCGCGAAATCTTCGGGGGTCTTGGATTTTGCAATGAGCCCGAACAGAAGGATGTGATCCGTGGCATAGACATCCACACGATCAGTTTCCAAAGACAACATGCCCTCGGCATGATCCCGCACCGGAAGAACCTTCACGTCCAGCCCCAGCTCTTCAATTGCCGCCTTGACGGCACGCTCGTTGGTGGTGCCCTGCGCCAACGCAACGGCCTTGCCGCCCAGATCTGCAACCGAATTGATGCCGGAGTCTTTACGGACCATCAGTTTGGTACCGGTGATGAAGGTCGTGGGCAGATATTCGACCTGCTCCTGACGGGTCAGGTTGTTCGTGGTCGAGCCGCATTCAAGGTCAATCGTGCCATTGGCCATCAGTGCAATCCGGGTCTTGGGGTTCACCGGCACATATTTGATCGTCAGTTCCTTACCCAGCTCGGCGGAAACCGCTTCGACCACCTTCATGCAAAGGTCGATCGAATACCCAACCGGATTTTGGTTCTCGTCCAGATAGGCAAACGGAACAGAGCTTTCCCGGTGTCCAATGACAATTTCGCCCGAGGCGTCAATCTTGGCCAAAGTTCCCGTGCGATCCTCAGCCACAGCTGGAGCAGAAAAGGCCAAGGCAAAAGCCAATACGGCCGCTGGTTTCATATATTTCATGGTTTTCTCCCTTAGTTTCTGTTGCTTTTGTTAGTCCTGATAGCCCGGCAGATCGAAAATGCCGGAATATCCAAATAACGCTGCACTTCCACCGGTGTGCAGAAACACAACATTATCCATTCCTTCGAAGTAGCCTTTGCGAACTTGATCAATCAGGCCATCGAGCCCTTTGCCCGAATAGACCGGGTCAAACAAAAGCCCTTCGAGTTGAGCCAGTTTCAGAAGCGCCGCACGCATGCCGTCGGTCGGCAGGCCGTAGCCTGGGCCAACATAATCACAGTTCGCGCGCACCGAGGTACGTTCAATCACGGCCCCCATTCCAAGGTAATCCATGGTCTTGCAGGCCAGGTCATAGACCATGCCTTCCTGTTTCCCCTGAGGTGCCCGAACACCGATCCCAAGCAAGTGAATGTTGCTGCCAAGGGCAGCAAGTCCCGCCACCAGCCCTGCTTGGGTTCCCGCACTGCCGGTGGCATGGACCAGGGCGTCAATCTTGAGACCGATGTTTCCGGCTTGCTCTTCCAACTCGGCGGCACAATTCACATAACCCAACGCCCCAACGCGATTGGAGCCGCCGCCCGGGATGATGTAGATCTTGCGGCCCTGATCTTGCAGCGTGCTGGCCAAGGCTTCCATTTCAGCGTTCATGTCGGCACCACCTGCTCGTTTGGAAACGGTTGCGCCATGTAGCTGATCCAGCAGAACATTACCGTTGAAGTTATAAGTCTCGTCATTCGACCCGGTGCGATCCTCAAGCAGGATATGGCAGTTCAGCCCCAACCGGGCTGCTGCGGCTGCTGTCTGTCGTGCATGATTGGACTGGGTGGCGCCTTGCGTGATCACTGTGTCAGCACCCAGCTTCATGGCGTCGGCCATCAGAAATTCCAGTTTGCGAGTCTTGTTGCCGCCCGACGAAAGGCCCGTGCAGTCATCGCGCTTGACCCAGATGCGCGGCCCGCCCAGCTCGTCACTCAACCTTTCCAGCGGCTCCAACGGGGTCGGAAAATGACCAAAACGCACACGTGGAAAGTTCTCAAGCGCGCGCCTTACAAGCGCGAGGTTGCCGCCCACTGCCATAGCACTTTCTGCCGCTGCGGTTTGCATTGTGTACATTCCCTTTACGTATTCTAAGTAAGGCTAAACGCAAAAAATCGTGTTGGATAATGCCAATATTGCAGTGTACCCGTACATAAGGTATGGGTAAGCATGGATACACGCCTTCTAGAAGACGCTCTGATCCTGTTGGAAGAGCGCAGCTTGACCGCCGCTGCCGCGCGTAGGAATGTAACACAACCCGCCTTTTCACGGCGCATTAGATCACTGGAACATTGGATCGGAAAAAGCTTGCTGGTCCGTGAGGCCAACCGGGTAGAGCTGTCTCCGACGCTACTACAAAGCGAACCTCAAATCCGGTCGCTGCTCGCGCATTTGCGGCAATTGCATGGGCATCTTAATAACCCGGAAGGCATCGGAGAACCGCTGGTGATGGCGACGCAGCACTCGCTTTCGGTGTCCGTCGTTCCAGAGATTCTTCGCAAACTCCGCGCACGCAGCGGATTGCCGCAAATCCGATTGCGCACGCAGAACCAGGTGACAGCAATGTCCACATTCCTGCGCCATGAATGCGACATTCTGGTGAGCTATGAATTCCGTGAGCTGCCCCAGGTGCCTTTCGATGACACCGTTGATCGTTACATTTGGCGGCGGGACACTTTGCTTCCGGTCGTCGGAGGCGCATTAAAATATGAGCTGCTGGAAGGTCAGATCCTACCACCGGAAGCCCCCTGCATTGATTTCCCCGCAGACAGCTTTTTTGGGCAGATTGTGTTACTGCATCAAGCTAAAGCGGACCGTGCCTGGACGGGAAGATCGGCTGTGGAAAGCGCGTTTTCGGTGGGGATCTCCCAGATGGTTTTGGAAGGAAGCGGCGCTGCCTGGGTTCCTCACTCGCTCATCCAGAATCACATAATTACTGGCGATGCTGTCATCCTCTCTCCGGAATACGGCCGCCTGCCGCTGGATATTGTTCTATACACCCACGTTTCCAACCCGCGCGGTACGAACTTCAGAAAGATGGTCGCCGAAACAGAGTAAGGGCCAGGAAACCCGCCGTAAGCATCACCCTTCTCCATTACAGACTTGCGATGTGCCTTACAGGTTTTGAGCCATCATCCAAAAGCGTTCCAACTCTGCTCGGGACCTCTCGATCGAACGGTAGAGTTTGATGTCGATTGAAAGCTCGAATTCTGGTTGGCTGATCTTCTGCAAACTCCCGTCTTTCAACTCTCGATCAGCCGCGCTTTCGGGAAGGAATGCAACGCCAATTCCCGCAAGACAAGCGGACTTAAGCGCCTCGGCAACGGAGTTTTCATAGATGGGGCTCACAATGTGACTCAGACCTCCGCGATCCAGACAAACCTGGGACACGCGGCCCAGAAAACTGTCAGGAGTGTATGACAGGAACGGAACCGGGTTTTTCCCTTCGAGGCTGTATTTGGCACGCCCATCAGCATTGACAACGCTGACGGCTATGATCCGGTCTTTTGCAATGGTCGAAGACGGGTATCGGTTTTCATCTGAAATAGTGGGCACTGTCGGATGGGAATAGCACAACATAAAGTCTGCGCTTCCGGATAAAATTGCCTCGGCGCAGCCGGAGAAGTTTTCCGCGACCAGCCTGGTTTTGGTGGGACCAAGATGGCTGGACATTCGTGTCAGCCAGTTCGGGAAGAAGGAAATTGCCAAAGAATGAAGCGCGACGAAATCAAGCACCGATGCTTCCTGGCGAGATAAGCCACGGATATCGCTTTTGGATTGTTTTAATGCGGCAACCGTGTCGATTGCGGTTTGCTTGAATGCATGACCTGCTGACGTAAGCTCAACCGGGTGTACGCTCCTGTCAAACAATGGGGTACCGGTCCAGTTTTCCAAGTTTTTGATCCGCCGCGTGAAAGCCGACTGGCTTATGTTTCGCGCATCCGCCGCGCGGGCAAATACCCCAGCAGTTGAAAGTGCCAAGAAGTCTTCCAGCCAATCGATCTCCATCAAAATTCTCCAATTGCAGAAACTTCACACGGTAGAAGCATGTTGCAAAATTCGCAACACCTTTGCGAAAGTTGTCATGGGTGGACGGACTTGATGGCGGTACGGTCAGACCAACACACTCACAGAGTCTCGGCCCCTCGCATTTGATGCAGGCCGCAAGACCACAAAAAGGTCTCAGATCATGAAACAACACAGAACAGAATCCGACAGCCTTGGCCCGGTAAAGATCCCGCTGGCAGCGACCTGGGGCAGCCAGACCCAGCGGGCACTGGAAAATTTCCCGATTACGGGGGTGGCGATCAGCCACTATCCGGAATTGATTGTCGGACTGGCGTCGGTCAAAAAGGCCTGTGCTATGGCCAACAAGGACCTGGGCGTCCTGCCCCACCGGAAAGCGTCGGCCATTACGGATGTCTGTGACAAGATCATTGCCGGGGGCCATCACGATCAGTTTGTTGTTGATGTCATGCAGGGTGGTGCTGGCACATCGACCAACATGAATGCCAATGAAGTCATTGCAAATCTTGGGCTGGAAAAGCTTGGGGCAGATCATGGCGATTACAGCCAGCTTCATCCGAATGATGATGTGAACCGGTCACAATCCACAAATGACGTTTACCCCACAGCAATCCGTCTGGCTGTTCTGTCCAGGATCGCGCCTATGATTGAAGCAATGCATCTTCTAACCAAATCCTTCGACCAAAAGGCATGTGAGTTTCAGCATATTATGAAGGTCGGGCGTACCCAACTTCAGGACGCTGTACCCATGCCACTTGGTGCGGAGTTCCGGGGGTTTGCCACAACAATCAACGAGGATGCCGACCGGTTGAGGGACCTGTCGCGCCTTCTGACAGAAGTGAACCTTGGAGGCACGGCCATTGGCACCGGCATCAATGCCCCCGAAAGGTTTGGCGAAGTCGCTTTGGCGCATTTGCGCGACATTACCGGCGAGCCACTTAAACTGGCCCCGGACCTGATTGAGGCTTCATCTGATCTGGGTGCCTTTGTGATGTTCTCAAGCACGCTCAAGCGGGTTGGCATCAAACTGTCTAAGATCTGTAATGATTTACGCCTAATGTCCTCTGGGCCGCGGGCTGGGCTTGGAGAAATCATTCTGCCCGCGGTTCAGGCAGGA
The DNA here is from genome assembly GCF_056541905.1 of Ruegeria sp. AF5. Lineage (NCBI taxonomy): Bacteria > Pseudomonadati > Pseudomonadota > Alphaproteobacteria > Rhodobacterales > Roseobacteraceae > Ruegeria > Ruegeria sp. AF5. Next base: position 32,241 of record NZ_JBQFYZ010000021.1, read on the forward strand.
TCGTCCATTATGCCCGGCAAGATAAACCCGGTTATTCCCGAAGTTGTAAATCAGGTTTGCTATCAGGCAATCGGAAATGACCTAACCGTCACAATGGCCGCCGAGGCCGGCCAGTTCCAGCTCAACGCGATGGAGCCGGTCATCATCCATAAAGTGTTGGAAACCATGGGGTCTCTGACCAATGCAATGAATGTGCTGCGCACCCGCTGCGTGGACGGTATCGTTGCGGATGAGAAAAGATGCGAGATGTTGCTGAGCAACAGCCTTGTACATGTCACCGCACTGGCCCCGGTGATCGGATATGAGGCTGCCACCAAACTTGCAAAATATGCACAGGCGCATGGCTTGAACCTGCAAGAGGCCGCAAAACCCGCTTTGCCAGGAGAACTTGCCGAGACTGCATTGCAGCACATGCACGGCAGGGCTCCGGAGATTGCCCAATGAACAAAAACCAATCTTTACGCATAGGAATCGTTGGCGGCCTGGGCGCCCTTGCCGGAGCCGACCTGCTGAACAGAATTGTTCAAAGGACACCGGTCAGGTCGGAAGAAGACCACAGGGAATTGATATTTCACCAGAAACCGCTGCGCGAACCAGCCTCCCCCAAAGAGCTGAGCTACAGCCCAACACACCGAAAACTCTATGTTTTTGACACACTGTCCCGCATGGAACGGGATGGATGTGACGTGGCGCTGCTTCCATGTTTTGTCACCCATAGCTTTCTGCATGAACTGCAGGACGAGCTTGAACTGAAGCTGATCAGCATGACAGAGGCGATCGCCGCCGCCGTTAACAGACTGCGTCCCGAGCCGACAAAGATTGGTGTCATCACGACGCCTTTTGTCAGAAAAACTGGTTTGTTCGAGAACCTGTTTGGCAGGGAAATACAGATCCTCCATCCCCGGGAAGATCTGGAAAGTGCCGTCATGGAGGCCGTATATGGACGCATCGGGTTCAAAGCGGGACACTGCAATGAAGACGTTCTGAGACCCATAAATGCCGCCCTGATCAACCTATTCGAACAAGGCGCGACCGTGTTTGTGCCCGGTCTTTCTGAACTGCCCTTGTTGCTCAACCAGCTTGACCTGCCAGACAACATGACGGCCATAAACACGGCGGCGGTTTACGCGGATTACGCCCTGCAAGAGACCCAGTCAGACCGCCGTCACCGGTTCAAAGTTGGAGTGGTCGGCGGTGTCGGACCTGCCGCAACCGTAGATTTCCTTGCCAAACTGGTCAAAGGGACCGAGGCGACCCGCGATCAGGATCACATAAAAGTCTTGGTTGAACAGAACCCGCAAATTCCTGACCGCACCGAAAATCTGGTCCGCGCAGGCACCGATCCAACTGTCGCCCTCTATTCTACCTGCAAAAAACTGGAACGCGGTGGTGCTGACATGCTGGTCATCCCTTGCAACACCGCCCACGCGTATGTCGATCGGATTCAGCGCCACCTTGATATTCCGATCATCAGTATCCTTGCCGCGACCACTGAACACATTAAAGAAACCACCCCAGAGACGCGTGTGGTCGGGATTCTCGGCACGGATGGAACAATACAAAGTGGCTTGTATCAGACAGCACTTGATGAGGCAGGCCTTGCCCACATCATTCCCGATGGCGATCATCAAAACCTGGTCATGGATTCAATTTATGGCCCGTTTGGCGTCAAAGCTGGATGTACCGACGGCCTCTGCAAAGAACAGATTAGCCGGGCCTTTTCCCATCTGGTTGCGCGCGGAGCCGAGGCAATCATTCTCGGCTGTACGGAATTGCCGCTCATCGTGACCGAAAGCGCAGACGCATTGGGGGCGCTTCCTGTCGACCCGACCGATGTGCTCGCCCGAAAATGTGTACAGCTCGCAAGATTCTAGGCGCCACCGAAACTTTATCCGACAGAAGAAACGGTATTGCAAATATTGCAATGCCGTTTCTCTATTTGCGCGACCATGACCGGCACGACGGTGTTACCTTGCGGCGACTGCAGGCAGCTCATTCCAGTTGACTGCCATGGAAAGGGAGAACCTATTGATGAATACCAGTCGCAAAACAGGGTTTATGGCACCTTGGAGGAATATGCTTCTTTGGAAGCAAATCGTGATCGCGCTTGTTCTTGGGGTGGTTACGGGCGTGTTGCTGAACGCAACCGGAAACGCAGCAATTGCGGGCATGATCAAGAACATTGGAACCCTGTTCCTGTCGCTTATCAAAATGCTGATTGTCCCGTTGATCTTCGTATCGCTCGTTTGCGGTATGACATCGGTCAGCGACATGGCCCGCATGGGGCGAATTGGCCTGAAGTCGATTGTATTCTATCTGGGCACAACTGCATTCGCGATCACGATTGGACTCGCTTTGGGCCTGCTGTTGCAACCCGGCGCAGGAATTGATCTGAGCACCGCAGCCGCAATGGAACCCAAAGCGTCTCCGCCTTTCATCCAGCAACTTATCGGGATCGTTCCCAAGAACCCAATCGCCGCTGCCGCGGATGGCAACGTGCTTCAGATCATTTTCTTTGCGATTATGTTCGGTCTGGCCATCAACCTGGTGGGTGACGCTGGAAAGCCGGTCAGGGATTTCTTTGAAGCCCTAAATTCCGTCATCTTGAAGCTGACTGAGATTGTGATCAGTTTTGCACCATATGGTGTGTTTGCACTAATGGCCTGGGTCGCCGGAACCTATGGTTTGGATCTACTGTTGCCTTTGGGAACCGTGATTGCTGCGCTCTATATTGGTTGCGTTCTGCATGCCGTCATTGTTTATGGCGGGCTTGTTTCGATCTTTGCGCGCTTGAACCCAATCCGCTTCTTCCAAGGCATCATCGAGCCGCAGATCGTGGCCTTCACCAGCACGTCCTCTTCGGGGACACTGCCGGTCACGATGACGGCGGTTCAGCAGAACCTTGGCGTGAACCGGTCGGTTGCAAGCTTTACGCTGCCGCTTGGCGCGACAATCAACATGGACGGAACCGCCATGTACCAAGGCGTTGCGGCTCTTTTCGTGGCACAGGCCTTTGGGATAGAGCTGGGCATGTCGGAATATGTCACAATTATTCTGACGTCGACACTTGCCTCCATCGGCACCGCTGGTGTGCCGGGTGCCGGGCTGGTGATGCTGTCGCTTGTTCTGAGCTCGGTCGGCCTGCCTTTGGAAGGTGTAGCCATCATCGCAGGCATCGACCGCATTCTCGACATGGCACGTACATCGCTCAACGTTACCGGCGACGCTGCCTGCACCGTCATTATTGCGAAATCCGAAGATCAACTGGATCTGGATGCCTACGATACGCCCCATGTGCTAAAATCACCCGACGTTTCGCGGGCGTAAGTGACAAAGCACATCACTGCGGCCGCCCCGAAAAGGGCGGTCGTTTTCTGCTCAGGACGTCGCCTGGTTAATGCCGTCACCCTCCGCCCTTATCCCAACGCGTAAATTCAATTAAGTTGATCCCCGGTAATGACACAGGTTGGCGGGGAAAATTGGCCGGCCACGCTGACCCTGTCCTTGTTCTGCTCGCTTGAGCGTCTGGACAAAACCGGCGAGCAGGTCTGGAACGCGCTATAGTCCCACGGACGGTTCGGGAATATTTGTCAGATCAGACCAGATTTGCGCGGTCCCCTCGCCCTGTTGATCAGAGAGGCGGATCAGCATGATGCCCAGATCCTGATGCGGCAGGTCATGTAACCGCCGCAGCCGCCCTTCGGTTAAATGCCGCTTGACCAGGGTCAGCGGCAACCACGCCACCCCAATGCCATCCAGCGCGTATTCACAGGCGGCAAGCGTCAGTGCAGTTTCCGCCTTTGGGGACAGCATCACGCCTTCGGGCAACAGGGGCAGAATGCTTTGGCTGAACAGGCGCCCCAGGAAAACATCTGGGGGATATGAGATGAACGGGATCTCGGGGTCATCAACGTGGAGCGCAAGATCGGGTGACGCCACCGGCACCAATGTATCGCCGCCCAGCCGCCGCATTTCAAACGCCTGTGGCACCGCAGGGCCGGGGGCCTCCGGGCGTTCATATGTCATTGCGAAATCGGCCTCGCCGGACAAAAGCAGCATCAGGCAATTGTCCCGATTTCCGGATCGCACCCGCACGGAAATGTCCTGCGATTGGGTCAGTTGCCGCACCACCCACGGCGAGATTGTGGTGGTGATGGCGTGCTGGCACACAAAAGTCACATCCCGCTTTGCGCCCTCTGCGGCCGCTTTCAAGTCGTGTTGCAGGCGACGCAGCCGCGCGCCAAGCTCTCGCAGTTCTGGTTCCGTCGCCTGCACGCCGGGCAGGATGGTGACCGGCTTGCAGGACCGGTCAAACAGGGGTGCACCGATGCGCTCTTCGATCAATCGCACGCGCCGCGTGAACGCCGATTGGGTCAGAAACCGCCGCTCTGCCGCCCGTGTCAGGGACCCCGTGTCGATCACCGCCAGGATGTCATCAATCCAATCCAACTGCATGATGTCACCATAGCGGCACACTGATATTATGCAAGATGTGCATTTTATAGCGCATATTTCGAATTAGAATAGTGGGAATGACCTCCATAAAATGCGAGAAAACCAATTTAGGAGTTTTCCGATGCATCTCTCCCGTTACCCCCGCCGCTTCATCGCCCACCTGCCCACCCCGCTTGAGCGCCTGGACCGTCTGACCGCAGAGCTCGGCGGCCCGGAAATCTGGATCAAACGTGACGATTGCACCGGCCTGTCCACCGGCGGCAACAAGACCCGCAAGCTGGAATTCCTGATGGCCGAGGCCGAGTTGCAGGGCGCAGAGATGGTGATGACCCAGGGGGCAACCCAATCAAACCACGCGCGCCAAACGGCTGCTTTTGCGGCGAAACTGGGCATGGAGTGCCACATCCTTTTGGAGGATCGCACCGGCTCCACCAACCACAACTACAATTACAACGGCAATGTTCTGCTGGACCATCTGCATGGCGCCACCACCGAAAAGCGCCCCGGTGGTCTGGACATGAATGCCGAGATGGAAGCGGCTGCCGACAAGCTGCGCGCAGATGGCAAAAAAGTGTACACCATCCCCGGGGGCGGGTCGAACCCGACCGGTGCGCTGGGCTATGTGAACTGCGCGTTTGAGATGCTGGCGCAAGCCAATGATCGCGGGTTGAAGCTCGACCACATCGTTCACGCCACCGGCAGCGCAGGCACGCAGGCCGGTCTGATTGTGGGTTTGAAAGCAATGAACGCACAGATTCCTCTTCTGGGCATCGGCGTACGTGCGCCCAAACCGAAACAGGAAGAAAACGTCTATAACCTCGCCTGTGCCACCGCCGAAAAGCTGGGCTGTGCCGGTGTCGTGCAGCGCGAAGATGTGGTCGCCAACACCGATTACGTCGGCGAAGGTTATGGCATCCCGACCGACAGCGGCATCGAGGCGATCCAGATGTTTGCCGAGCTGGAATCGATCCTTCTCGACCCGGTCTATTCCGCCAAGGGGGCCGCGGGTTTCATTGATCTGATCCGCAAAGGTCACTTCAAGAAAGGCGAACGTGTCGTCTTCCTGCACACTGGCGGGTCGGTCGCGCTCTTTGGTTACGACGCGGCCTTTGATCACAGCAATCGCTGGGTCGGCTGACGCCAGACAGTACCAGGTGTGTGCGGCCTGACACAGGCTGCGCGCGCCAATTTCACATTCCCGCAGTCAGGAGCGAACCATGGTGTCGCTGATCAGGTCCCGCTGGGACACCCACTTTGGTGGCATTCTTCTGGTGTGCGTGATTGCCGCCGCCGCGACCTTTCTGTCCGAACATTACGGCGCGCCTGCGATGCTGTTTGCACTGCTGATCGGCATGGCGTTCCACTTTCTTTATGACGATCAGAAATTCACCCCGGGGCTGGAGTTTTCCGCCAAAACGCTGTTGCGATTCGGGGTCGGCCTGTTGGGCCTGCATCTAAGCATTGGGGATGTGGAAAGTGTCGGGCTGGGCGCGGTGGGCGCGGTTGTCGGCTTTGTCATGGCAACACTGGCCTGCGGGGCAATCCTGTCCTTTCTCTTCGGTCGCAAACTGGCCTTTGGCCTGTTGGCGGGCGGGTCTGTGGCGATCTGCGGGGCCTCGGCCGCCCTTGCCATCACCTCGGTTCTGCCCGCGAAAGATGACCGCGAACAGGATACGCTGTTTGTTGTGATCGGCGTCACCGCCCTGTCGACCATCGCAATGATTGCCTATCCGGTCTTGTTTGCGGCCCTGGGGATGAGCGATCTGGAAAGCGGATTTCTGATCGGGGCGACCATTCACGATGTGGCCCAGGTTGTTGGTGCCGGATATTCGATCAGTGACGAGGCGGGGGTGATTGCGACCTTCGTCAAGATGGTGCGCGTGGCCTTGTTGCCGGTGGTGATGATTGTGGTCATGGCGAGCTTTCGCGGCGCACAATCCCAGAAGATCATCCTGCCGTGGTTCCTTGTCATGTTTGTCGCGCTGGCGATTTTGACAAATACCGGGCTGGTGCCGCAGGTGATCACCGATGCAATCGCCACCCTGTCCGGCTGGTGTCTGGTCATCGCGATTTCTGCCCTTGGGGTGAAAACCAGCCTTGCCACCATTCTGCGCGTCAAGCCCAGCTATGGCCTTATTCTTGTCGTCGAAACCCTCTTCCTTCTTGCGATTGCCGTGGCATTTGTCATGGGCTTTGGCTTTTAAGACTGTGTTGCACGAATAGCGGCTGGGCCGCATTTGCCCCTTTCCCCGGTTCGTTATGCGACACGTTCATAGGTCGCACGACCGAGATGGGTCATGCGGTTGAGAGCTTTGACAGCGATCTTGGTTTCGGTTGTCTGACTCTCCATTTTGCGACTGCGCAGCTCCGGTCCGATGACCTGTTTGTAGCGCCCGATCTGGGCCTCGCCGCGTGATCTTTGGCCATAGCCAGTGGCCTTCTTCCAGGCCATACGACCTCCCTTGGCGATCATGTCGATATGGGCGTTGCGTGTTTTGCAATCACCTGGGACGGCATTCTTCGGCGGCGGTACGATCAGTTCGACATCCGATCCCAACGCCTGCCGGATCGTCGCTGTGGTCGGCGCACCATCATAGGCGCCGTCGCCGATGATACGATGAACAGGACCTGCCACATCAGCCAGCAATTCGGGCAGTGCGCCGGCGTCTCCGATGTGCTCGGTTGTCAGGCAGGAGGCCAAAAGCTCCGCGCTCTCGGGAACGAAGCCGATGTGCAGTTTGCACCATGTTTTACGGGCCTTCGGTAACCCGTGTTTCTTCTGCATCCAGTCTCGACCGCTGTGAACGCGAAGCCCTGTGCTGTCTACGATCAGCGTCACTGGGCCGTTCGTGGGCCGGGTGTTCGGTGTGATCCGAAGCAATTGTGCGCGCCGGCAGAGCGTGGAAAAATCCGAAACGGGAACGTCGATCTGCATGAGCCGTAGTAGGCTTCGTACAAACCCTTGCGTTTGCCGAAGCGGCAGGCCGAAGACGGCGCGCAGGGTCAGGCAGGTCTCAATCGCCAGGTCAGAATACTGCCGCTGACCACCACGTTTCCCCGACCTTGGGGCGCACCACCCGGATACCGCATCCTCGCTGAACCAGACCGTAACATCACCACGCTGGCGAAGCGCCTCGTTGTACTCAGGCCAGTTCGTGACCCGGTACTTGGCCTTCTCAAACTTGTCCCGCCGCGTCGCGTTGTGCTTGAAAGGCATCCCGCCATCCCGTCATCAAATCAAGCAACTGGCTACGCCGATGAAACGATCCGTGCAACACGGTCGGATGAACCGCAGGCATCCATGCCTACGACGCAGGGCGGAAGCGTCTCAAAAAAGGCCAGTAGCTTCGCGCGCTTGATCGGCTTGTTGAAAATAACCCGGCTGCTCTCAGAAATGCCGTGCACTTGAAAAACGTCCTTGGCCAAATCGAGGCCGACGGTCTTTACTGTCATTGGGTGGCTCCTTTCCTAGCAGTCGTTGATAACTGCACTTTGGCACATTCGATGCCGGTGGAGCAGGAGCCACCCACCTCATCCGCTTTGGTGGGCGCACTGCAGCATCTGTTAGGAATGGTGAAGGTCAGCAATGGGTCGTCCCCGATGTATCATCTCGCCGTGCGACAGCTAATACTGCGTTGCCTCTGATGTCGGCACGGATGAATGAAAAGCCCAAAGGGTGGAGCATTCAGGTCAACGGAACTGACTTCTCACTCTCGCCGCGGCGAACGATTTGCATATCATCCGCCCTGCGGGACGACGACGAAAAGGGCCTTCGCAGCAGTCGCTCCAAAGTCCGCTGCCTGGAAGCACGTCAAAACCACATGTCCTTTACAGTTCGGCTGTCACGAGGAAGTTCTCGAAAGCTGTCGTGCCCCTCGAAGTGACGGATTGGAATCTCACTGATTGGTGAAGGATCAGACATTCGAACATTAACCGCGGACAGTTTGCGGCCGTTTTCGTCCGAGAAATACGCAACGTAGTGCGTCACACACCCGCAATTGGCGCAGAAGTGGAAATGGATATCCCCGCTATCGCGACGCAGATATGTACTTGTTTTCCCGGTAGTTTGAATGTCATAGCCAATGTGCCCGTAGGCCCAAAGGGCACCGTAACGCCGACAGATTGTGCAATTGCAGGCCGTGACCGACTTTGGCACAGCATCGAGAGTCCAGCCAACTTCGCCGCAGTGGCAAGTTCCTTTCAGCATGTATCAATCTCCGCTCTCGGCACTGACGGCATCATGACGACCGACTCAAGTGCTTTGGCCCAGGCGCGGATCGCCGCTTGGGTCAAGCTGCACTTGTGGCCTTCCCTTGAACAGCAGTTAGCCGATTTACATTCACGGCGATACACAGCTGGGTCACAGGACCACTGGGCGGAGATGCGTGACTGGCTGGTTCGGAATGACGTTCCTGCTCCAAAAAATCTGCCGGGGTGGCCAGAAAAGGAATAAGGGCTGGCTGAGGGGGTCGAGGCCAGCCCCTATCTTCGTCACGAGGGGGTAAGTGGTTATTCTGATCCCAATCTATCCAACTCAAGCAAAGCCCGAAATTGGGGGATTCCCGTAACATTGCAAACTTCACCGAAAAAGTTTGTTTCCTAAAGGCGAACAGTGAGTTTCAAAACGAGATGTGGACACAATTTCGCCACAATGCGATCCTCTATCCGTGGATGGCGCGTGTTGATTTTAGAGCGTTCCAGTTTTTCCATCTGGATTTGGGGGGGTTGTTGAGTTCGGCGCGCCGCCCCACGAGTACTTCATCGAACCGCCAGAGTATTGAACTGCACTTTCCGAGTGCCGGAGCGCCAACGCACTTTTCATCTCATGAACGCAATTTGAACACTCTCCGCAAATATCAGTGCGGAGCGGCGCGTCTTGATGGGGATTATGATTTCAATGAGGGGGTACGAGTTCGGCGCGTCGTACCACCACCGCCGGACATACTCGTTGTCCTTTGATTTGTTTAAATACTATCTTTTGATCCGGTTTGCGATTTTTGTGAATGGGTGATTAGTGGAAGAGAATGAAGGCGTCTGGTTTAGCTAGGTCATGTATGACACAACGTTGATGAAGCCCATTACCTCCGAGCAGGCTTTAAGCAACTTGCCGACTGCTGGTGCAGTAGACAACAAAAACAGGGCTGGATCGTTCAATCCCGTGAAGCCTTTCCTAAATTAGTTTTTGGAATGTATCCGAACAAAAAGCTTCAGGCGCTGCCCGAAATTTTCAATGGGCCATATGGTCCAGTCGTATCTCGCGCGGTAGCGAATGTACTTCGCGAAGCAGAACTGGGAAAAACGAAAATCTATCCTTTGAACGTTTGCCAACACGACCGTGTGACACCAGTTGAAGGCGAGTATTTTACACTCGCCCTTGGTGAACAAAAAACGGCGTTTGTTCCGGATCGGTCGAATATGGTCAAACCTATGGGGAATAAACCAGATACTTGGATGAAGCGGGGCATGAAACCCAAAGACTTCGACATTGTTGTTTCAGGTATAGCCTTGGAGGGACCCGATTTGTGGGTTGATCCGCGCTTGTACTGGAGCCTGTTTTTTAGCGCCCGCTTGGTAAAAGCGCTGAAGGCAGCGAAGCTCACACGCCGCTTCGGACTGAGTAAATGTAAGGTTGTTTCCATTCACTAAAGGGGTACGAGTTTGGGGGTGACGCATTATCGATACCGGCCAAGTCATGGGAAAATCTGGCTGGTTGTTAGGGTCCTATTGGAGGCGGTTTGAAATCTATTTCAGTGCAGAGTAGCGGCCCGGATTTTTGGCTCATCGCCGGAATACTTCTGGGCGTCATCCTACTGTATTTGACCTTGCGATTGATGCTCCGCGTATTCGGGGCAAACAAAGAGAAAGTCTCGTGCCGCTGGAAGAGAGAAACCGCGCAGGACAAGGAAACTCTGTGCGCTTGGAATTGTCGGGCATGCGGTGTTACAGCATATTCTGGAAACGGACGGAAACCCACAGGCTGTCGCAAGTCCGCCAAACCACAGAGCTTATAGTCAGGATGGCACGGACATGAATGTAGATGAACCGAAGCTGGTGATGTCAGACAGGTGCAAGGCTGTGCTTTTAGACGGGTATCGGTTTGAAATCGAAATCTACCGCTTGGACAACCAGGACAAATGGACGTTGGAAGTGGTGGACCATGAAGACGCCAGTTATGTCTGGGACGACAAGTTCAATTCGGACCAAGCGGCCCTTGATACAGCAATTGAGGTTTTGAACAACGAAGGCGCGTTGGGCTTCATGGGGAAAGAGTAGAAACCTTAGGGTAATCTTAGTGTGGCTAGTGCCGAAACCAAACCAGATATCCAGTGGATCTTTACACTTCCTGAGTTCTTTTCCTGACTTTCCTGCGCGCCCTCGCCGACCGTTTTCTACACCCCTCAGAGCAATACCGCGCATCAGTCCTGCGATAGTCGGGCAGGTCATCCCCACACCACCGACAAACCCAAGTGCCTTGCTTCACACAGCATAGCATCGCCTTTGCCCGCTTTAAAACCGGAAAGCGGTCCATCTCTGCTACCGCGAACCTGTCAGCGCGAAAAGCTGGAAGCGGACATTCAATCCGACCCAGTTACTGTCTCCGCTTTGCATTACCGCGAGGCGCCTAGTACCCGACGACTTCCCCCAACACTTCTCCTGCGCCGCCGTCGGGTGGGCGCGTATCTGCGACCGCGGCAAGCGTCAGCGCCAGATCGACTGTATGCACTCGACGCGAGACCCGCTGTGGCGCGAGGCTGAAACCGGCAAAAGCTATGGGCACGTGGGTGTCATAACGCCAGGGCGAGCCGTGGGTGACTGTGACCGAGAGACCGTCGAAATCGTTGATGAACCAGCCGGGGCTGGCCACCAGATAGATGTCGCCCGAGCGGTCGGGGTTGTAGTTGTTGGCCACGGCGCGCATCAGCGCATTGTCGGGCAGGGCGCCCGTACGAATGCGGGACGAAGGCACAGCGAAGGCGATACCTTCGAAGGTCGACAGTTCTTCGGCGATGGCGGTTTCCAGCGCGACAAGGTCGATGTCGTCGCGACTGTGCACCTCTTCCGAGAGGGTGAGGTAGGGGTGGTCATAGCCCGCTATCAGCGGATCGCTAAGGCCAAAGCGCGCGCGGATGCGATCGGCGGCGGGCTGGGTCGCCCAGTGCTCGGGGTTGACGTAGCCGCCCATCTCTCCCAGCTCGGCCAGGTATCCCGGCGCCTCGGGCGTGCCGTGATCGGCGGACAGCGCGATCAGGGTGTTCTCGAGCCCGATCTCGGCGTCGATAAAGGCGAAGAGATCGGTCAGGGTGCGGTCGAGCCGGAGCAGGTTTTCCTCGGCCTCGAGGCTGGAGGGGCCGAAGCCGTGGCCAATGTAATCGGTCGCCGAGAAGCTGACGGAGAGGTAATCGGTGACATCATCCTGCCCCAGGCCCTCGGCTGTGATCAGGGTCTTGGCGAAATCGGCGGTGATCTCGTCCCCGGCAGGGCTGAAGGTGAGCAGCGTGGGGAAATAGGGATCGTTCTTCCACGAGAGCGGATCGACGGTCGAATAGGGGTGCGGGAAGGTGCGCCCGAACCCGGCAAGATCAGTTTCCCAATCCTGATCGTCGCGATCGCCAAAAAGATAGCTATCGATGGGATGGGTCAGCTGCCACGAGGTGCCGAGATAGTTTTGCAGGAAATCCTTAGCGTTCCAATCGGTCACCCAATCCGGGTAGCTGTCGTAATAATAGCTGGAGGTGACGAATTCCCCGGCGGATTTGGAGAACCAGAACGCCTTGCCGGTGTGGCCCGCCATCGAGACGGCACCACGATCCTTGACCGAGACGCCAAAGACCTTGGCGCGGCCCTGGGTGGCGATGGACAGCTCGTCGGAAAAGGTGGTGGTCAGGATGGCGCGGGGCGAACGGCCATCGGAACTGGCGGCAAGCTGGGTGGGGTCGACCTCGGTGTCGGGGTTCACGTCCGCGCCCCGAGTGAGGAGTGGATAGTCGGCGTCCTCGACATTGTAGATAGTGCGCCCCGTGGCGCGGTCGTACCAGAGGTTGCCTACCATGCCATGGGCCGACGGATGCGCGCCGGTGGCCAGCGTGGTATGGCCGACGACGGTTTCGGTATTGGCGTGGGCGTGGTGGGCGTTGTCGTAGTAGACGCCCTGATCCATCAGATAGCGGAATCCGCCCGAGCCAAATTGGTCGTAGTGGCGGAAAGGCAGGTCGCCCCGCAGCTGATCCACAGTGATCTGGAGGATGAGGCGCGGCTTATCCTCGGCTAATGCACCGTTCGCCAAGGAAAACGCCAGGAAGACGGCGCAACTGGCCGTTTGGACAGGTGGCTTTTTCAACATCGAAGGCTCCTTCCTCTCGTCGATCGGCCCACGCGGTGCGCGGGCCGTCGCGTCATCAGTTTAGGGGCAGGACATCCGGGAAGGTCCAGCTGCCATCGAGGATTTCGGCGCGTGGCTGGTAGAGCCGGACCGTGTAGTTCCAGCCCGGCGTAAGAGGGATGCAGTTGATCCGGTCATCCTCGCAGCCACCGAAATGGATGGTGAAGGAACCATCCTCATTCGGGGTGGCCGAGGTGTTGTTATAGCTGTTCCGCCCCAAATCGTTGGGCGCGAGGAAGCCGTCAGCGTCGTAGACGGTGATCGACCAGAACGCGTCCACCGGCACGTCTTGCAGCGTCACGGCATGGGGGGTCGCGCCGTCATTCCTATCGACGGCGTCGACAAAGGCGCTGGCCGTCGTGGCCGGCTGCCCCGCCCAGCCCGCCATCCCGATCAGATGGCCCAGCGGGTCCACCTCGTCGCGGCGGCCAAAGGCGATGCTGGCATCAAGGCCGACGGCAGCGGCGAGGTCACTGACCGCCTTCCGCGCAGCGGCAAGGGCGTCAAGATCCCAGTTCGGAGCCTCGAAGGGGCCGGTTCCGCCGCCTTCGAGGCGAATTCCGTCCTGCACCGCATGGGCGCGCGCCGTATCGTCGGGATCGCCCGCGTCGATGAAGGTGCGGAACAGGAGCATCGCGAAGCGGGTCCCGACCTCGTCCTCGGTCAGCTCGTATGCACCGGGTTCGGCATAGGCAAAGTTGTAGTGGTCCTGGCTGATCACCAGCACCGACTGGAACCGTCCGTCGCCCTCCGGCAGCGTCACCGTCACCGGCTGGGACAGATCGATGAGGGCGGACGAATACAAGGTGTCCTGGTTGGGCCGGATGACCGGCTGCGGCTTGTCGGCGGAGGTTACCTCGCGCTCATGGGCGATCTCGCCGACACCTGTTCCGTTGTTCTTCATAGTGAGCCGGAACATCGTATCGCTCTCGGCGCGCATGAGGTTCCGGATCGTGATATCTTCGGCGAGAACTGGTGCGGGTGCGTAGAGGGCAGCGGCAAGGAGAAGGTGTTTCATTTTCTGTCCTTTCTGTCAGTTCGCGGGCTCGACACCCGGGAAGACCCAGCTTCCATCCAGCACTTCCGGCGCTGCACGATAGAGCCGCACGGTGTATTGCCACCCCTCGACAAGCGGCAGGCAATTCACGCGCCCGTCCTCGCAGCCGCCCAGATGCACGGTCATCGAGCCGTCCTCATTGTACGTCCCGCTGACGGAGTTGATGACATAGGCGTCCATCGCGTTCGGCGCGAAATAACGGTTTGCATCATAGAGGCTGACCGACCAGAAATCCTTGACGGGCACGTCGGCCGGCACTTCGATCTTGTATTTCCCGACCGGCAGGTTCGGCGAGATTCCGAGATAAAGTGCCTCATCCTCGGGCAACCCACCCCAGCCACCGGCCGTCCCAATGAAATGCCGCACTGGATCGACATCCTCCTTCTTGCCGAACATGTGGAAACTGTCCGGAAGGTAGGCGCCGACACCGACGGCGGCCCTTACGAGCCCTAAATAGCCCTCTTCATCATAGGGCGGGACGATGAAAGGTTTGGACGAGGCAGCGTCGATCGACATCTGGTCCTGGATTGCGTGCACGGCGGCCAGGTCCGCGGAATCGGTCGCATCCAGCAGGACGCGCAGATAGACGGCGACATATGGCGTGTCAAACGTGTCCATATCGAGTGTATAGGCGCCGCCACCGTGCAAGACCTTGTTCAGGTAGTGGTCCTGGTTGATGACCATCGCCGACATGTAGCGGTCGCCGACATCCGGAAGGGTGACCGTCGCGCCCTTGCTGATATTGATGATCGCGGCGCTATAGAGAGTGTCCCGGTTCGCGCTGATGGTGGTCTGAGCATGGACGGGCATCATTTCGCGGAAGTGGTAGAACTTGTTTACCCCTCCAGCGAGGGCAACATATTTGCCGAACTCGATATCTGTCGCGGCACGGATAAAGTTGTCTACCGTGACTGGGATTTCCCTGCTGTCGGCAAGTTGGTCCACTGTGGTGTCGAAGTTTTGGGCATGAGCGGGACCAGAGACGATCGCGGCCAGGAATGCAAGAAACAAAAATATGCGGTTTGCCAACTGTTTACCTTTCATGAGTCGCCCCTCAAGTCTTCGTTTTCCTGGCGTTTTATCATAGTGCGACCGGTCATTTTGTGACAAAGAGACGCTATGAGACAGAAGTTGGTCAACATCATCGAACTGGCGCACGTCGTGGACATTCTTGACAGCTTCGTCCCGAAACACGTCGTCGAGAGTGCGCTCCGAACGGCTGGTCTCGACCGTAAGATGCTGTCAGAAGGAACCGGGTTTGTTTCCTACGCTGCTGAGGCCGTCATTCTGGAGTCCGTCGCCCGCATGATAAGCGATCGCCATCTGGGTGCCAGGGTTGGCTGGGCCTTCGACTACTTGGCTTACGGAGCTTATGCGAACTACGTGCTGGGCGCACCGGATCTGCGATCTGCGCTTGACCGCGGGCGACGCGCGCTGTCGCTGACGCATCCTGGCTCTGAAATCGTGATCCGACAGACTGACACGCACGTTGTCGTCGGACGAGACTCGAAAGGCTTCTCGGTCGTCGGCCACCGACACCTCGACGAAGGGGCGCTGTTCGTTATTTCCAAGGTGGCCAGGCATTTCCTCGGCACGGACTGGCAGCCCGATTGGTTTGAACTTCCCGATGGCAATGGTGACGACAAGTCAAAGCTTGCAGATCTGTTCGGCGCACCTGTTAGGACGGGAGCCCAGTCACCGTCCGTCGCGCTTCGGCTTTGCGACCTTGACACGCGAAACCCGCACCCCTTGCAGTCTCGGAAGACTATTACATTGGGGGACCTGGGTGCGCTCATGGGGGTTGAGCCGGTTCAGTCCATTGAAGGCGCGGTTTTGCAAATCATGCGCGCTCATCTTCCGACAAGTGTGCTTTCCGAGAGCAAAGTTGCGGCCCATCTTGCGATCGGCCCCAGGTCACTTCAGAGGGCCCTTAGGGCGGAAGGGACGGCATACAGGACAATCCGCTCTATGCTCATCGAGGAGCAGGCGCGCGAAATGCTTCAGAAATCGGACATTCCGGTCGAACGGATCGCCGAAATGCTGGGATACAAAGAGCCGAGAAGCTTTCGCCGTGCGTTCAGGGAGTGGACCGGCTCTTCACCAAAGAGCTTCCGGGGAAACCGAAACACAAACACTTGAGTCGTTGCCGCTGATCACATTCGCATATACACGATGGATTTTCTGGAAACCCAAGGCGTCCCGAAGTCTGCCAAAAAATTTCGAATTTCCCAGACCTGCGCTTCGTCCGCTCTGCCGGCATTTGCCGTTCTTGAGAATGTGCGGCCGCAGCGAATGGCAGGTCCGGCGACGCCGCACTGCGGAGACTGCAAGCGGGGAGAAGGGCCGCAAAGGGCCGGATTTCCCACCGTGGGAGGCGAATGCAAAATGAAACGTCGCTGATGGCTGAGAACCATTCTAACTGCAAAGCGACCGGTCACTCGGCAGGCCATGTATCCACTACAGTGCGGTGTGCAGTCTGCTACCGAAATAGCGTTAAAACCGCCTTGGACGATCAAGCATTAGCTGGAGCACAAGCTGTTCCCTTCCTGTTCTATTGTTTATGTGCAACTTTTGGAGGGGTCGACTTGCTTCAACCGGCAAGCTTCCTCAGCAATCGGTACTGCCTTGATGCACGTAAGCTTTTGGACCTGCGGCCAGACCCTAGAATGTGGCAAACGGAGAACAACATGAGCGCTAACGCGGACAGCGATCTGAAGGGCAACCAAGACGTTGCAGATATTGAAGGTGACTATTCGGTCTTTCCGCATATGGATGGAATCAAATGCTCGATGTCCTGGAAACTCGGAAGCTATGGGGAACGCGGCGCGCTTTCCGAGGACATGATCGAGAGCTTGAGCGAACAGTTTGACCTCCCGACAACGCTCGTGCGCGACCTATCCGTAATTCTCGGTGACTGCCTCAACAACGATGACGACATCGCGATCAATCTGACCGAGGTCAGTCGTTCACAGGCGATTGAACGAGGTCAAAAATACCTCAAAAAGCTATTGCGGGAAGCCAAGCGGGACGCCATTGGTCCCCAAGAACTCCGGAACGCATTGGGCACGCTTTCGACCTATTTCGCGTCGCTCCCGGAAGACGCAGAACTTTTGCCGCAATTCCTCCAAAAGCTTGAGACCGCAAAAACGCTTTCTCAGGACGTGGTGGATGACATTCGACGCATCATCGAGACACCCGGCGCGGTTGCAGAGATGTCGCCACGAGACAAGCGGTTCTCGCGCGACAAACGCCGTCAGTACATCGTCGAGAGTTGCTGCTATTTCTGGAAAGATGCCGGTCGCCCCCTGACCTACACGACATATTCAGACGGTCGCCCCGGAGGACAACGGCAAGGCCCGCTCGTAAACTTTATCCAGGCTGCCGTGAAGATCATAACCGAACCGGAGCGAATCCTGAGCGGTGAGACGATCCGCGTGGATATTGACGATTTTCGCGACAGGCTTGAGCGCGAAGACAAGGAGCGTTGGGCCCCGCCGGAATTGGCCAATCAATACACTTAGAAGGAGCCCGCCTGCGTTGTCATGGTCATGGCATGACACGCGTTCCTGCCATTCCCCCTTCTGACGACCACGCACACAAGCAGGTTGAGACAGCGATTGACCAGTTGGTCCGATTGCTAGCTGCCCAGGCAGTACGGGAACTGGGTCGGAACGCCTCTGACCAAAAGGAGGCGCATCAGGATGCCACAGATCACTTCCAAGAAGAGCTGACCCCGCAAGCTTCTGACGGTGAAAGACGTCGCTGAGCTGGACAATTGCTCCGAGAAGACAGTGCGCCGTGCGATTGCAGCAGGCCTGCTTGAGGTTATTCGGGTCGGCCCCGGCGGACGCCTCATCCGCATTGATCCGGCAGCACATGCCGCCTACCGGCAGGCACAGTGCTGGTAGGCAATCGCGACCAATAATGTCCGTTTACGTCAAAGATTTAAGTGGTTTTCGGGAAGAGGGCCTGCCCGTAAGTTGCGGACTTTCTGTGCTACGCTTTTCCCGAATCGGACCCCCTGTCCACACCCGTCCACCCGAGACTGACATGTCCAAAGGAACGCAATCCCGATGACTAGCCAGAGCCCCGTTCCATTGACATTGGCCTTCGTCAAAGCCGACACACCGATGTTTGCCGAAGTCATCGACCAACTGCGCTCCGAGAGATCTCTGTCGGACGGACGCTGCCGCGACATGATCTCCGGTCTGCGCCGCGTGGCCAAAGCCCTTGGGCTGCCGCCAGAGGATGTGCCCTGCGATAGCCGCTGGTTGCAGCCCCGTCTGTCCAAAGTCACTCCGGCTGCGCTTGGTCTTGCACCGAAGAGTTGGCAAAACGCGGTCAGTGATACGCGTGCCGCCCTCGCGCATTTCGGGCTGGTGGAACGGCGCTTCAACCGGATCGATGATCTGTCTCCCGATTGGCAAGCGCTCTGGGTGAATGTACTGGCGTCCGGCGACAAGACATTACAACCCGCGCTCTGCCGCTTCGTGCATTTTCTGAACCGGCAGGGCGTCAAACCCGCCATTGTGCGCAAAGAGCATGCCACGGCCTATCGAGAAGCCCTTGCGCATAACGAGATCAGCAAATCACCGGATGTCGCATATCGGGCTGCGGTCAACGGCTGGAACCTGGCGGTTCGACGTATTTCACAATGGCCCAACGTCACTTTGGCTCTGGAATCGCGCCGGAAGGTCATCACTTTTCCGGTGACCGCGTTTCCAGCGCCCTTCCAAACCGCTCTTGCAAAGCTGATACATCGTCTGTGCAATCCAGACCCCTTGGCAGATGACGGTCAGAACAGGGCACTCCGACCCGCGACCCTGTCCCAATACCAAAGACAGTTGGTTCGGTTTGCCTCCGAACTGGTTCATTCTGGCCTCCCAATTAGCCACATTGGTGGTTTGGACGTCCTGATCAACCCGGTGATGGCTGAACGGGGTTTGCGCCAGATGTTATCGCGCACCAACAACCAGACCACAAAGATGATCAGCGAGATCGCCGCGCTGCTTCGCAACTTGGCCCGGATACTCAATGCACCCGATGACACCCGGGACGCGCTGTCGGGGCTTGCCGCGCGCCTGGCCGTCAAACCTCAGAATGGCATGACTCCCAAAAACCGAAGCAGGCTGCGGGTGTTGCAGGAGGATCGGCATCAGCAGCGTCTGCTGCTCCTGCCCGAACGGATATTCGCGCGACCACGCGGCACGTCCAAGCCGTATGGCTGGGCTCTGGCACGCGAAGATGCGCTCGCCATCGCCATCTTGCTGGTCTGCCCGGTTCGCGTGAAAAACCTGGCTGGCATCCACCTGGAACGCCACCTGCACCGTCCCGGTGATGGCCGAGCCTACCTGGTTCTGGAAGACGGCGAGACCAAAAATGAGCGACCTGTCGAGTTCGAGATTCCGCGTGATGTATTGCGCATGATCGACGTGCATCTCAAATTTCGCTGCCCGGAGCTCTGCCCTGCGGGAACGCCTTGGCTGTTTCCCCGGAGGGATGGTCAGCATTCGGTTGATCCCGGCGTTCTGTCTGCGCGCATCTCCAAACGGATCCGGAAAGAAACGGGGTTGGAGATGAATGCCCACCTGTTTCGGCATTTCGCGGTGATGAACTGGCTCGACGCCAATCCCGGCGGCTACGAGGTTGCGCGCCGGTTGCTCGGACATTCGGAGGTCAGCCACACCATCAACATGTATTCCGGTCTTGAGGCACGTTCGGCAACACGCGCCTTTGCTGACCTGATAGAAGCTAAGAAAGGGCGTCGCTGATGAGCCTTGTTCTGCCTCTGTCTGATTGGCCCGTGCAAGACCGGGATATGTGGCTCAACCTTCAGACGGAAGGTGGACCACTCGACGATTGCGGCGCGCTCTCACATCTGCGCGCGACCTCGTTGAAGACGCTGGAACTTCACTATGCGCGATAGCTGCAATGGCTGATTACCAGCGATGCGGAGGCGATCACACTGCCTCCGGCTCGACGCGGGACCCTGCCGCGCCTTTCCGCTTGGCTTCGGAACCTGTCACACACCCGGCCGATGACCCGGTTGATGTTCATTGAAGGCGTGTTGCGTATCCTCTCTGCAGCTGACCCGACACAGGACTGGTCCGCTCAGCGGAAGTTGAAAGCGGGATTGAAGCGCGCCGCGGGTCGAGGTGATCGGGATCGCAAACTTGGGCGTGTGTTGTCCAGCGAGGTTCTATTCCGTGCAGGTCTGATTCTGGCGGCGGGTCATGCAGAAGCGGCGCCAACACCGCTACGCCGTATGATGTGCCTGCGGGATGGTACCATGATAGCGATGTTGGCCCTGATGCCGATGCGGCGACGCGCCTTCGCGGGCCTTCGGATCGGCGTATCCCTGCACATCAGGCCCGATACTATGACTGTCGCGCTCCCCGGGGATCTCACAAAGTCAGGGCATCCCTGGGAAGCTGATGTTTCCCAGAGCGTTGAGCCGCTCTTACGCCGTTATGTCAACGAAGCCCGTCCTTTTTTTATGGAGCGTGGCCAACAACATCACAATGTCCTGTGGGTTGGCCGGTCTGGCACTCCTTTGAAGGAAGACGCGCTAGGCCCCCGAATTGCTGATCAAACGCTTAAGCTGACGGGGCGCCGCATCCCACCGCATTTCTTCCGGGATGCCGCCGCAACGACATTGGCGCGCTCCTCTCCGGAACACGCGAAGCTGATCCGACCAATATTGGCTCATGCGAGCTTCCGAACGGCTGAGCGCCACTACATCCACGCCCAGACAATTGAAGCGG
This sequence comes from Ruegeria sp. AF5, assembly GCF_056541905.1. Taxonomy (NCBI): domain Bacteria; kingdom Pseudomonadati; phylum Pseudomonadota; class Alphaproteobacteria; order Rhodobacterales; family Roseobacteraceae; genus Ruegeria; species Ruegeria sp. AF5. The sequence goes on from NZ_JBQFYZ010000021.1 coordinate 52,897, forward strand.
GCCGCGACTACGCGGCTTTGATCAACCAGAAGAGAAAGGTCCGGCGATGACCCGAGTTGCAATCTATGCCCGTTTCTCCAGCCAAATGCAGAGAGACGCATCCATCGATGACCAAATGCGACTGTGCCGGGAACGTGCTGAGCGGGAAGGTTGGACTGTTGTTGACGCCTATTCTGATCGTGCGGTCTCCGGCGCCTCCATGTTGCGCCCCGGTCTACAAGAGCTGTTCCATGCCACTCAGGAAGGACGGGTTGATCTGATTTTGGCGGAAGCGCTGGACCGGTTGAGCCGGGATCAGGCAGACATCGCCGCGAATTTCAAACGTCTGAACTTTGCAGGTGTTGGCATCGTGACACTGGCCGAAGGTGAGATCAGCGAACTGCGCGTAGGTCTCAAGGGCACCATGAACCAACTGTTCCTAAAAGACCTGGCCGACAAAACGCGGCGTGGCCTGCGCGGAAGGGTCGAGCTTGGGCGCTCCGGCGGCGGAAACAGCTACGGCTATGACGTCGTCCGGCGTCTTGGGTCCGATGGCCAACCCGTCACGGGAGAACGAATGATCAACGCGGCGGAAGCTGAGATTATCCGGCGGGTATTACATGACTTCACCGAAGGACTCTCCCCAAAAGCCATTGCGCGCCGCCTGAACGCCGAGGGTGTCCCCGGTCCCCGTGGCAAGTTATGGCGTGACACCGCCATTCGAGGGCACCGAGTGCGTGGGACGGGCCTTCTCAACAATGAGCTTTATATCGGCCGCCTGGTTTGGAACCGGCTGCGCTACATCAAGGACCCAAAGACCGGCAGACGTGTTTCCCGTCTCAACGATCCGTCCAAATGGATCATCGCGAAGGTCCCTGAGTTGCGGATCGTCGGGGATGAACTTTGGGAGGCGGTCAAGCAGCGGCAAGGCGAGATCGAGGCTGATCCCCGTGTCAAAGCCATCAAGGAAACCAAGTTTTGGGAGAAGCGTCGCAAGAAGCACCTTCTGACAGGTCTTGCATTCTGCGGCACCTGCGGAGGGCCACTCGCCACTGTCGGGCGCGACTACCTCGCCTGCTCTGCCGCTCGCAAACTCGGTACTTGTTCCCATAAGCAATCCATTCGCCGCAACGTTCTGGAAGACGCCGTTCTGGATTTGCTTCGTCGTCGCCTGATGCAGCCCGACGCAGTTGCCGCTTTTATCAAATCCTTCAGCGAGGCCGCCAACGCAGAAGCAGGCACAGTAGAGGAAGCCCGGACCCGTCTACAATCCGAGCGGGACAAAACCGTACGCAAATTGAATGGGTTCTATGATGCAATCGCGGAGGGCATTCGTACCCCCGGCCTTCAAACGCGGCTCGAAGAACTCGAAGCGCAGATCGCCAATCTGGATGCCAAGCTCTCCGGACCAAAGCCTTCACCGGTGCGACTGCACCCAAATCTGTCGGAACTTTATCGCTCCAAGGTCGCAGATCTGGCACAGGCGCTATCGGATCCGTCGATCCGCACCGGGGCCTTGGAGATTATCCGGGGCCTGATTGAACGTGTTACGATCAAACATGAACGGGATGGCGTCCAGATCGAACTGGAGGGTGTCCTGGCAGCGATGATTGGGTTGGCCCTGAACGCAGAAAGCGCCCCTTGGGGCGCTAAGTGTTTGATATCTGACTTGAAGTATTGGTTGCGGGAGCAGGATTTGAACCTGCGACCTTCAGGTTA
>NZ_JBQFYZ010000022.1:0-48501 GCF_056541905.1 Ruegeria sp. AF5
TCGGCATCATCGCAGAGCCAATGATCCCAAACGCATGTTCAATACCATGCATCTGCAAAACCTTAACAAAGGCCTCTTCCGTCGTCATCTTCATAGGGGTGTTTCCTTATCTTCAGAACGCCAAAGCGTTGGTAAATTAGAGTATTTCGTCTCTGAGGTAATAGCCGACATAGGCTATGCGCTGGCCGAGGCGGCGGAAGGGTGTCAGGATGCCATGGCTGGGCAGCGGGGACGTGAAGATCGGCAGGGCAAAGGCCTTGTCTTTCTTGCCCGCGATCAGCTGTGCCATACGACGCCCGGCCTGAGCCGAGTACATCACGCCGTTGCCACCATATCCCATCGCGTAGAACACGCGCTGTTGCGGGTCTGGTTGAAAGATACGCGGCATCATATCGTGGCTGACATCGACCCAGCCCCACCACGAGTAATCGAGGTTGATATCCGTCAGCGCCGGGAACTTTCGGGCAAGACCCTTTTTCAGAAGCTCCAGATGTCTTTCGTTCTCGGCATCCCGCCCCGTTACCGCGCTGCGGCTGCCGATCTGCATCCGGTTGTCGGGCAATAAACGATAGTAGTGGCGCAAGGTGCGGGTGTCCGTCAGGGGTGATTTGGTCTGAATGCCACACTCATCCAGTTCGGCCTGGGTCAGCGGCCGTGTCACCATCGAGTTTGACAGGATAGGCATCAGGCGGTGCTTTGTGCGCGTGTTCAGGCCCGGTGGGGTATAGCCCGCGGTTGCCAGGGCCACCGTTTTGGCGCGGACGATGCCGCCCGGTGTGCGCAGGTGATGCACGCCGTTTTTCGTCTGCCATCCCATGACCGGACTGCCGGTGTGAATTTTCACCCCCAGACGGCGCGCCATGTTGACGTAGCCGAACGCCAGTTTACCCGCATGGATGCAGGTCCCGTCAGGTTCCCACATGGCACCTGCGGCCTCCATATCGCGCACGTGCTTTTCGTGCAGTTCTTCCCGGGAGAGGATGCGCGAGCCATAGCCGAACACATCGTTGAGCAGCTTGCTCTCTTTCTTGAGGGACGGCATGACCTTGTCGCGATGCGCGATGTAGTAGTGGCCGCCTGGCTGGGGGTCGCAATCGATATCGTCGGTCGCAATCAGATCGTTGAACAGCTGAAACGCTTCTGTGACCTCGGCATGCATGCGCTTGGCCACGTCCGTTCCCCACCGTTCGATCCATTGCGACCGCTTGAGCCGCCCGGATGAAATCTGGGCCTGCCCGCCGTTGCGGGTGGAGCAGCCCCAGGAGACGGTATTTGCTTCTAAAACAACGGCTTGAATGCCATGTTCCTTGGCAAGATGGATGGCGGTGGACAGGCCGGTATACCCCGATCCGATCACCACCACATCTGCATCCATATCGCTGGACACAGGTCCATCATCGGCCGGAGGTGTTCCGGCCGTTCCAATCCAATATGTGGGCGCGTGGTCGCGATTGTGACCCGGACCCGCATCAATGATCGGGTCATATTTGGGGTCATAGCTGGCCTTGGGCCAGTGACGCGGGATGCTGTTATCCACCATTCTTGTTTTTCTCCGAGGCTGCGCGCAGGGCGGCGGATCAGGCTTTGAACATTGGGCGCGTTTTGCGAAGCGCCTGTTTTACAATGATTTTACCGTCACGAACGGTGAACAGATCTGCACCTTCGGCTTCGATCCGCATTCCGTTTGCGTCGGTTCCCGAGAAGGTCCACTCGGATACGGCACGATCACCGTGGACAAAGTGGCTGTGATGGTCCCAATGGGCGTCTTTCATGCCTGCCCAGACGCCCGAAAACGCGGCGGCGATGGCTTCGGCACCTTCAACCTTGTTGCCATATTTCTCGTCACCGGCCACGGTGTAGAACACGCAGTCGTCGGCGAAGTGGGTCATCACGCCGTCGATGTCGTGGCGGTTGAACGCGTCAAACGTATCCGCCAGGTCCTGCGCGGTCAGGGTTTTGTTCATTTTGTACTTCCTTGTCAGTGGGGTTGTTACATTTCGTCCGGGTTCGGAACGATCAGTGTCGGGATCCTCGAGCGCCGCAAAACGCGTTTTGCGACCGTGCCCAGGAAGGTGTGCGAAAAGCCGTGATCATGCGCGCCCAATACGATCAGGTCGCAACCCAGTTCGACCGAGCGGCGCAGGATCACTTCTGCGGGATGGCCGTCAGTCACCTCGACCGAGGTGACCTGATCGCGAATTTTCCCGTCGTCGCCGTCGAACTGCGCCCAGAACTTGGCTTGCCGTTCGGCCAGAACCTTGCGCACCATCTCGTGACGACGCTCAATGGCGGTCTTGCGGGTCTCTTCGTTCATGATGAAGATTTCCATCGTGATCTTGGCGTCGTCCGACAAGGGTTCATTCACGTGTAACACGTGAATCTCCGCCCCGGTGGCCTGCGCGATGCTTGCGGCATGGCGCATGGCGTGACCCGAGTTTTCGGACAGGTCGGTGGCAAACAGGATGTTGGAGACCATCTGTTTCATGTCGTCATCCTTTCAGATCAGTAGCCAAACAGCCGTGGAAGCCACAGCGACAGTTCAGGGAAGAAGGCGATAATGAAGATCGCCACCGTGTTTGCCGCCGCAAAAGGCAGCGCGCGCAACGAGATCTGTTCGATCGAGATGTTCGAGATACCCGATGCGATGAACAGGTTCTCGCCCAGCGGCGGGGTCTGGAACCCGATGCCCAGCGTACAGACCATCACCACGCCAAAGTGGATCGGATCGATACCCACCGAATACGCCACCGGCAGCATTACCGGAACAAGGATCAGGATGGTGGCCAGTGTTTCCATGAACATGCCGACGAACAGCAGGAAGAAGATGATCAGCGCCCAGATTACATAGAGGTTGTCGGTGAAGCTGAGCATCGAATCTGCGATGATCGCCGGGATCTGGTTTTCCACCAAAAGACGTCCGAACACCGTAGCGGTGAACAGGATCAGCAGGACGCGACCGGTCAGCCATGTGGTGGCTTCAAGCGACTGGAACAGCGACTGCCAGGTCAGTTCGCGATAGATGACTACCCCCACGAACAGGGTATAGAAGATCGCGACGATTGCAGCCTCGGTCGGGGTGAAGAAGCCGGTATAGATACCACCCAAGATCACCAGCGGCGCCATCAAAGACCAGAACCCGCGATACATTTCGCAGCCCACATGGCGGATCGACCAGCCTTCGGCGACGCCTTTGTAGCCGCGCTTTTTCGACATGAAGTAGTTCAGGATCAAAAGGCTGGTGGCGATCAGGAAGGCGGGTACAAACCCGGCAATGAACAGTTTCGAAATCGAAACCGACTGGAAGGTGCCGAATTTCTCGACCGCTTCGGGTGGCGGGGCCATACCGAGCGCGGCAATGCCGAAGATCACCATCGGGATGGAGGGAGGAATGATAATCCCGAGGCCGCCAGAGGACGCAGTGATCGCCGAGGCATAGCCGCGCTCATAGCCGCGGTCGATCATTGCCGGGATCATCAGCATCCCAACAGCCGCGGTTGTTGCCGGGCCCGAGCCCGAAATTGCACCAAAGAACAGACAGGCCATGACCGTTGCGGCCGAAATACCACCGGTGAAAGGACCGGCCAGACTTTCGGCAACGTTGATCAGGCGTTTTGAGATACCGGCAGCCTCCATCAGGGCCCCGGCGAGGATAAAGGCTGGCAGCGCCATCAGCGGGAACGAGCCCACGGATGTAAAGGCGATCTGCACGAATTTTATCGGGTTATCGCCCAGATAGAGAAACGAGATCAGCGACGCGACACCCAGCGCCACCGTGATCGGCGCGCCAATGAGCAGCAAGAACAGAAATGATCCAAACAGGACCGTGACGATTTCGGATTCCATGATTTAACCCCCTGCCCTTAGGATTTCTTTGCTGCTTCGGTCGCAGCTTTGATTTCGTCGAGGTCGATCTGATCGGGATCGTGAATGTCCTCGCCTTTGACAAGGCGTAGGTAATTCACCTGAATGATGCGGACGGTCATCAGCGCAAACGCGATGGGCAGCACCATGTAGATATACTTCATCTCGACACCCAGGGTCTGGGATTTCCAGAACTTGTTCATCTTGTTGAAGACAAAATCTGTCGCCAGATAGAGGAAGTAGACATTGAAGAAGAGCCAGAAGAGATCGGCGAAGGCTTCGATGTACTTGATCGCCCCCTCAGGCAGGAACTTGAACTGGAATGTCACGCGGTTATGCGCCCCTTTCAAGGCGGCGTAACTTGCGCCGAAATAGACGAACCATACGAACATGTAGACCGAGAGTTCTTCGATCCAGCTGACCGAAAAGCCGAAGACTTCGCGCGCGATGATCTGCACGAATAAAAGGCAGACAAAGCCGGATAAGAGTATCCGGCAGATGACACTTTCTATGTTGTCCAGAAATTTCCAGAACATGTGGTTTCACTCCTCCCTGAGATGAGAAGAGCGCCGTGGCGCTCTTCCCGGTATCGCTCTGCGGCGATTATTGCTGCACCGGCTCGCGGCCAATGGCTTCCAGAACGGTGTTCAGTTTTTCGACGCCACCGATGGAGTCGTAGAACTGGGGCCATACGGCACCTGTCGCCAGTTCGATGAACTCGGCTTCGTCGTTTTCGGGATCGATGATCTCCATACCTTTGGCGGTCAGCTCTTCCTTTATGGCGGCTTCGGAATCCCGCAGGAACTGTGCGGATGCCAGGGTGGCTTCCTGTCCCGCTTCAAGGATAATTGCCTGATCTTCTGCGGACAGGTCCTGGAAGACCGCTTCTGAAACGATGAGCGGTTCGATCGAGAAGATGTAACGCAGGTTGGTGACGTGGTCCTGAACCTCGTAGAACTTCATCGCGTTGATGGTCAGGTAAGGGTTGTCCTGCCCGTCAACCACCTTGGTTTGCAGACCAGTGAAGGTTTCCGACCAGGCCATTGGCGTCGGGTTGATGCCCCATGCCTTGTAGGTTTCGATCATGATCTCGTTCTTGGGAACGCGGATGACCAGATCCTGAAGGTCGGCAACCGATTTGACCGGCTTTTTCGAGTTGGTCAAGCGACGGAAACCGGTATAGGTCCAGCCGATGATGCGCACGCCGGCATCACGGATGGTGTTTTCGACCAGTTCCTGACCGATTGGGCCCTGAGTCAGCTTTTCGGCATCTTCCAGGCTGAGGATCACGTAAGGCAGCGTGAAAACACCGACCGAGGGCGAGAACGGCGTGATGTTATTGATCGCCAGCAGCGACATATCCAGCGTGCCGATCGCCGCCTCGTTCACGGTGTCCTGTTCGGACCCCAGCTGACCGTTCAGGAACAGCGTGGCGGTGTGGGCACCGCCCGATTTCTCTTCCAGCGCCTTGACGAAGGCGATGCCCAGAGCTTCCTGTGCGCTTCCTGCGCTATCGCCCACCGCGATCTTGAAGTTCTTCGCATCAGCCGCGCCTGCGACCATCAGTGCAGCAACGGAAACGGCGGCGCTGATGGTGCCAAGCTTTTTGATAAATGACATGGATGTCCTCCCATTTGTCGTGTTTCGAGGTGCGCGATGGCCTGGGGAGAAGGTGGCCAGTCCGATTCTGCCTCGGCCACAAGAGGCTATCTTGCCAACATGGTTTCGTCGTTGTTAATATTTGCGCGAAAGGTTTCACAAATGTCGAACTTATAATATGAGACAGAACCCACTGGCCACCCGCATCGGGGACACGGACATTCGCCTTCTTCGGGTTTTCAAAACCGTTGCGGAAAGCGGAGGGTTTTCGGCAGCAGAAATTGAGCTCAACATCGGGAAATCAACAATCTCGAAACACATATCGGATCTGGAGCTTCGGCTGGATCTGAAGCTGTGCAACCGTGGCCCGGCGGGTTTTTCCCTGACTGAAGACGGCGAGAAAGTGCTGGCCGCGACAGAAGACCTGCTGATTTCGGTTTCGCAGTTCAGAACCGAAGTCAACGAGATCAAGCAGCAACTGGCAGGAAGTATCCGCGTGGCGCTGTTCGATCAATGCACCACGAACCCAGAAGCGCGCCTTGCCCGCGCCATTCACAGGTTCAACGAAGCCGCCCCTGCCATCCAGATCGAGTTGTCGATTGAACCGCCCAACGTCATTGAGACCATGGTTATCAGCGGGCAGCTGGATGTCGGGATCATCGCCCTGCACCGCCCCTCGGCAAGCCTGCATTATGCGCCGCTTTATGGGGAAAACATGTTTCTGTATTGCGGGCAGGCCAATCCGTTGTTCAGCCAGTCCGCTGACACGCTGAGCTTGCGGGACATTCAGGCCTTCAACTATGCGGGTCTGAACGTGAACTCGCCCAACCTGATCTACGGCCAGCAACTGGGGTTTCGGCGCGCCGCCAAAGTGCAAAACGAACAAGCCCTTGCAATACTTATTCTGTCAGGCAGCTATCTGGGCTTTCTTCCGGACCATCTGGCGCAGGAATTTGTTGATAAGGGGCTTATGAGGCAGGTGATGCCGCAGGACATCAAATACAGAACGCGCTTTGCGGCAGTGACGCGGAAACAGCCGGATCCGACACGCGCGGCCAAACTGTTTCTGGAAACCCTGCTGAGCGTCCATTCCGAAGTGCCCTGAGCCCGGCCTCGCCGCCTGTTTGCGCGTGGCACCCCGCAAGAGGATTTGTTCACCGAAGGCATGCGCCAACCGGGTGCGCGCGGCCACGCTTGTCCTGTCCACTCGGGCGTAAGGCATGAGGAAAATGGGTCCAAAACGTCTGATTGAAAACAAGTTTGACTTGGCAATTCCAGTTTGATTTCAATCAGCAAAGACCCACACCTCTTGCCCCCAGACAACCGGAGAGCCGCATGTCATCCGACCCTGTTGCCGCCTTGCGCACTCAAACCGATCACGAGGCGCTATCATGAGCCGCGATGCCTTGCTGCAACCTTATCAGCTAAAGCACCTGACGCTGAAGAACCGGATCATGACGACCAGTCACGAACCCGCCTATCCCGAAGATGGGATGCCGACGGAACGTTATCGTGCCTATCACGAGGTGCGGGCCAAAGCGGGGGTTGCGATGACCATGACGGCGGGGTCGGCCGTTGTCAGCCGCGACAGCCCGCCTGCGTTCAACAATATCCTAGCTTACAAGGACGAGGTAGTCCGCTGGATGGCGGAGCTGACGGATGCCTGCCATGCCCATGGCTGTGCGGTGATGATCCAGCTGACCCATCTGGGGCGGCGCACGGGCTGGAACAAGGGTGACTGGCTGCCATCCCTGTCGCCGTCGCACGACCGGGAACCGGCGCACCGGGCCTTTGCCAAGAAGATGGAAGATTTCGACATCGCGCGGATTGTGACCGATTACGCCGATGCTGCCGAACGGATGCAGGCCGCCGGGCTGGATGGAATTGAATTGCAGGCCTATGGCCATCTGATCGATCAGTTCTGGTCGCCGATGACCAATCGGATGGACGCGCCTTTTGGGGGCAATCTGGACAACCGGTTGCGCTTTGGCTTCATGGTTCTGGATGCAATCCGCGACCGCGTCGGGCGCGATTTCATCATAGGGGTCCGTTACACCGCCGACGAGGTGGAAAAGGGCGGCATCACCGAAGCGGAAGGGCTGGAGATTGCCCGAAGGCTGCGTGACAGTGGTCAGGTCGATTTCCTGAACATTATTCGCGGGCGTATTCATACCGACCCGGCCATGACGGACGTGATCCCGGTTCAGGGCATGAAAAGCGCACCCCATCTGGATTTCGCCGGGCGCGTGAGGGCCGAGGTTGGGATGCCGACCTTTCACGCCGCGCGCATTCCCGATGTGGCAACGGCACGGCATGCGGTGGCCTCGGGACTGCTGGACATGGTCGGCATGACCCGCGCACATATGGCCGATCCGATGATCGTTGCCAAAATCCGGGCCGGACGGGAAGAGGACATCCGGCCTTGCGTTGGCGCCACCTATTGTCTTGACCGCATTTATCAGGCGGGTGAGGCGCTGTGCATCCACAACCCGGCCACCGGGCGCGAATTGTCGATGCCGCATGTGATCCCTGCTGCTGAAACGCGCCGCCGCGCGGTGATTGTGGGCGCAGGCCCCGGCGGGCTTGAGGCCGCGCGGGTCGCGGCCGAGCGCGGGCATGACGTCACCGTTCTTGAGGCCGCGCCCGAACCCGGCGGTCAGGTGCGGCTGACCGCGCAATCCCGACGCCGGTCCGAGATGATCGGAATCATCGACTGGCGCATGGCCCAATGCGCGGCGCGCGACGTGACATTTCGGTTCAACACCTTTGCGGACGCCGATGCTGTAACCGCGCTTGCGCCGGACATGGTGGTGATCGCAACCGGCGGGTTGCCCGAGGTGACGGTTCTGGAGGCGGGCAACGATCTGGCGGTTACTGCCTGGGATATCCTGACCGGTGATGTGCGCCCCGGCGACAATGTCCTTATCTATGACGATGCGGGGGATCACCCGGCCCTGATGGCGGCTGAGGCTATCGCAAAAGCGGGCGGGCGGGTAGAAATCATGACCCGCGACCGAAGTTTTGCCCCCGAAATCATGGGAATGAACCTGGTGCCCTACATGCGGGCCCTGCAAAAGACCGGAGCCGTGTTCACAGTCGCCCGGACGCTGAAATCACTGGTGCGATCAGGCAATCAGCTGGAGGCAGCCATTGGAACGGATTACTCGGACCTGACAGAAAAGCGCCTGTATGATCAGGTGGTTGTCAATCAGGGTGTTTTGCCGCTGGATGATCTGTACTTCGACCTGAAACCGCTGTCGCGCAACCTGGGCGCCGTGGATTATGAAGCGCTGGTTAGCGGGTCCGGCCCCGTGTTTCCGCAATCTGTCCCAGAGGCCGGGTTTGATCTGTACCGGATCGGAGATGCCGTTTCATCACGTAACACGCATGCCGCCATTTACGATGCGCTGCGCTTGGGGCTTCGGTGGTGAGATCAATGAAGCACACCACAAGCAGCCTTTCACCTGACAGTCAGTCAAAGGACCGGACATGAGCAACACAGAGGTCATCGAAACCGTTTGGATTCCCATGCCGGACGGCGCAAAACTTGCGGCCCGGCTTTGGCTGCCCGGATCGGCGCGAACAACGCCTGTTCCCTGTGTTCTGGAATACATCCCCTATCGCCGCCGGGATCGCACCCGGATGCGGGATGAAAGTATGCATCCGCATTTCGCCGCGGCGGGCTATGCGTCGATCCGGGTAGATATCCGCGGTTATGGCGACAGCGACGGGATTCCCGAAGACGAGTATTCGCATCAGGAGATTCAGGATGGGCACGACATCATCCAGTGGATTGCCGATCAGGACTGGTGCGACGGAAATGTCGGAATGTTCGGCAAAAGCTGGGGGGCGTATAACGCCTTTCAGGTGGCCGCGACCCGCCCGCCTGCGCTGAAGGCGATTGCGCCGGTGATGGGAACGGATGACCGCTGGCGCGAGGATATTCACTTTTACGGCGGCTGTCTGGCCAATGACAATTTCTGGTGGGGCTCGATCATGCAGCTGTACAATGCCATGCCGCCCGACCCCGAGATTGTGGGCGCGGATCGCTGGATCGACATGTGGCGCGCACGGTTGGAGGGGGTCGAATTCTGGCCCGCCATGTGGCTGGAACATCAGACCCATGATGACATGTGGCGGCGCGGCTCGATCTGCGAAAACTATGCGGATGTCGATGTGCCGGTGTATTTCTTTGGCGGATGGATGGACCTGTATCGCGACACGCCGTTCCGCATCGCGGAACACCTGAGCGGGCCGGTCAAGATCCTGATGGGCCCCTGGGCGCATCTGTATCCGCAAGAAGGGGTGCCGGGGCCCCGGGTCGATTTCGTCGGCGAGGTAATCCGGTTCTGGGACCATTGGCTGAAGGGGATCGACACCGGCCTGATGGACGAGCCGCCGCTGCGGTTTTTCCTGCAAGACAGTGCCGCCCCGTCCGGAACTCATGTACACCGCGAGGGGCGGTGGATCGAAGAGCCGAGCTGGCCATCGCCAAATGTCAAGGACCAGCCCTTGTGGCTGAATGACGGAACGCTGGACGCCTCCACCGGGTCGGGCGGGGAGATGTCGGTCTGTTCGCCACAGAATTTCGGGGCCGCAGCGGGCGACATGTGTTCCTTTGCAATACCCGGAGATATGGCAGCAGATTGCCGGATCGAGGCCGCAGGGGCGCTGCAATTCAAAGCAAAGCCCTTGGAAAAGCCCATAGATATTCTGGGCCAGCCCTCGGTAGACCTGACAGTTTCTGCCGATCGGGCGCAGGGCTTTGTTGCGGCCCTGCTGGTGGATGAGGCCCCGGACGGCGCACAGACGCTGATTGCACGCGGGTTCTGCAACCTGACGCACCGGATCAGCGACACTGAACCGACACCGATTACACCCGGCGAAGATTTGCACGTGACTGTCCCGCTTTATGGAACCGGTTATCGGGTATTGGCGGGTCATCGCATCGTTCTGCAAATCGCGTCTGCCTATTGGCCGGTTCTGTGGCCAGCGCCGGAGCCGGTTACGCTGACGATCCGACCCGGCACGTCGCGGCTGATCCTGCCCACGCGCAGCCAGCGAGATGACGCGCCAGCCCCACGCCCGCTGCCGGAACCTCAGGGTTCCGACGTCGCCCCGCGGAAGACGAACGTTCGCTCCGGCTCGATGGAGCGTTCGGTTCACACCGATCTGACCAATGGCGCGGTGACACACAGGTATTTCCTTGACGGGGGTGTCTTTGGGCCGGTGGGCGATATTCGCCTTGACGATATCGGCACGGTGCTGAGCGATATGTCGGATCGACGCTATACCATCCAGCCGGGTGATCCGTTGTCGGCAGTGGCCACAATGGAGCAAACCGCCGGTTTCGACCGCGAAGGGTGGTCAGCCAAGATCTGGACCCATTCCGAACAAAGGGCGACAGCGACCGAATTTCACCTGACCGCTCGCCTAAAGGCGTGGTCGGGTGCCGATCTGATCTTTGAGGACGAACAGTCTTATGTCATCCCCCGCAACGGGATGTAGGCGCAGAATGTTTTACAGACCTGCCCGTCTTGAGGTGTGTGGGTTCACAGGATCGAAACTGTTCAGGGCGCTCATCCGGGGACAACTTGCATCAATCGGAACCGATCTTTGAGCGAGATTGCAAAATCCTGTAGCAAGGGCGCAAGAAAGCAGGATGAAGGAGTGTTGCCATGACGAGTTTTTCCGAAAACCTGCGCGCCCTGCGGCATGAGTTTCACCGTAACCCCGAGCTTGGCTTTCAGGAGGACTGGACCAAGGCCCGGATCGCCGATCACCTGAGAAGCCTTGGCATCGAGGTGCATGAAGGTGTCGGCGTTGTTGGTGTTCTGCGCGCGGGCCATGGCAACCGGTCCATCGGTCTGCGCGCGGATTTCGACGCGCTGCCCATTACCGAAGCCAACAGCTTTGCCTACAAGTCTCGGAACCCGGGCGTGATGCATGCCTGCGGCCATGACGGCCATACGACGATGCTGCTGGGCGCGGCCGAGCTTTTGGCCAGGGATCAGGGCTTTGACGGCACCGTTGTCTTCCTGTTCCAGCCCAACGAGGAGCACGGGCTGGGCGCGCGGGCGATGATTGAGGAAGGCGTCCTGCGGGATTTTCCGATTGACGAAATCTATGGCGCGCACAATCTGCCGGGCGAACCCGTCGGGCGGGTTTCAACCCGCGCCGGTGTCATTTGTTGCAGCGAAAGCCTATTCGAGATCACCATCACCGGTCAGGGCGGTCATGCTTCGATGCCCCATGTCGGGCGCGAGACACTTACGCCCGCAGCAGAGCTTGTTCTGGCCTTGCAAACCATCGTTTCGCGTAAGCTTGCCCCGGCGTCTGGCGCGGTCGTTTCCGTGACCGAGTTCATCACCGATGGGCAGCGCAACGTCCTGCCAAGCCGAACGGTGTTGAAAGGGGACGCACGGGCGATGTCCCCCGATGACCGCGCGCGGATTGAACACCATATGCGGCAGATCGCGGCGGGCGTGGCGGAAAGCCACGGTGTCGCGGTGACGGTGGAATTCCGGACCGAATTCATCGAGGCAATCAACGATACCGACGCCGCAACCCATGTGGTTTCAGCAGCAAAAACGCTGGGTCTGGAGGTTGACGGCGACCGGACCGCCATGTCGTTTTCCGAGGATTTCGCGGAATTTGCGGCTGCGGTTCCGGGGTGTTTTCTGCTGATCGGCAATGGAACCGAGGGGTCGAATGGCCGCCCCCTGCACGCGGACGATTATGATTTCAACGACGCGCTGCTGCCATTGGGGGCAAATCTGTGGGCCGAACTGGTGCGGCAACGTCTGCCAGTTCCCACCTGAATGCGCGGGTCGATCCTTGGATTTTCCGGGTCGCCGTTCAGGTCGTGCTAAAATTCGCCCACGGATGCCGGACTTTTCCAGAATGATCAGCGTGCCGCTTCGGTGGACACGCGTGCCGAACCCGACCATTCAGCACCGGATGCGCCGGTCAGGAACCCATCGCTTAGCCTTATACCGGGATCGGCGGCGCGCAGCGCATGTTCCAGATCGCCCCGGTCAAGTTGCCCATCCAGCCGCTGTCGGTAGAGCGCGCAGAGCCTTGGGAACCCCTGAGATTGCGGCGACAGGCGCAGGGCCGCGACGCCCGCGCTTTGCAGCAACTCGATCTGATGATCCGTGCAGGCATAGCTGTCTGACAGGGTCTGCACACCGTTCATGGCCATGAATGGCTGTCCATCGCCGGTCAGCACTTCCAGCCCGTCGGGATCGTTTTCGCAGGCAAACTGGCAATTATCCTTGCTGCGCCCATGCAGGCGCGCGTGGTAACACCGGCCGGAGATGGCCAATGGCAGGCGACCATGGCCCCAAACCTCGACTGCGACACCCAGACTGGCGGCGGCTTGTGCCAGAACCCTGACCGAGGCGATTGGCAGTTCCGGTGGCAGGCAAATGCGGCGCGCGCCACGTGACGCCAGCCATGCCAATGTGCCTTCGTTATAGACATTGATCAGGGGTCCGACATCGAAAGCCGTATTCTGGGGCAGATGCGCCAGCGCGGTCAGATCGTTGATCTCGACCGTGACCCCCAGATCTGCCAGATCGGCGGTCAGTTTCCGTTCGCGCTTGAGCGTGACCAGAGCAAGACTGGTCAGCGCAACCTGTTTGCCAGCCTCAACCAGTCGGGTTATCGCGTCGGGGATCCGGTCCTGATAAAACGGCAGGCGCTTGGAACAAACCAGCTCGCCCAGCACGATGCGATCGACGGAGGCATGGGCCAGATCCCCATAAAAAGTCATCCAGTTCTCGGCGGGCCAGAAAAACTGGTTGGGGCCAACGGTCAGTTCCATCGCGCTATCTCCAGGTCTTTTTGTATGCGCCGGTTGTCATGGCCTGGCCTTCGGACAAACGG
The DNA here is from genome assembly GCF_056541905.1 of Ruegeria sp. AF5. Lineage (NCBI taxonomy): Bacteria > Pseudomonadati > Pseudomonadota > Alphaproteobacteria > Rhodobacterales > Roseobacteraceae > Ruegeria > Ruegeria sp. AF5. Next base: position 13,351 of record NZ_JBQFYZ010000022.1, read on the forward strand.
GCCAGCATCCCCTCGGGCAGAGGGCGCCCGGCCTCAAGCGCGTCGACAGCGGCACGGAAATTCCGAACCACCTGCGCAACGTAGGATTTCGAGCGCTGGCGCCCTTCGATCTTCAGCGCGGTGACACCGGCCTTCTGCAATTGCGGGATCAGCCGTTCCGCGTTCAGGCTGACCGGGTCTTCGAACAGGTGGCCCGTCTTTTCACCTGCGGAAAAGCACCCTTTGCACAAGGTCGGATAGGGTGCGGGCTGGTTTCGTTCGACCCGGTGGATCAGGTAGCCACCCAGGCGCGTGTTCAACGCGCCCTGATCGTTCTGGTATTCGACATGGCTGGCGGGCGAGCACACGCCGTTCATATTCGGAGACAGCCCGGTGGCATAAGAGGACAGCGAACAACGGCCTTCGGCCATCACGCAAAGCCCGCCGAACACAAAAACCTCGGTCTCGACTTCTGTTTCGGCGTTGATGGCGGCGATTTCGGGAACCGACAGCACGCGCGGCAGGACCACGCGTTTGACGCCGAAGGTTTCGGCATAGAAGTTGATCACATCGGCATTGGCGGCTGCGGCCTGCACGGACAGGTGCCTGCGCAGCCCCGGATGGTTGCGCGCAGCATAATCCAGCAACCCTATATCGGCGAGGATCACGGCATCCGCGCCGCAGGTTTCCGCATCGGCCACCGCGCGGTGCCAGATTGCTTCGCTGCCGGCGCGGGGAAACGTGTTGATCGCGACCAGTACCCTGGCCCCGTGGTCATGGGCAACGGCAACGCCCGCGCGCATTTCGGCCCGGTCGAAGTTCAGACCGGGAAAGTTGCGCGCATTGGTTTCATCATTGAAGCCGCAATAGACCGTATGCGCCCCGGCCTTGACGGCTGCGCGCAAGGCGGCGGGCGTTCCTGCCGGGCAGACGATTTCCATTACCATAGTACAGCGTCTTCCGGTCGGGTCAGGTACAGGCCGGTTCGACGTTCCACCAACGCGATGAGCTGCTTGAGCGGGCGCGCAAGCGGGCCGGAGAGGGTTGCGGCCTCGTGCGCGAGGTCCAGTTCCGCGTCGTCGATTGCATTGCGTAGCGCCAGCGCCGCAGCCGTATCGCCCTCGATCACCAGATCACGCGAAAAGAACAGCGCATCGCCGTCAAACGCGCCGTGAACCAGCCCAAGAAGGGCCGCCAGAGGGCCGGAAATACGCGCAACCCCTGTCCCGCCGCGCCGGGTCAGTGTCACCTTTGGGGCACCGCCATTCGGATCAAGCAGCAGGGCAACAGGCAAATCCGTCGGATCAAGAACGAAAACTGATCTTCCGTATGGGCCAAGCCGTTGAAACATTTCTGGGTTTTTCTTTGCCAACTGGCGCGTGAAGACCGTCAGCGACAGTGACAAGGGGGCAAGCGGCGCTATCCGAAGCGTGGCCGCCAAAGCCGCCGGGCAGCGCGGTATCGTGTTCTCAGGAACGGGCAATGAGACCTCCTGCTGTCTCAACATTGTGACCTTGGATGCCTTCCTAGGACGATCGCGGCAGGGGTGACTTGACGGTTGTCAATTCGACCCCTCGCTTTCGTTGCTAGAGGGTGGACACCACCGTCGGAGCAGCCCCATTCGCACCCTGCCGCAATATCCCAGCCTACGGCATTTCCTGAAATGGTGCGAGGACACCGGACAGTTCAGGCGCATCCCTGATCCGGTTTCCGTACGCCATCAGATGACCGCTGTTCACCGCGCCGTGCTTGAGGCGGGCGGACCGGTTCTGCAATTTGACCACCCGACAGACGTGTCCACTGATCGGCTCGATACCCCGGTCGTCGTCAACCTGTTCGGAACGGCAGAGCGGGTTGCTGCCGGGCTGGGTGTCACACCCGACGGGCTGGACCATCTGGGCGCCTTTCTGGCCGCACTGCGGACCCCGACGCCGCCGGACGGGGTGCGGGACGCGCTGGCCAGATGGCCGATGCTGAAGGCGGCCCTGTCGACCCGACCGAAACTGGTCAGAACGGCCCCGGTTCAAAGCCACTGCCACAGCGGGGCGAATGTGGACCTGACCACACTGCCGGTCCAGACCCACTGGCCCGGTGATGTGGGGCCGTTGATCACATGGCCCGTGGTCCTTACCCGGCCCTACGGCAGCGATGCCAACGCGGCGCAAGGCTATAACGCGGGTGTTTACCGCATTCAGGTGCTAGACCGGAACCGTGTCATCATGCGCTGGCTGCCTCATCGCGGCGGCGCGGCGCATCACAGGAGCTGGGCGAGGTGCGCCGAAAAGATGCCCGTCGCAATTGTGCTGGGCGCAAACCCCGCGACGCTGTTGTCGGCGGCCTTGCCACTGCCAGAGGCGGTATCCGAGCTGACATTTGCCGGAGCCCTGAACCAGAAGCGACCACATCTGATCCCGGCCAGAACCATCCCCCTGCTGGTCCCTGCTGATGCCGAGATTGTTCTGGAAGGTTGGGTTTCACCAAGCGAGACCGCCCCCGAGGGGCCTTTTGGGGATCACACCGGCTATTACAACCCGGCTGAACCCTTTCCAGTGATGCAGGTCAGCGCTGTCACCCATCGGGACGCGCCGCTGTATCTTTCCACCTATACCGGGCGGCCACCGGACGAGCCGTCGATCATTGGCGAGGTGTTCAACCGTCTGGCCTTGCCGACCATCCGCGCGCAAATCCCCGAAATCCACGATCTTTGGCTGCCGCCCGCCGCCTGTTCCTATCGCATCGCAATCGTTGCCATCGACAAACGGTATCCGGGGCAGGCCCGGCGCGTGATGATGGCCCTGTGGGGAATGCTGCCGCAATTCAGCTATACGAAAATGATCATCGCGGTCGATGCCGATATCGATCCCCGAAACTGGGAGGATATTGCCTGGGCGCTTGCCACTCGCATGGACCCGGGCCGGGATGTGATGGTGCTGGACAGGACACCTATGGATTATCTGGATTTTGCATCACCCGAACCCGGTCTGGCCGGAAAAATCGGCATCGACGCGACGACGAAACTGGGCAGTGAAACGCTGCGGGAATGGGGGACTGTGATGCACACCGCGGATGGAGATCACGCCTTTGCAGAAGACCTTGTAAACCGATTGATGCCGGAGCTGAGAGCATGACAAACGCCCGTGTTGTTTTGGGGGTATCCGGTGCGTCAGGCGCGGCGTTGAGCCTTGCCGTGGCCCGGTGCCTGGCGTCATCGGATATCGAGGCCGATCTTGTGGTCAGCGCAGCCGGGATGCGGACCCTTGCGCAGGAATGCGGCCCGGACGCTTTGCCAAACCTGCGGCAACTGGTGACGCGGCATCACCCGAGCGCCGATATCGGTGCCAGCATTGCGTCCGGGTCGGTTCCGGTATCCGGCATGATCGTTGCGCCCTGTTCCATGCGAACGCTTGCCGCAATTGCGCATGGGCTGGACGATAACCTGCTGACGCGCGCCGCCAGTGTTCAGCTCAAGGAACGCAGGCCGTTGGTTTTACTGACACGCGAAGCACCGTTGACGCTGGCCCATTTGCGCAACATGACGGCGGCGGCAGAAATGGGGGCCGTCATCCTGCCCCCGGTTCCTGCATTTTATCTGAAGCCCGACACCCTGATGGATATCGTGTCCCAGATCGCTGCACGCGCGGTGGACTGCCTGCGCATTTGTGACCCGGTGGCGCAAGAGTGGCGCCCGCAATGCGCTGGTGGGTGAGTTCGGACGCCTCCGGCGGGAGTATTTGGAAAAAGATGAAGTCGCCTGAAGTGCCGAGACGAGACATCTTTTGGAGCGTCTTATTGGCCTTGCCTGCCTGTAGACGGGTTATGAGCGTCAGCACCGCAGTCTGGCGCCTGTCGGGTCAAACGGAGCCTCGGCCAGTACGCGCGCCTTGTGCGGTTTGCCGATGACCTGAATGACCACCTCATCGCCCGGCTGTGCCCTGTTTGGGTTGCGGAACCCCAGCGCCAGCGATTTCCCGACCGAATAGCCGAACGCCCCCGACGTGACACGACCCACGGGCGCGCCGTCGGGGGTAAAGATCGGCTCACCCCCGGTTGCGTCGGCATCTGCGGTCACATCCAGTTCGAAGACGGACAGCACCTCGCGCGCGGGGTTGTCCTTGATGGACAGATAGGCGTTTTTGTGCAGGAAATCCTTGTCCAGCTTGATCAGGCCGGCCAGCCCGACCTCTTGCGGCCAGTATTCCTGAGAAAACTCTCGACCCCACGAGCCATAGCCCTTTTCGATCCGCAGCGCCCCCAGCGCGCGCCCGCCCACCGGACCGCCACCACAGTCTTTGGCGGCCTCAAGCAGGGCGGTGTAGAGCGCCACCTGATCCCCCTCGGCGCAGTGCAGTTCCCAGCCCAGATCGCCGGTAAAGCTGACCCGGATGGCCACGCATTCGACGCCGGCGACCGTGATTTTCTGCGACCGCATGAAGCGGAACGCCTCGTTCGACAGATCGGCATTGGTCAGGCGTGCCAGCGCTTCGCGTGACCTGGGGCCTGCGATGTTGAACCCTGCGATGCGGTCGGTGGCGACCTCAAGAGTTGTGCCCTCGGGCATTTCCACCATTTGAAAGAAGCGCTGATGATAGCGTTCGGCCATGCCTGACCCGATCATCATGTATTCATCCTCGGCCAGCTTGGTGATGGTGAAATCGCCCGCCACGCCACCGCGAACCGAGATCAACGGCGTCAGACAGCTGCGCCCCACTTCGGCAGGCACCCGATTGGCCACCAGACGGTCCAGCCAGTCATGGGCACCGGGGCCCTTGATCACGTAATTGGCGAAGTTCGAAATGTCGATCAGGCCCACGCTGTCGCGCAGCATCTGCACCTCTCGGCCCACGGGCTTCCACCAGTTCTGGCGGGTAAAGCCGGTGGTCTCTTCCACCTCGGGCTCATCGGCGAACCAGAGCGGATGTTCCCAGCCGCAATTAAGGCCAAAGACGCAGCCCATCTGCTTCTGCATCTCATAGGCGGGGCGTATACGGGCCGGGCGGCCTGCGCTGCGTTCCTCGTTGGGGAAATGGATCTTGAAGCGGTGGGTGTAGGCATCCCGAACGCGGGCCTTGGTGAATTTCTTGTCGGCCCAGTCGCCAAACCGGGCCAGATCCCAGGCGAACATGTCGTATTGCGGCTCGCCCTCGATCATCCATTGCGCCGCCAGCAGACCCAAGCCCCCGGATTGCGAGAAGCCGGGGATCAGACCGCCGCAGAGGAAATAGTTCTTCAGCTCGGGCACCGGCCCCCAGAGCATGTTGGCGTCGGGCGACCAGATCATCGGGCCGTTGATCACGCGTTTCACCCCGGCAGTGGCCGCAACTGGCACGCGTTCGGTGGCGCGGATGACGTTTTCCATGATCCGGTCCAGATCGTCGGGGAACAAATCATGCGCGAAGTCGAGCGGCGTGCCGTCCTCGGCCCAGAACTTCATATCTTTCTCATAGGCCCCGATCAGAAGGCCGTTGCCTTCCTGCCGGAAGTAATATTCGCCGTCGCGGTCAGCGATCGAGGGCAAACGACGGCCCAGACTGGCGACCTCGTCGATGCTTTCGGTCACGAAATACTGATGCTCGGTCGGTTGCAGCGGCAGGGTCAGACCCGCAAGCGCCGCCACCTCGCGCCCCCAGAGACCGGCGGCGTTGACAACCCACTGGGTGTGAATGTCGCCTTTGGGCGTGCGCACGATCCAGCTGCCGTCGGGTTGTTGTTCGGTTCCCGTCACCGGGCAGAACCGTTCGATGGTGGCCCCCATGGCGCGGGCCCCGGCGGCATAGGCGTGCGGCACGCCCGACGGGTCGACATTGCCGCCATCGGGTTCATACATGATGCAGCGGATGTCATCGAACTGCGCCAGCGGGTGCAGTTCCTTGGCTTCTTCACGGCTGACTTCGTAGAAGTTCAGACCATAAAACCGGGCTTTCGCCTCTTGCAGGCGCAACTGCTGCTCACGCTCTTCGGTCTGGGCCAGATAGAGCGAGCCGGGCTGGAATACGCCGCAGCTTTGGCCGGTTTCCTGTTCCAGCTGTTTATACAGATTCATCGTATAATGCTGGATACGGGTGATGTTGTTGTTGTCGTGCAACCCGTGGATATTCGCCGCTGCGTGCCAGGTCGAGCCGGAGGTCAACTCATTCCGTTCCAGCAGGACAACGTCGGTCCAGCCAAGCTTGGCCAGATGGTACAGGATCGAACAGCCCGCAAGGCCCCCTCCGATCACGACAGCTTGTGCATGAGTTTTCATGAGTGCATGTCCCTTGGTCCGCCGTAGCTCAGGTGGCGATTTCTTTCATGACAGCCAGAAATCTGGCGATTTCGCCGATTGAGTTGTAGTGGCACATCGAGACCCGGACGCAGGCGTCATAACCCAGCGGTGTCAATATGTTGCCAGAGTAATGGTCGGCTTTGCGCAAATGGGTGCGAATACTTTCATCGTTCAGCCGTTTGACGACATCTGCCGAGGCCACACCCTGAACGCGAAGCGACACCAGCCCTTCGCGTGCGGGGTTGTCGGCACCGCCCAGAATGGTGACCTTCTCCATCTCGGCCAGACCGCTCAGGTTGCCGGTGCCGTGGATCATCGCGTCGGTCAGCGCCTTTTCCTGCGCGTGGATGGCTTCGCCCGCTGCCAGAAATCTGGCACGCCGGTCGGTGGCGTCGCTGACTTGACTGCCAAGCCATTCGAAATAAGACACAACGTCGGACATGGTCGCATAAGCCCCGGTGTCGCGCGTGCCCATTTCCCAGTTATCTGCCGGGCCGTCCAAAAGGGCATTGTGTTCAAGTCGGGTCAGCCGGTCGGAAATCCACGCCACACCGTAGCCATGACGCGAAAACATCTTGTAGGGCGAGATCACGTAGCCGTCGACGTCATACGCGCTGAGGTCGATCTGGCCATGGGCGGCGTGCTGGATGCCATCGACAATGATGAAACAGTCTGGCGCCACGGCGCGGATCGCCTGCGAAACAGCGGCCACATCGACGCCCATGCCCGTCACCGGTGAGGTGTGCAGGATTGTCGCCACTTTGGTGTCGGGGGTGACGGCCGCAGCATAGGCGTCGGCTGTCACGGTGCCGGTATCGTCATCGTGGGGCACCAGCACATGGGTCTGCCCGGCGATGCGAGCCCAACGATCACAGGCTGACCGTGTGGCGGGGTGTTCCAGTGTCGATCCCAGCACAACGCCCGGACCGGTTCCCAGACAGGCGTTCATGATCAGCCGGAACAGAAGTTCGGTGCCGCTTTCACCGACAAAGAACTGACCACCGGGTGCATTCATGAAATCCCGCATATCGGCCTTGGCCGCGTTGATCGTGGCAACCAGCGCATGAGACCCCGGATTGTCGCGCCCTTGATTGTCGGGGATTGCGGCATGACGCGCCGAGCTGTCCAGCACGGATTTCAGTGTCAAAGCCCCACCGGCGTTTTCGAAAAATATCCGCTCGCCCTGTTCGGGGCAGTGATCGATCTGGGCAAAACGGTTGCGGATCTGGTTCAGCAGGTTTTCCGAAATTTGACTCATGAAAAGCGGCACCTTTGTGTTTTGTGAACGTATGATGTTTCAGACAAGCCTAAGATGGTTTCCCCGCAGGGCTGGCCAAATCTCCCGTAACCGTGCGGATGGTTCAACATGTGCTTCATTCCCGAGCGGCCCTTATTCCGACTATGGCGTCGAGGGCGCGGTATCTTGTTCTTTTGCGACGTAAATACAGTCACGTCTGCGACACGGCGTGTTGAGTAGGCCAGAATACCCGCCCCATGTGTCGGGGCGAACCTGCCTTTGAGGCAGACAGCCATCCGACGTGGGTTCCATGCTTTTGCCTGATCCGCGGCTATAGCAGATCAAACAACCGCCCCGGAACATTTCTGTGCCTTGGCAGGTCAAGCGCCCGCATTAGGGCAAACATCATGGCCTGATTGGACGTCACAACAGGTTTATCAAGGGCCGCTTCGATCCGGTCTATGGCCTCGACTGCGCGCATGTCGGTGCAGCTGAGTATGATGGCCTCGGCCTTTGGGTGGTCGGCCTGCTTGGCAAGGTCGAAAACCTCGTCCGGGGTCAGTTCGCCCTGCCCGTAATTGCCCAGCTCGCGGCCGATATCGGCGCATTTCACCGTTGTGATCCGGTTATGCGACAGAAAATCCATGGCCTGCGTGTTGATCTCGCCCAGATAGGGCGAAGAAAAACCGACCCGGGACACGCCAAGCGCATGGATCGCAGCAACAAGCGCCCCAGCGGCGGTAATACACACCGCCCCCGACGCGGCCCTGATGTCCTGCGACAGCTGGTGGTCAAAGGACGGGCCATGGGTCAGCGTGGCCGAGGTACAGCCATAGAGCACCGCATCGGGCCGAACGCCCGAGATCATCTTGAGGTCATGGCTGATATCCGAGGCCCCCAGACCCGCCATTTGATCCGATCCGGGGATCTCATCCACGTCATAGCCACCCATTCGCTGAAAATGCACCGTCGTGTCCGGGCAGCGCATCAGCATCATGTCGGCTTCGAGATTGGTGTTGGTAAAGGGCACCAGCACCCCGATTTTGGCCCGTGTCCGGGTTTCAAAGGTCATGACGTCACCTCTTTCAGAACAGTCAGGCAGCGCTGCATCACCGCCGTGTCGCAGATCGTGGCGCGCAGGCAATCCGCGAGGCCATAGGCGCCCATTCCGCGCGTCAGCAAACCCGCTTTGCGCAACGCGGTATCTGCTTTTTGCGCCGTCGCGGCATCGGCAAAGCGGATCAGGACAAAATTGGTGTGGCTGCGCGGAACAGATAATCCCAGCGCCCGGCACTCATCGGCAAAGCGATCCCGGATGGCGGCAGTTCTGGCAACCGTGTCGCGCATGTGGGGCTGATCCTGCATCGCTGCTGTTGCCATGGCCTGAGAGGGGGTTGATACGTTGTTGGGGTTGAGCAGCTTTCGCAGCTCAATCGCAACCTCTGACGGGAAAAGACCCCAACCCACGCGCGCGCCCGCCAGACCGTAAGCCTTTGAAAAGGTGCGTATGACCACGGTATCCCCACGTGCGACGAGGGCAAAGATTTCAGCCGGGTCGTGATCGCGATCGGTGAATTCGGCATAGGCCTGATCGACCACCAGCAGCACGTTCCCGGGCAGGGTGTCGCGCAGGCGGATGACCTCGGCATTCGGGATCAGGGTGCCGGTCGGGTTGCCGGGGTTGCAGACAAAGACGATCCGGGTATCAGGCGTGACAGCGGCCAGAATGTCATCGACCGAGACGGTCAGATCGACCTCGCGCGCTTTCACATAGTCTGCCCGCACCTGCGCCGTGGCTGAGGCCACATAGGCATAGCCGTAATCCGTGCCCAATACATGGTCGCCCGGCCCTGAATAGGCGCGGATCAGGCAGCCGATCAACTCCATCGACCCGGCACCGCACAGGATGTTGTCGGCTGGTACCCCGTGCCCCTGAGCGATGGCGGCGCGCAGGTCCGACCAGTCGGGATCGGGATAAAGCGGCATCCGGTGCAATGCCGCCTGCCCCGCCGCAATTGCGGCAGGGCTGACCGGAAAGGCGCTTTCATTCTGGGCCAGCGATACAGTGTCCTGCCCGCCCAGATCGGCCAGCGCATAGGCTGCCATGGCTCGAATGTGATCAACCGCGCGGATCATGAAGCACCCCCATAGGCTTTGGCCCCTTCTTCCGTGACCAGACCGCGCCTGAGGTCCAGCGCCAGCGCCTTTGGGTCGCGCACGGCCGGATCGCCAAAGCCGCCGCCGCCGGGGGTGTCAAAGATCAGGTAATCGCCGCTTTCCACACGTAGCTCACCCTTGCCCGGAATGTCGCCGCCGCCATCGCGAAACCGGATACGTCCCGGCGCGCCGGGCAGGCCGCCCATACGACCCAGAGCCGGGAATTTCAGACGTTCGACCGACAGGAAGACGATGAAGGGGGCATCGTTGGCAGACGTCATCTCGATCCGCTGACCCAATCCTCCCCTGTACTGGCCCGCGCCGCCCGAGTCGGGCAACAATTCTCGTCGCCACATGATCACCGGGGCGACACTTTCGGTTATTTCGACCTGCGAGCCGAACACCCCCGAAGGGTAGGCCGTCGCAGACAGGCCATCCGCGTGGGGCCGCGCCCCGGTGCCGCCATTGTGAACGGGTTCGATGGCAAATTCGCGCCCGCCATTCGCCGCCACTTCGGGCGCGTGGCGCATTGGCAGGTCGAACATGCACGACGCCCCTTCAGCGGGCACCTGATCGGGCAGCGCCTGATGCAGGCAGCCCAGAACCAGATCCGGTGTGACCTGTCCCAGCGTATGCCGCATGGCCACAGGCACCGGATGCTGGGCGTTCAGGATGCAACCTTTGGGGCCGTCCACCGTGAAAGGTTCCAGCGAGCCCGCGTTGTTCGGGATATCCGGCCCGACGATGCAACGCAGGGCAAAGACCGTATAGGCGGTCGCATAGTTCAAAGGCACGTTGATGCCCTTCTTCGAACACCCTGACGTGCCCGTGAAATCGACATGCATCCCGTCTTTGGTCACAGTGAGCGTTGCGTGCAGCTCCAGCTCGGCCTCATAGCCGTCCATGCGCAGCACGTTTTTGTAAACGCCCTCGGGCACCTCGGCGATGGCCTGCAACGCACCTTTACGCGAGGTGTCGATGATATAGGTGCCAAGCCTGTCCAGATCATCGATCCCGAACTCGTCCATCATCGCAACAAGGCGGTTCACCCCGGCCTCGCAACAGGCGATCAGGGCGTAGATGTCGCCCTCATTCGCCACAGGCTCGCGCGAGTTGGCGCGGATGATATCCATCAGCAGCGCATTGGGCGTTCCGGCCTCGACCAGTTTGCAAGGCGGGATCAGCAGGCCTTCGTCATAGATGTCCGAGCCTTCAGGCCCCATACCCAGACCGCCCAGATCCACCAGATGCGAGGTGCAGGAGGTAAAGCCCACCACCCTGCCATCCTTGAACGCGGGCATCATCAGCAGGAAGTCGTTCAGATGCCCCGAGGCCAGCCATGGGTCGTTCGTCATGTAGATGTCGCCGGGGCGCATGTTCTGCACCGCGAAACGGGCGCGCAGGTGCAGCACGGCCTCGGCCATGGTGTTGATATGGCCCGGTGTTCCGGTCACGGCCTGCGCCAGCATCCGGCCATTCACGTCGAATATCCCCGCGGAAATGTCGCCGCATTCGCGCACGATGGGCGAGAAAGCCGCGCGGATCAGGGTCTGGCCCTGTTCTTCGACCACAGCCAGCAGGCGGTTCCACATCACTTGCAGGCGGGCGGGGGACAGATCAGCGGTCATCATGCGCCTCCTTTCTGGTCCTGTTTCAGGACAAGGTTGCCGATTGCGTCCATCTGGGCCGAGAAATCGGCGGATACGAGTGTGGTTGTTTGCGGTTCATGGATCAGCGCGGGGCCTGCCACATGGTCACCGGGGCGCATATCGGCGCGAGCGAGAAAGGCGGCCTGTTTTACCGTGCCATCCAGATCACAGGTGATGGGGCGTGTCTGCGTGACCTGAAATGCGGTTTTGCCCGGCGTTTCTGACACCGTGGGCACCGCTTTGTCCGGGGTAGCAACGCGAACGGCCCAGTTGAGGATCTCGATCTTCATCCCCGGCACAGGGCGTGAGAATTGTTTGCGGTATTCCCTTTCGAATGCGGCTGTCAGCGGGGCGATATCCTGGCGCGTCAGGGCGCGATCCGGCAAGGTAATCTCGATCTCATGCCCTTGCCCGCTATAGCGCATGAAGGCGGTGCGCAGGGTTTCGGTGGGTGCATCCCCTGCCCCTTGGGCGACGACCTCTTTTGCTTCGGCAATCATCGTATCGAACAGGGCGTTCAACCCGTCCATGTCCATGCTGTCGAGCAGGGAATAGCGCGAGCGGACGATTTCGAAGGACACCGGGGCAAACAGGAACCCAACCGCCGAACCGACGCCGGGATTGGGCGGGATCACGATATGCGAAACACCGGCGGACCGGGCGACGCGGGTGGCATGCAGCGGCCCGTTGCCACCAAAGGCAATCATGGTACGCGGGCCAAGGTCTTTGCCGCTTTCGACCGCGTGCATCCGCCCGGCGCTGGCCATGCTTTCGACAACGATGCGGCTGACCCCATCTGCCGCACCTGTCGCATCCAGCCCCAGTTTTTCCCCGATCACACGTCTCAGGGCGGCCTTGGCGCCAGCAGCGTCTAGCTGGATATGCCCCTCGGCAAAGGTGTCGGGCACAATATAGCCCAGAGTGATGTCACTGTCGGTCACGGTCGGATCGATGCCGCCGCGCATGAAGGCGACCGGTCCGGGTTCCGAGCCTGCCGATTTCGGCCCGACTGTCAGACGCCCGAGACGGTCAACACCCGTGATCGAACCGCCGCCAGCACCGATTTCAATCATCTCGATCACCGGAATGCGCACCGGCATTCCCGACCCCTTGATGAACCGTGCCGCGCGGGCGATTTCGAAAGAGCGGGATGTCTGAGGGCGCGCCTTGTCGATCAGGCAGAGCTTGGCCGTGGTGCCACCGACGTCAAATGACAGGACCTGATCCAACCCGGCACGCGCGGCGATGCGGGCGGCCAGAATGGCCCCACCGGCAGGGCCGGATTCTACCAGACGAATGGGGAAACGCGTGGCGGTGTCGATCGTGCACATACCACCGCCTGCCGTCATCATCAGGATCGGACAGGTTACGCCCTCGGCCGTGAACTGATCCACAAACCGGGTCAGATAGCTATCCATCAGCGGCTGAATATAGGCGTTGGCCACAGTGGTGCAGAGCCGGTCAAACTCACGCGCTTCGGGGCTGACATCGGACGAGATCGAGACGGTCAAACCGGGGCGGTGTCGCGCGAGAAGATCGCGCAAACGCCGTTCGTGGGTCGGGTTGGCGTAGGAGTGCATCAGGCAGATGGCCACCGCCTCGGCCCCGCTGGCGTCAATCTCGGCCAGCAACCGGTCTACTTGCGCTTCATCCAGTTCAATCAGCACCTCGCCTTCTGCCGACATGCGTTCGCATATGGTCAACGAGCGTTCGCGCGGCACCAGCATGTCCGGCTTTTCAAGGTTGATGTCGTATTGGGAATACCGACGTTCGTACCCGATATCGAGAATATCGCGGAATCCTTCGGTGCAGACCGTGGTCACGACCGCCCCGCGCCGTTCGATCAGCGCGTTGGTTGCCAGAGTTGTTCCGTGAATGAATCCGGTGACATCTTTCAGCGACCGGCCAGTCTGCGCCATGACTCGCCGCGCGCCTTCCAGTGCGCCTTCTGCCGGGTTCTGGTGGGTGGTCAGGGTTTTGGTGGAGGCCAGTATCGTCTCATCACCCGAGACGAGGACCGTGTCGGTAAAAGTGCCGCCAATATCGATGGCGAGGCGCAGAGCGGTTGTCATGAGGTATTCCGTTGTCGTCTGAAAGCAGGCAGGCAGAACGGCCCCGAAGGGCGGTTACCGGCGCGTTGTGACCAGATCACAGCCGGTCGCACGGCGATCAAGGCGGGTGGGAATACACTGACAGGTCATACAGTTTTGTCCCCTAATGCGCCCCGCTTCACTAGCAGATTTACGACAGATTGGCCCGCAAGCGACACATTTGTCGCCGCAGAGGGTTCTGCCCTGAACCTGCCTGGTGTCAGTCTAAGGGTGCTTAAGGTGAACCGTTTCGCCGGTTTGCAGGGCCTGCTGCGCCGCCAATCCCATTCGCACCGCCCACAAACCGTCATGCACTGTCACATCCGGTTCGGCCTTGTGCCCACGCACCAGATCCAGAAACCCCCTGTGCTGATAATAGGTCGAGCCGTTGTGATCTCCGGCAGCCAGCAAACGGGGATCGACAGGGATATCCTGCGACATTGGCCCCTTGGGGTCCCGCGGGCTGACGATGACCTGCGGCACTGGCGGCGTTCCCAGATGGTCGGGCCAGAACCGCCCCGGCCCCGGCACCAAAGCCTCGACCTTGGCTTTGGGTCCGATGGCCGAAATCTCCTCCTGATAACGGGCGCCTTCGGCGAACATGCACAGCTCGAGCATCGCGCGCGCGCCATTGGCGAAATCGACCAGAACATAGCCATGATCCAGTATGTCGGGTGTTTCACCCCCGTAGGTTTCGTCCAGATGATTCACCGCCTGCCCGCCGCTTGCGGTGATCCGCACAGGGTCAGATTGCAGGATCAGCCGCATCAGATCGAAGAAGTGGCAACATTTTTCAACAAAAGTGCCGCCGGTGTTGCGGTTGAACCGGTTCCAGTCGCCGACTTTGCGCAGAAACGGAAAGCGATGTTCCCGGATCGACAGCATCCGGACCCCGCCAGTGTCCCCGATCTTGTCGATCAGGGTCGCGATGGGCGGCATATAGCGGTATTCCATTGCGACCCAGATCGGGTGTGGATAGTCGCGCTGAACCTTCTCTAGCCTTGCGGCGTCCTGGGGGTTGGTGAACAGGGGCTTTTCCACCAATAGCGGCAAGGGGCGCGTTTGCGCGATTTCACAGATCTGGTCGACATGCATGTGGTTTGGGCTGGCGATGACCAAGCAGTCCAGGTCTTCGATATCCAACACCTCTTGCACCGAGCGTGCCATAACCGCACCCGGCGCAATCGCCTGCGCGGCTTTTGCCATCCCGGGATCGGGTTCGAATATCGCTGCGACACGCGTGCCGTCCAGCAGGGCGATGTTGTGCAGGTGTTCCTGCCCCATCATGCCACATCCGATCAGCCCGTAATTGATGGTCCGGGTCATGCGCGTTTCCTTTTACTTCAGACGTTGGACATAGGTGGCCCGGTCCGGGTCGAACCAGGTCTTGGAAAATTCGACAGGTTCGGCCTTGTCCGACCAGCTGAACCGTTCGATATAGCCCACCGCTTCACCGGCGGCTTTGGTGAACGCCACGGGCGTCCAATCGGGCAGCTGACCAATCGATACGCGATCTTCGGCCCGTGATATCCAGAAGCCCAGCTGGTGCTGATAATAGCGATAGAGCGAGTCTGACAGCAGGCTTCGCTTGATCAGGCCGGCTGATTCGTCCAGCCAGATCTCCTCGACCGCGATGATTGTGTCATTCAGATAGCGCACCCGACGTACGCGCGATCCGGTGTCTGAGGTGCCAAAATCCGGCAGATCGGAAGGTTTCTTCAGATGATCGACCGACAGGATATCCGCACGCGGCAACCCGCCCCCTTGGGGCAGTTCCAGCCGGAACATCGCGTAGACGCTGTTCTGAGTTCCGGTCTCGCGGATGTAATTTCCTGACCCCTGAATACGCTCCAACATGCCTTTTTTCTCAAGCTCGGCGAGCGATTTTCGCAGCGTGCCGACCGACACGTTCAGCTTGGCCGCCATGTCGCGTTCCGGGGGCAGACGCTCACCATCGATCAAACGGCCTGCAGCGATATCGCGGATCAGCAGCTCGGCAATCTGAACATAGATAGGCAGGGCATTGGGGTTTCGGGTGTTGGGGGGCATTTCAGGCGCTTCATTCGGTCGCAGGAAAAATTGTTACACTATTGATCTACATCAATGTGATTGCTACGCAAGAGGAAAGTAAAAGATGCACGGAGCGTGAATCAAATGACCATCGTCCCCATCACATCCCCTGATCTGGATGCGGCCGAGGTTTCGTGGTTCGCCGCCTTATGTTCGGACGATTATCAGTTTCTGGGTGTGCCCGATGGTGATCTGCGCTCCAGCTGGGAGCATTGCTCGGCCATCGTGAAAGAGGCCGAGGCGCAGGGGTTCCGCAACATCCTGTGCCCGTCATCGTATCAGGTTGGGCAGGACACGCTGAGCTTTGTCGCCGGTTGCGCGCCGATCACGCAGAAGATCAACCTGTTGGCCGCCGTGCGCTGCGGCGAGATGCAGCCGATCATGCTGGCCCGCACGATCGCGACTTTGGATCACATGTTGAAGGGGCGGCTGACCGTCAACATCATTTCATCCGATTTTCCCGGCGAAAAGGCCGACAGTGCCTATCGTTATCAACGGTCGCGCGAAGTGGTCGAGATCCTGAAACAGGCCTGGACGCAGGAGGAAATCAACCATGCGGGCGAGGTCTACAACTTTACAGGTCTGACAACCGACCCGGCGCGACCCTATCAGACTGGCGGGCCGCTGCTGTATTTCGGCGGTTATTCGCCCTCGGCGCTGGAGCTGTGCGGCGAGCATTGCGATGTGTACCTGATGTGGCCGGAAACCAAGGATCAACTGGCCGAGCGGATGAAAGCTGTTCATGCAGTGGCCGAAAATTATGACCGTACGCTCGACTATGGCTTGCGGGTTCACATGATCGTTCGCGATACCGAAGCCGAGGCGCAGGAATACGCGGATTACATCGTTTCAAAACTGGATGACGACTATGGCCGCGCGATCCGCGAACGGGCGTTGGATGCAACGTCGCTTGGCGTAGCGCATCAGGCCAGGAATCGTGATCTGGCGGATAAGTACGGGTATGTGGAACCCGGTCTGTGGACCGGCGTCGGCCGCGCCCGCTCGGGCTGTGGTGCGGCACTGGTTGGATCAACCGATCAGGTCATGTCAAAGATCGAAGATTACCGGAAGATGGGCATTCGCGCGTTCATCTTCTCAGGCTATCCGCACATGGATGAGGCCAAGCATTTCGGTGCTCGTGTGATGCCGCATCTGAAAACCTGCTCGCTTCCCGAAGCCTACGGGCGTGTGCCCAAGACACCCCCGGCCACACCGCTGGGCAACGGAGTGCGCCGCTGATGCAACGCGTGAAACTATCCCCGACGCTGGAAATGAGCCGCCTTGTCTATGGCATGTGGCGGCTGGGTGACGATAGCGACACCTCGGCAGGGCATGTCGAGGCCAAGATTCAAGCCTGCCTTGATCAGGGCATCACCACCTTCGATCAGGCCGACATATATGGCGGATACGCGGCCGAAGCCGTTCTGGGCAACGCCTTGCGCGCCAATCCCGGCCTGCGCCAAAAGATGGAGATTGTCACCAAATGTGATATCGTCGCGCCCGTGGGGCGGCATTCAGATGCGAAGGTCAAATACTATGACACCTCGCGCGCGCACATCCTGAAGTCCATCGACATGTCGCTGTCGGAAATGGCCATCGACCACATCGATCTGCTGCTGATCCACCGCCCTGATCCGTTCTTGGACCACCACGAAACCGGGGCTGCGCTGGATGAGGCTGTCGCCAGTGGCAAGGTGGGCGCGGTTGGTGTTTCGAACTTCCGCCCGTGGGACTGGACCCTGCTGCAATCGGCGATGAAAACCCGGCTGGTCACCAACCAGATCGAGATTTCACTGGGCGAGATCGCCCCTTTCACCAATGGTGATCTGGCGTTTCACCAACAGCACGGTCACCACCTTATGGCGTGGTCGCCGCTGGGGGGTGGGCTGTTGATGGCCGGAAACCCACCCGTTGGGGTTGTTGCCGATGAAATCGCAGAGGAGTTCGGTGTAGACCGGGCCGCTGTGGCGGTGGCCTTTCTGCTGGCTCATCCGGCGGGCATTCTGCCGGTTCTGGGCACCAACAACCTGAACCGTATCAAACGCATCTCGGACGCGCTGAAAGTCACAATTGACCGCGAAACCTGGTTCCGCCTGTACGAGGCGGCGCTGGGGCATGAGGTAGCATGATGAACGCAATCTCAAGAAACATGACCCACACCTTTGTGCCAACCAAGGACGACACCCGGACCCTGCGGGATGCTTTTGGGCGGTTTGCAACCGGCGTTACCATCGTGACATGCGACAGCGGTGATGGCCCTATCTGCATCACGGCCAACAGCTTTTCGTCACTGTCGCTGGACCCGCCACTGATCATGTGGGCTGGCGACCGCAACTCGCGACGGTTCCCCTATTTTCGCGCGGCACGGCATTTCACGGTGCATGTGTTATCGTCGGCGCAGGCCGAGCTGTGTTTTGGATGCTCGAAAGATGCCCATGCACTGCGCGACATCCGGCATGAGCGCTGTGCAAACGGCACCCCGCTGCTGTCGGATTGCCTGGCACGATTTGAATGCGAACAACATGCCTATCACGACGCGGGCGATCACGTGATCGTGGTGGGCAAAGTCCTGAAGGCCAGCATGAGCGACGGCGACGCGCTGACGTTCTACGCCGGGAAAATGGGCCAATTCGCGCAGCACTAAGCGCGATCTGACGACCGCGGGACACACCTGCGGCTGAACAAGGGAGGATCCGCATGGGCGGACTGGCATCGGTGCTTGCGCCGGTTGCATTCGTGAACGAAACCGCGCTGCGTCTGGGCCGCGCGGTTGGCGTCGTTGCGATTGCTTTCATGGTCATCGCAATCCTGATTCAGGTGTTCTTCCGATACGTTCTGGGCAACGCCCTGCCCTGGCCGGATGAGGCCGCGCGGTTCTGCATGTTGTGGATGACCGGGTTGATGGCACCGACGGCCTTTCGGCGCGGCGGTTTTGTAGCTATCGACATGCTGCAACGGTTCCTGCCGCGTATGCTCGGCCTGTCACTCAATCTGTTCCTCCTACTGATCTCGCTGGCCGTGCTTTTGGTTGCGGTCAAAATCGGCTGGTCCGAGGTCACGGGCTTTGGCGGCAGGTTTGCAACCGCCGCCCTGTACCTGCCGACATCGCTTGGGTTTGACGAGTGGTACCGCATTCCGCGCAGCTGGATGATGGCCTCGCTGCTGGTGGGGATCATTCTGCTGATCTCGGTCAATATCGAGCTTATCCTGCGTTCCGTGGTCACCCTGCTTGGCGGCGCGCATCTGTTGCCGGACATTCCCGACGCAGCCGTGGGGGCCGAATAGATGCTGATCTGGTTCCTGCCTACGTTCCTGATTTTCCTGCTGATTGGCCTGCCGGTCTTTTTCGCGCTTCTGGCGGCACCCGGCATCTTGCTGTGGCTGAACGGACAGACGAACGACATCACCCTGCTTTATCGTAATGTCTACAACGGCATGGACAGTTTCCCGCTGATGGCCATCCCGTTCTTCATGCTGGCCGGTGAAATGATGAACCGCGGCGGCATCACCATCCGCCTTGTCGAATTCAGCCAGGCGCTGATGGGCCATCTGCGCGGCGGGCTGGCGCATGTAAACGTTCTGAGCTCGATCCTGTTCGCGGGCCTTTCGGGATCAGCGGTGGCTGATACATCCGCCCTGGGTTCGATGCTGATCCCGGCGATGGAAAAACAGGGATACACCCGAAAATTCGCCGCCGCCATTACGGCCGCGAGTTCGGTCATCGGGCCAATCATCCCGCCCTCGGGCATCATGATCATCTATGCCTATGTCATGGGTGAAAGCGTGGCCGCCTTGTTCCTTGCGGGGATCGTGCCCGGAATCATGGTGGGTGTCGGCCTGATGGTGATGATCAAGTTCATGGCCGACAAGTACGATTTTCCCGTCGCCAGCCGGAAATACACATGGGATGAGCGGCGCAAAGCCAGCCTCAAGGCGTTCTTCCCGCTGATGACGCCCGTGATCATTCTGGGCGGCATTCTGGGGGGCATCTTTACTCCGACCGAGGCCGCCGCTGTTGCTGTGGGCTACGCCTTTATCATCGGATTTTTCGTTCTGCGTACACTGACCCTGAGGGAAATTCCGGATGTTCTGAGCAATGCAGGTATGACGTCGGCTGTGGTGCTGCTGCTGGTTGGCGCAGCAATGGCGTTCAAGACCGTGGTCAGCCTGAGCCATGCCCCGGAACAATTGGCCTCGTTGATCCTCAGCCTGTCGGAAAATCCGCTGATCCTGTTGTTTCTGATCAACCTGTTGTTGTTTATCGTCGGTATGTTTCTGGACGCAGGCCCCGCGATCATCATCCTTGGCCCGATCCTTGGTCCCATTTTCACTGGCCTCGGCGTAGACCCGATCCATTTCGCCATCATCATGAGCGTCAATCTGACCGTCGGCCTTGCAACGCCCCCCATGGGGCTGGTGCTGTTCGTGGCCGCCGCCGTGTCGCGGGAGCGGGTCGAGACGATCGCCAAGGCGATCCTGCCGTTTCTGGCGGTCGAAATCATCGTGATCTTTCTGATCACCTACATCCCCGCACTATCCATGACGATCCCGAGGATAACGGGATTTGCAAACTGACTGAGTATCACAGGGAGGAAACGCATGCTCGGAAACTTCATCAAAACAGCGGCGATTGCCACATCGCTTGTGGCCGCGTCTGCGGTCGCTGCGGTGGCTGCGGACTATACGCTGCGCGCCACTGCCAATTCGAACGAAAATGACGAGGATTACGACGGTCTGATCGTTTTCAAGAACTATGTCGAGGCGGCGTCGAACGGCGCCATCGAGGTTGAGCTGTTCATCGGCACCCAGCTGTGTTCGAACGGTGCAGAGTGCCTACAAGGCGTGGCGGATGGCACCATCGATATCTATATCTCTACCTCGGGCGGTGCCTCGGGCATCTTCCCCTATGTGCAGGTTCTGGACCTGCCCTATCTGATGGCCGATGACCGGATCGCCGAGCATGTTCTGTCGGGCGATTTCACCCGCAAGATGCGCGACATGGCGCTGGAGGATTCCGGTGGCGCGATCCGCCTGATGACCATCGGCAACACCGGCGGCTGGCGCAACTTCGCCAATACAAAACACCGGGTGGCCGAGCCTGCCGACATGGAAGGTCTGAAAATCCGTACCGTCGTCGCCGACCTGCCACAGGAACTGGTCAAGGCACTAGGCGCGTCACCTACACCGATCCCGTGGCCGGAACTTTTCACCAGCTTCCAGACCGGCGTCGTCGAGGGGTCCAAGAACGGCATCACCGACATCATGGGCATGAAGTTCCCGGATGCCGGCCTGCAATATGTCACGCTGGACGGGCACGCCTATATGGGTGCGCTGTGGTGGATGAACAACGCCAAGTTCCAGGCGATGCCCGAAGATATGCGCCGGGTCGTTGTCGATGGGTTCTACGCCCTGCAACAGGCCACTTTTGCCTCGCCCAAGCGCAAATCGATTCAGGCCTATGAGGACTTCGTCGCAGGTGGCGGCGACCTGTATGTCCCGACACCCGAGCAGAAGGCTGCGTTCAAAGCCGCGGCTTCACCTGTCTATGACTGGTTCCAGACCAATGTTGCCCGTGGTGATGAAATCTTTGCCGCGCTGACCGAAGCGGTCGCGGCGGCTGAGGCGGATGTGAACGCCTCGCGCAATGCGGACCTGAACTGAACGGACGGGTCGGGCCTTGTGGCCCGGCCCTTATCGAAACGGGTACATCCACCCTTTGTAGTCGTTGACCAGAACATGCGCCTTCTCGATCTGCTCCGGCGACATTTTCTTGATCACTTCCTCAAGGCTGATCGCCGCATCGGGATCGCCGCCAATGGCGCTGAGCGTGTACCACATATAGGCCCGCACCAGATCGGGCGCGGGCATTCCCAGACCCAGTTCGTAGTACCAGCCGACCCCCGACTGTGCGCCCGGATGCCCCTTCATCGAGGCACGCAGATACCATTCAAACGCCCTTTCATGGTCCTGCTCGACCCCAAGACCCAGCCCGTACATCACACCAATCAGTTCCTCGGCCTCGGCATTGCCCGACCGGGCGGCGGGCAGCAGTTCCGCGCGCGCGGCTTCAAACTCTCCGGCCTCCATCATGTCACGGGCCTGTTCCAGCTCAGCCAGAGCCGGGGTCGCAAGAAAACAAAGGGTAAAGAGAAACTGGCGCATTGGGCGATTGTCCTCGTTTGGGCGGGGGCCGCGGTGGCACAGGACCTGCCGCGCCCGCTGACAGATGATGACTTTATCCCATTTGATATGGAACAGGCCGCTATCGGTCATCAACTGTTTTACGATCCGATCCTGTCAGGCAATCTGAACATTTCATGCGCCCATTGCCATCACCCCGATTTCGGCACCTCTGACGGGTTGTCCCTGGGGATCGGCGAAGGCGGACAGGGTCTTGGCCCGGAGCGCACGCCGGGCACCGGGGCGGACAGGATCCGCAAACGCATTCCCCGAAATGCGCCGGGGTTGTGGAACCTCGGGGCCAAGGACATCCATACCGTTTTCCACGATGGCCGCCTGAGCATCTCGGACCTCTATGGCAACGGGTTCAATTCGCCAGCACAGGAATGGCTGCCCGGCGGATTGAACTCGCTTCTGGCGGCGCAGGCTTTATTCCCGCTGACCGCGCAATTCGAGATGGCCGGTAATGTCGCTGAAAATCAGGTGACCGGCGCGGTTCACGACAGGATTGACAAGGGCTGGCCGATCCTTGCCAAACGCGTGCGGACCGATCCGCGCTATGGCCCTGCCATAGTCGCGGCTTTTGACGATATCGAGACCACCGAAGAAATCACAATCACCCAGATCGCCAACGCGCTGGCGGCCTTCATGGCCATTGAATGGCGCAGCACCGACAGCCCGTTCGACCAGTACTTGGCCGGGGACATGGATGCGCTGTCAGACGTCCAGAAAGACGGGATGAACCTGTTTTATGGCAATGCGCGATGCGCGACCTGCCATGCGGGTCCGTTGATGTCGGACCAAGAGTTTCACGCGCTAGGTTTGCCCCCTTTCGGGCCGGGCCGGACCCGGCAATGGGACCCATATGCGCGGGACGTTGGACGGATGGCGGAAAGCAACCGTCTGGAAGACGCCTATCGCTTTCGCACGCCGATGCTGCGCAATGTCGCCCTGACCGCGCCCTACGGGCATAACGGTGCTTTTGCGGACCTCGAAAGCATGATCCGTCACCATCTTGACCCACAGACCAGCCTTGCCAAATGGAAACCCGACATGGCTGCGTTGCCCAAGGTTCCCTGGCTGCAAAAAGCGGATTTCGTGGTGTGGGAAGACCGGTTCGAAATGGAACGCCAGCGCAGCAGGATCGACATTGCGCCAGTGACGCTTTCGGATGTGGAAATCGCCGCCCTTGTCGCATTTCTGCATTCCCTGACGGGCACTGGTATTGGCTCTCCTCCTTTCGGGGTGCCTGCCGATTTCAACCCCTGACGGCGGTTACGCCATAATGACAATTGATCCGGCAAAATGTCGGATTAGTCGATCACTTCGTCAAATTGCGGCCTATGAAATGTCTGGCCAGCCCTGCACCATAATATCAGGAACAGAAATTTACGGAGACGTTGATGTCCTGGAATATTTGCGTAATCGGGGCAGGCAAGATCGGTCAGATGATCGCGACGCTGCTGAGGGCCTCGCCAAACTATACAGTGACCGTGGCCGACCATGACCTGAAAGCACTGGGTGATATCACAAGGCTTGGTATTGGCACGAAACAGATTGATGCCCGGGATGCGGACAGTCTGGCAAAGGAACTGACCGGGTTTAACGCCGTGGTTTCAGCGGCACCGTTCTTTCTGACCCCGAACATTGCCAAGGCCGCCAAAGAGGCGGGCGCGCATTATTTCGACCTGACCGAAGACGTTGCGGCCACCGAGGCCGTACGCCAACTGGCCGAAGGCAGTGAGACAGCTTTCATGCCGCAATGTGGTCTGGCACCTGGTTTTGTGGGTATCTCCGGAGCCGCGCTTGCAGCGGAGTTCGATGAGCTGGACAGCCTGCATATGCGGGTGGGCGCGCTGCCGCTTTATCCGACCAACGCGCTGAAGTACAATCTGACCTGGTCGACCGATGGGTTGATCAACGAGTACTGCAATCCATGCGACGCCATTGTGAACGGCAAACTGGTCAAGACCGCGCCGCTGGAAGATTACGAGATTCTGGGTCACGATGGTGTGGAATACGAGTGTTTCAACACCTCGGGCGGATTGGGCACGCTGCCGGAAACACTGGAAGGCAAGGCGCGGGCCGTGTCTTATCGCACGATCCGGTATCCCGGCCATTGTGAAATCCTGAAACTGCTGCTGCACGATCTGGGGCTGGAACGCCGCCGCGATCTGCTGAAAGAGATCTTCGAGACCGCCCTGCCCCGCACCGATCAGGACGTGGTGCTGGTCTATTGTACGGCCAAGGGTATGATCAATGGCGTTCTGCGCGAGAAATCCCTGATCAACAAAAGCTTTGCCCGCACCATCAACGGACAGGTCTGGAGTGCCATTCAGGTCACCACAGCTGCGGGTATTCTGGGCGTCGTTGACCTGATGCGTACCGGCACGCTGCCTTCGAAAGGGTTTGTCCGGCAGGAACAGGTCAAACTGAACGACTTCCTGAAAACAGAATTTGGCCAGCTGTATCGTGCTGGTGACGTGACCCGGCAAAACAAGGCGGCCTGAGATATGAAAGACATCGTAATGACAGCCCAAACCACGCTTGCAAATCTGGATCTGACGGGTGCCGCATTGAAGGGCGGCACCCTGAAAGTGACGTCGCCGATTGACGGCAGCCTGCTGGCCGAAGTGCACGAAACTCGGGCCACCGAAATGGACGCGATCATTGCCCGCGCCAAAACCGCGTTCAAGGCGTGGCGCGTTGTGCCGGCCCCGCGTCGGGGCGAGCTGATCCGCCTGTTGGGCGAAGAGCTGCGCGCCGCCAAGGACGATCTGGGCGCGCTTGTCAGCTGGGAGGCCGGCAAGATCACGTCCGAAGGTCTGGGCGAAGTGCAGGAGATGATCGACATCTGCGACTTTGCCGTTGGTCTGTCGCGTCAGCTTTACGGTCTGACCATCGCATCGGAACGTCCGGGGCACCGGATGATGGAAACCTGGCATCCGGCGGGCCCAGTCGGGGTGATCTCGGCCTTCAATTTCCCGGTTGCCGTCTGGTCGTGGAACGCCGCTTTGGCACTGGTTTGTGGCGATCCGGTGGTCTGGAAACCGTCCGAGAAGACCCCGCTGACAGCGATGGCCTGCCAGAAGATCTTTGAACGCGCGCTTGTGCGGTTTGGCGATGCCCCCGAAGGGTTGCTTCAGGTCCTGATCGGTGGCGCGGAGTTGGGCGAGGCGCTGGTGGCCAGCGAAGATGTTCCGATCATCTCGGCCACGGGTTCGACACGTATGGGTCGTGCGGTTGCGCCCATTGTTGCGGCACGCTTTGGCAAGTGCATTCTGGAACTGGGCGGAAACAACGCGATGATCGTCGGCCCTTCGGCGGATCTGGAAATGGCCGTGCGCGCCATTGTCTTCTCGGCCGTTGGGACCGCCGGTCAGCGTTGCACCACGCTGCGCCGTCTGATCGTGCACAACTCGATCCGCGAGGAACTGGTGGGCCGCCTGAAAAAGGCTTATGCCGGTTTGCCCATCGGCAATCCGCTGTCTGAGGGCACGTTGATCGGGCCACTGGTGGATGAGGCATCGGGTGCCGCCATGACGGCTGCACTGGAGGCCGCAAGGGCCGAAGGCGGCACAGTGTTCGGCGGCGAGCGCGTGACCGAAGGGCTTCCTGCGGGGGTCTATATGCAGCCCGCAATTGTCGAAATGCCCGGCCAAAGCGCAGTCGTGAAAACCGAAACCTTCGCGCCGATCCTTTATGTCATGGGCTATGACGACTTTGACGATGCGATCCAGCTTCAAAACGATGTACCGCAAGGGCTGTCATCGTGTGTGTTCACGCTGAACATGCGCGAGGCCGAGCAGTTCCTGACTGCGGCGGGGTCGGATTGCGGTATTGCCAACGTCAACATCGGCCCCTCGGGTGCCGAGATCGGCGGTGCATTCGGAGGCGAGAAGGAAACCGGCGGCGGACGCGAAAGCGGCTCGGACGCGTGGAAAGCCTATATGCGCCGCCAGACCAACACTGTGAACTACTCGGCAGAGCTCCCGCTGGCGCAGGGTGTCAAATTCGACATCTGAACCAGCGCGCAAACTGACGGACAATCTGATCCCCCCCCGGAACTTTGATGTTTCGGGGGGATTGCTTTTGTCGTTAAAGGTTTGGCCCAGGCAGGCTGAAGCAGGCACAAAACCGGTGGTTCTTGACGAAATCCCTGCCGTGCGGCATGTGATGTCGCTGGGGGGAACGGCATGTCCGATAAGGTCAGATGGCCCGACACGGCATGTATGAACAGGTTAAGCGTCCAAGTGGCCCCGATGGCTGGCTGCTTTCATACCGGAAGGTAAGTAAGATATGTGCCCTGCACCCGTTGATGCAGAAACCCCGCGCGGGTTCATCATCCCGATCGGCGGCGGCGAAGACCGCGTTAAGGAAATGCAGATTCACCGCAAGTTCGTAGAGCTTTCAGGGGGTGAGAACGCCGATATTGTCGTGATCCCGACAGCCTCGATGCTGGAAGAAACCGGACCGGACTACAATCGCATCTTTTCCGAACTGGGTGCAGGCAAAGTCGAATTTCTGCCCATCTCGCGGCGTGCCGATTGCGACAATCCCGATTATGCCGAGATGCTGGACCGCGCCACAGGGATATTCATGACCGGTGGCAACCAGCTGCGGCTGTCGGCGATTCTGGGTGGCACGCTTGTGGCGCAGAAAATACGCCGCCGGAATGCGGCCGGTGTGCCGGTTGCCGGCACTTCAGCCGGGGCGTCGATCATGTCCGAACATATGGTGGCCGGGGGCAGCAGCAACTCGGCCCCGGCTGAGGGCAATATCACGCTGGCTCCGGGCATGGGTTTGACCAACGCCGTCATCATCGACCAGCACTTCACACAGCGCAATCGGCTGGGACGTTTGCTAACCGCTTCATCTTTCAACCCTTTTTTGATCGGACTGGGTATCGACGAAGACACGGCAGCCTTCATCGGACCCGATAATGTCCTTGAAGTCGTGGGCAGCGGATCGGTTACCGTCGTGGACGCCAGTCATCTGACCCATTCATCGATGTGGGACGCGCGCCGCGGCGAAGCGCTGAGCCTGCTTGGACTTCGGCTTGACGTTCTGGGCGAAGGGTGCCGTTATGATCTGACGGCTCGCCAGGCTTTTCCGCCGGATGAGCATTTGGCGTTCTGCACATTGCCGGACATGTCCGGTCAAGAGGCCGCCAGCGGGGGGAAAACAAAAAGCTAACCAACGGGGAGCCTCATGAAAATAATCTCGACCAATGTCTTTGTCGGCCCGAATGTCTGGGCAAGTTTTCCGGTCATTCGCCACGTCATCGATCTGGGTGTTCTGGAAGAGTGGCCCTCGGCAAAAATTGGTTCCGAGTTTATTGACGCCTTGATCAAGGCGCTTCCCGGTCTGGCGGAACACGGCTGTTCCTATCGCGAACCCGGCGGCTTTATCCGCCGCCTGCGCGAGGATGAAGGCACCTGGCTGGGACATGTGCTGGAACATTGCGCCATCGAAGTTCAGAACGTGGCCGGGTCCGACGTGACCTTTGGACGTACGCGCGGCACAGGTGAGCCGGGCCAGTACAATATGGTCTATGAATACCGCCAGCGCGACGTCGGTCTGGATGCGGGCAATCTGGCGATGCGGTTACTGATGCACCTGCTGCCGCAATCCCTGAAAGATCAGGTGGATTACGAATTCGACCCGGACTTCAACTGGGATGAAGAACTGCGCAGCTTTGTGCTGCGGGCGCAACGCAAGGAATTTGGCCCATCGACCGGATCGCTGGTCAAGGCGGCGCAGGAACGCGACATTCCGTGGATCAGGCTGAATTCCGGCTCGCTTGTGCAATTTGGACACGGCAAGTTTCAGAAACGCATTCAGGCGACAATTACGTCCGAGACCAAGCATATCTCGGTCGAGATATCCTGTGACAAGGAAGACACCCATAATCTGCTGAACGATCTTGGCCTGCCGGTTCCGCAGCAGCGCATGGTCTATTCGGCCCGCGAGGCCGTACGCGCGGCAGCCCGGATCGGGTTTCCGGTGGTGGTCAAACCGTTGGACGCCAACCATGGGCGCGGCGTTTCGATCAATCTGAATTCCGATGCCGAGGTCGAGGCGGGTTTTGCCGAGGCCAAGGAGCATTCGCGCAGCCGCGCCATTCTGGTCGAGAGCTTCATCACCGGCTTTGATCACCGGATGCTGGTCGTGAACGACAAGCTGGTTGCGGTGGCCAAACGCGTCCCCGGCCATGTAATAGGCGACGGAACCCATACGATTGCCGAACTGGTCGACATGGTGAACCAGGACCCACGCCGGGGCATCGGGCACGAAAAAGTGCTGACCAGGCTCGAGCTGGACAATCAGGCTAACCGCCTGATGGAGAATGCGGGCGTGACGGAAGACACTGTCCTGCCCGAGGGTGAGGTTTTCTATCTGCGCTCGACCGCAAACCTGTCAACCGGTGGCACCGCCATCGATCTGACCGACGTGGTGCATCCCGACAACCGCGACATGGCCGAACGCGCCATCATGGCCGTCGGGCTGGATGTGGGCGGTGTCGATTTCCTGATCGACGATATTACCAAATCCTACAAGGATATCGGTGGCGCGATTGTCGAAGTAAATGCGGCCCCCGGTTTCCGGATGCATGTGGCCCCGTCCGAAGGTCAGCCGCGCGATGTGGCGGGCAAGGTCATCGACATGCTGTTCCCTGCCAATGAACAGACCCGCATCCCGATTGCAGCCATCACCGGCACCAACGGCAAGACGACAACGTCGCGGATGCTGGGTCATATCATGAAAACCAGTGGCAAGATCGTTGGCATGACCTCGACCGACGGCGTCTATGTGGATGGCAAGTTGAGCGTCAAGGGGGACATGACCGGCCCGAAATCGGCACAGATCGTCCTGCGTGATCCGATGGTCGATTTTGCAGTGATGGAAACCGCGCGGGGCGGGCTGGTGCGCTCGGGTCTGGGCTATCAACGCTCGAACGTGGCGGCCTGTCTGAACGTCTCGGCAGATCATCTGGGCCTGGGCGGGATCAATACGGTCGAGGAACTGGCCGTCGTCAAACGGGTGGTAGTGGAAAGCGCAACCGATACGGCCGTTCTGAACGCTGACGACATCAATTGTCTGAAGATGGCCGATTACGCCGGGGCGGATCAGATCTTCTATGTCACGACCAACCCCGGTCACAGTCTGGTCAAGGAACATATCAAGACAGGGGGCAAGGCCATCGTGCTGGAAAAAGGCATGAATGGCGACATGCTGACCATCTATGACAAAGGGCTTCACATCCCGGTTCTGTGGTCGCATCTGATCCCCGCCACGCTTGAAGGCAAGGCGATATTCAACGTGCAAAACGCCATGGTCGCAGCGGCGATGGCCTATAGCTTTGGGGTCGATCTGGACAATATCCGGCATGGACTGCGCACTTTCGACACAAGTTATTTCCAGGCACCGGGGCGGATGAATGTCTATGATGAACATCCCTTCAAGGTGATCCTTGATTACGGCCACAACCCTGCCGCGCTGAAGGCGATGGCCGCTTTGGCCGATCAGTTGGAAGTCAAGGGCCGCAGGCTGTGCGTTGTTGCGATGCCCGGTGATCGGCGCGATGAAGACATTGTTGATGGGGCCGCAGCGCTGGCCGGGCATTTTGACCACTTCATCTGCAAGGCCGATGACCGCCGCCGGGGTCGCGGGCATGACGAGGTGCCGCAAATGATGCGGCAGGCCCTGATCGATTGCGGGACGCCGGATGAGGCAATCTCGATCATCCCGGATGAGGTTGAGGCCGTAACCACAGCGCTGGAGATGGCGGCACCGGGCGATCTGCTGGTGATCTTCGGAGATGACACCACACGCTGCTGGAAACAGATCATCTACTTCAACTCCGATGGAGAAACCTCTGAAACCGAGGCAGCACCCAGGACCAGCCCTGCCGACACCACGTTCGAGGACATGTTCGACAGCGATCAGAACCTGATCCGGGACGAACGCGGTGTAAGACTGGCGCGTGAAATCAGCGAAGACGCGGATTGAGCGGAGGTACCGGAATGGACCGGATCGAAGAGCTTGAAACCGCGCTGACCATCGAAAGCGCGACCGCTGATCATATTCAGGTGGATGACGCGCGGCGACTGACCGGCCCCGGCCTGTTATGGGATCACCCCGGCGCGGTGATGGATGTGTTTTTCACTGTTATCGACCCCGCGCAGGTCATTGCAGTGTGGGAAAAACATGCCCGGTGCGTTCTGGATGCGCTTGGCTGGCAGGATCAGGCGCTGACCCACCGTACCTTTACCGGCGGTGTCAATCTGGCA
This sequence comes from Ruegeria sp. AF5, assembly GCF_056541905.1. Taxonomy (NCBI): domain Bacteria; kingdom Pseudomonadati; phylum Pseudomonadota; class Alphaproteobacteria; order Rhodobacterales; family Roseobacteraceae; genus Ruegeria; species Ruegeria sp. AF5. The sequence continues at coordinate 43,269 of NZ_JBQFYZ010000022.1, forward strand.
ATCTCGGCACCGATGGATCAGCTTTATTCCGCGATCTTTGCGGCGCAGACCGCCTGGCATTTCTGTGCGGCAGAGTTGCTGGAGGCCACGCCGGGCGATTTTGATCAGATGATCCGGGACGTCAAAGGCGTCATGGCGAAGGAGGCCAATCCTGCGCTGATCGCCCTGATCGCGGCAGCCAACGCGCATGGTGTGGATATCCTGTGCGACGATGATGAGATTTCCATCGGGCATGGAATCGGCAGCCAAACCTGGCCTGTCGACGCGTTGCCCGCCCCGGATGACGTGGACTGGCCCGCCTTTCACAACATCCCCGTCGCCTTCATCACCGGAACCAATGGCAAGACCACCACGACCCGGTTGCTGGAGGCGATCGCCCGCGCCTCGGGCAAGGTCGCAGGGCTGACCTCGACCGAGTTTGTGCGGGTGGGCGACGATATTCTGGATCGCGGCGACTATTCCGGCCCCGGCGGAGGGCGGATGTTGCTGCGCGACAAGCGGCTTGAAATCGGCTGCCTTGAAGTGGCCCGTGGGGGTATCCTGCGTCGCGGCCTGCCGACGCGTGCGGCCATGGCCGCCACTGTCACCAACGTGGCGAACGATCATCTGGGGCAATACGGCGTCAACACGGTGCCCGAGCTGGCTCAGGCGAAATTCGCCGTGCACCGGACACTGACCAAGGGCGGCGTTCTGGCCCTGAATGCCGATGATCCTTTTGTCCGTGCCGAGGCCGAAAACACGGCGGCAAATATCTGGTGGTTTTCACTGGATGCCGGGAATGATCTGATCCGTCGGGCGCGCGACGCGGGAACATGCTGCGCCTATGTCTCGCAGGGCAATATCGTCTTTTTCGACGGCCGGTCCGAGCATACGGTCATTGCCGTGTCCGTCGTGCCCCTGACCATGGGCGGGGTCGCGAAATACAACATCCTGAACGCTCTGGCGGCTATGTGCCTTGCGCTGGCTTTGAAACTGCCGCTTGAAGCGGTGCGGCATGGGTTGGCCGGGTTCAAACCGGATGCCAAGGACAATCCGGGTCGCTGCAACGAATTCCAGCACAACGGCGCTCAGGTTTTCGTGGATTTCGCGCATAATCCGCATTCGATTTCTGCCGTGTGCGATGCGCTGTCGGCCTTGCCGGCAAAACGGCGGTTCATCATGCTCAGCCATGCCGGAGACCGCTCGGACCAGGACATTCGCGACGTCACCGCAACCGCCTTGAATTTCCAACCCGACGTGGTCGTTGCTGCTGAACTGGAAGGGTACCTACGGGGTCGCGCTTTGGGAGAGATACCGGACCTGATTGAAAAGTCGGCTCTGGAACAAGGATATGACAAGACCCAGATCCAAAGGGCCGCATCCCCGTCCGAGGCTGCCGCGATGATCCTGAAACAGGTGGAACCGGGCGATCTAGCCCTGCTGCTGGTTCTGTCGGAACGCGACGCCGTGCTTGAGATGCTGAACCAGCAGGTGACGTAGTGGGGTGAGGGAGCAGGAAGGCAGCGAGCCGCCATCTCCGGCTGCGGTCATCTGAGCAGCAAATTGCGCAACACCCTTGCATTGAAACCCAGCCTGACAATACTCGCCCAACACAGGCAACAGGTGGTTAAGGTTAGGTGTTATGGAGATTGAGCAGACGGGGTTGTCGGGTGTGTTGGTTATTCGCCCGCAGCGGCATGGGGATTTGCGCGGGTTTTTTTCCGAAAGCTGGAACAAGGCGCGGCTGGAGGAGGCTGGGGTTGTGTTGCCGGAGTTTGTGCAGGACAACCATTCGTTGTCGTCCGCGGTGGGGACATTGCGCGGCCTGCATTTTCAGGCGCCTCCGCATGCGCAGGGCAAATTGGTTCGGGCGGGCCGGGGGGCGCTTTATGATGTCGCTGTCGATATCCGCAAGGGATCGCCGACCTATGGGCAATCTTTCGGCATCGAGCTCAGCTTTGAGAACGGGCGACAGCTTTGGGTGCCGGCGGGTTTTGCCCATGGTTTTGTGACGTTAGAGCCCGACACCGAAATCTGCTACAAATGTACCAGCTTTTACAATGCGGATGCCGATGGGGGTGTGCGCTGGGACAGCTGTGGTATTGATTGGCCCTTGCAGGGGAACCCGGTGCTGAGCGACAAGGACAGGATTGCGCCTGCGCTGGCTGATTTTGACAGCCCGTTTGTTTACGAAGGATAGAATATGAAACTGTTGGTGACAGGTGGTGCGGGTTTCATCGGGTCCGCGGTCGTGCGGCGTGCCATTGCGGACGGACATCAGGTCGTGAACCTTGATGCGCTGACCTATGCGGCCTGCCTCGACAATGTTGCCGAGGTTGCAGAGAACCCGAACTATGCCTTTGTTCACGCAGATATCCGCGACCCTGCAGCCCTGAAGGCGGTGTTTGCCGAACATGCGCCTGATGCGGTGATGCACCTGGCGGCAGAATCCCATGTTGACCGGTCCATCGACGGGCCGGGGGCTTTCATCGAAACCAATGTCCTGGGCACATACAACATGCTGGAGGCGGCGCGCAGCTATTGGGCCGGACAAGGAAAACCGGACACTTTCAGGTTCCACCATATCTCGACCGATGAAGTCTTTGGCAGCCTGGGACCCACCGGACAGTTCACCGAGGATACCCCCTATGATCCGCGGTCACCCTATTCCGCGTCGAAAGCCTCCAGCGATCATCTGGTCCGGGCCTGGCACGAGACCTATGGCCTGCCGGTGGTGCTGACCAACTGTTCGAACAATTACGGGCCCTATCATTTCCCTGAAAAGCTGATCCCTGTTGTGATCCTGAACGCAATCGCGGGCAAGGCGCTGCCGATCTATGGCGACGGCTCGAATGTCCGCGACTGGCTGTATGTCGAGGATCACGCCGACGCACTTTTGCTGGTGGTGCAAAAGGGGACTGTCGGCCGGTCCTATAACATCGGTGGCGAGAACGAGCGCAGCAATCTGGAACTGGTGCAGACGCTGTGCGCGATCCTGGACGACCTGCGCCCGAAACCGCAGGGGCTCTATGCGGACCAGATCACCTTTGTCACAGACCGCCCCGGGCATGATGCGCGTTACGCCATCGATCCCTCGCGGATGCGCAACGAAATGAACTGGCGCCCGTCCGTGACGGTAGAGGAGGGTCTGCGCAGAACGGTTGAATGGTACCTGAACAATGAAGAGTGGTGGCGGTCTTTACAGAACCGGTCCGGCGTTGGCGAACGGCTGGGGGTCAGCGCGTGAAACTTCTGGTCTTCGGGGCGACCGGTCAGCTGGGCCGGGAACTGATCTGGTGTGGCGGGGAAATCTCGGTTGAAGCGCTTGGGCGCGACAAGGCGGATTTTACCGATCCCGAAGGGTGCGCGGCCCTGGTTCGCAACACCGATGCGGATGCGGTGATCAACGCCGCCGCATATACCGCCGTCGACAAGGCCGAGGCGGAGGAAGACCTTGCCCTGCTGATCAACGGAACCACGCCCACGGCGCTGGCCAAAGCTGCGGCCGGGCGCGGATTGCCGTTTGTTCAGGTCTCGACAGATTATGTGTTTGACGGGGCGGGCACGGCCCCGTTCTTACCCAACCACGCGACCGGCCCGCTGGGCGCCTATGGACGCACCAAGCTGGCGGGTGAGGCCGGTGTGATTGCGGCGGGCGGACCCCATGCCATCATACGAACCTCTTGGGTGGTGTCGTCACATGGACATAACTTCGTCAAAACCATGCTGCGCCTCGGCAAAGAGCGTGACCACCTGACGATCGTCGCAGACCAGATTGGCGGTCCAACCCCGGCATCGGCACTGGCCGGGGCCTGTATCGGCGCGGCCCGTGCCCTTTTGACAAACCCGGATGAAAAGACCGGAATTTACCATTGCAGCGGTGGCCCTGATGTCAGCTGGGCCGATTTTGCGCGCGAGATCTTCGATCAGGCCGGTATTGACTGCAATGTCGAAGACATCCCGTCCAGCGCATACCCGACCCCCGCGAAACGCCCCCTGAACAGCCGCCTGGACTGCACGACACTGACAACGGAACTGGGCGTGCCCCGTCCGGATTGGAAGGCGGGCCTGCATAGCATACTTGAAGACCTTGGAGAACTCGGCACATGACGACCCGGAACGGCAAGAAACGCAAAGGTATCATTCTGGCAGGCGGGTCAGGCACCCGACTTTATCCGATCACGATGGGCGTCTCGAAACAGCTTTTGCCCATCTATGACAAGCCGATGATCTATTACCCCCTTTCGGTGCTGATGCTGGCCGGGATCCGCGACATCGCGATGATCACGACGCCGCAGGACCAGGAGCAGTTTCAGCGCCTGTTGGGTGACGGAAGCCAATGGGGCCTGTCCCTGACCTGGATTGTTCAACCTTCTCCTGACGGGTTAGCGCAAGCCTATATTCTGGCAGAAGACTTTCTGGATGGTGCCCCCTCGGCCATGGTGCTGGGCGACAACATTTTCTTCGGGCACGGCCTGCCCGAGATCCTGCAATCGGCAGACGCCAAAGAGACGGGAGGCACCGTTTTCGGCTATCGGGTCGCTGATCCCGAACGCTACGGGGTCGTGGCCTATGACGAGGCTGGCGCCGTCACCCAGATTGTCGAGAAACCTCAAGTGCCGCCATCGAACTACGCCGTGACCGGGCTGTACTTTCTGGACGGCTCTGCCCCTGAACGGGCCCGCGCCGTAAAACCGTCTGCACGCGGCGAGCTTGAGATTGTCACCTTGCTTGAAATGTACCTTGAGGCCGGGTTGCTCAGCGTCAACCGCATGGGACGCGGTTATGCCTGGCTGGATACCGGAACCCATGCAAGCCTGCTGGACGCCGGAAACTTCGTGCGCACGCTTCAGGACAGGCAAGGCCTGCAAACCGGATCACCCGACGAAATCGCCCATACGCTGGGCTGGATCAGCGACCAGGACCTCGAAGCCCGCGCCCAAAGATTCGGCAAAAACGACTACGGCGAATACCTCAAGAACCTGCTGAACCATTAGCCGTTCAATTGCGGTATTGGCTTGATTGAGTTTTTTGGTTTTGGTTGTGGGTTTGGTGGTGAGGTCTTATTTAGCGTGTTTGGATGTTGGGATGGGTTGGTCTGCCGCAGGGTAGCATCAGCCCTTTAGGCGCGGCGGGATATGGGGTATCTGGGCGTGCGCACCGTTTCACGGATTTGGAGAACGCAATGATGAAGCGCGCCTGGAACAAGTGGCGATCGGGCTATATGGGCCGGCTTGTCGGTGAGAGCTTTTAT